>JBBDNV010000112.1:0-90059 GCA_040877415.1 Pirellulales bacterium
CCTGTCGCGGATCAAAAAGGTTTGTAAACGTATTAACAACTCAGGACACTAGCGCGAGTTCTATTGCGCGTGTTGTTCAGCCCCCGGCAAATCCGGGGGCTGAACGGGTTCGTTGGCAGTTGATCGTGCGTTAGAATTGTGTGAGAAGCAAGCACGGTCCGTGGCGGCCGTTTTCGTGCATGGGGCGCGCGGCGTGGAAACGAAGATGATGAAACAAGTCAAACGGGGCGGCGGCTGGCCGGCGGTCTGGTATACGCTCCGCAAGGCGCGCGAGGTGGGCGGCATCGTCAAACTTTGGAAGGCGATGCGCACCAAGAATACCTGCAAAACCTGCGCGCTGGGCATGGGCGGGCAGGCGGGCGGAATGGTCAACGAAGCGGGCCATTTTCCCGAGGTCTGCAAAAAATCGCTGCAAGCCATGGCCGCCGACATGCAAGGAGCCGTGCGCGGCGACTTCTTCGAAACCTACTCGCTCGCCCAGTTGCGGGCCTTCACGCCGCGCGAGCTGGAACGTTGCGGGCGGCTAACCACGCCGCTAGTGCTCGAAGCGGGGGCGCAAAATTACGTGTCCATCGGGTGGGAGGAAGCGCTCGATCGGATCGCCGGCAAGCTGGCCGAAATCTCCCCGCGCGAAAGCTTTTGGTATGCCAGCGGCCGCAGCTCCAACGAAGCCGGATTCCTGCTCTCGGTCTTCGCCCGGCTGTACGGCACCAATAACGTCAACAACTGCAGCTATTACTGCCACCAGGCCAGCGGCGTGGGGCTCACCAGTGCCATCGGCGTCCCAACGGCGAGCGTGGCACTGGAGGATATCGACGAGGCCGACCTGGTGTTCGTCATCGGCGGCAATCCGGCCAGCAATCATCCGCGCTTGATGCGCACGCTCGCCCTGCTGCGCCGCAAAGGGGCCGAGGTGATCGTCATCAATCCCGTGATTGAGACCGGGATGGTCAACTTTGCCGTCCCCAGCGACGTGCGCAGCCTGCTGTTCGGCTCGAAGATCGCCAGCCAGTACGTGCAGCCGCACATCGGGGGCGACCTGGCGCTGGTGACCGGCGTCGCCAAACGGATCGACGAAATGGGAGCCGCGGACATCGATTTCCTCGAGAACCATTGCGACGGTTGGGACGAGCTCCAAAAACACTTGCGCGGGCTGTCGTGGGATGAAATCTGCACCAAATCGGGGGTCGACCGGGCCACGATCGACGAAGTGGCCCGCCGTTACGCCGCCGCCACCAGCGCCGTCTTCTCCTGGACGATGGGCATCACGCACCACGTGCACGGCGTGGCCAATGTGCAGGCGATCGCCAACCTGGCCCTCGTGCGCGGCATGGTCGGGCGGCCGCACGCCGGATTGCTGCCGATTCGCGGTCATTCGAACGTGCAGGGAATGGGCTCGGTGGGCGTCACGCCCGCGCTGAAGGACGCGGTTCTCAAGCGGCTCGAGAATCACTTCGGCGTCCAATTGCCGATCGCGCCGGGGTTGGACACGCTCGGCTGCATACACGCCGCCGCCGACGGACAACTGAGATTCGGGTTTTGCTTGGGCGGAAACCTGTACGGCTCGAATCCCGATGCCAACTTCACGGCCCGTGCGATCGGGAAACTCGACCTCGTGGTATACCTCAACACGACGCTTAACACGGGTCATGCCCACGGGCTGGCGCGGGAGACGATGATCCTGCCGGTGCTGGCGCGCGACGAAGAGCCGCAGCCGACGACCCAGGAATCGATGTTCAGCTACGTGCGCTACAGTGACGGCGGCCCGCGCCGGCACGACGGTCCAAAAAGCGAAATCGAGATCATCGCCGGGTTGGCTCGCCGCGTCGTGGGAGTTAGGGGCCCGATCGATTGGGACCGCCTCGCCCACTCCGGCCGGATCCGCGAAGCCATCGGGGCGGTGATCCCCGGCTGGGAAAAGATCCTGGAAATCGATCGCACGAAAAAGGAATTTCGCATTTCGGGCCGCCGACTGGACGAACCGCGATTTCCCACGGCCAGCGGCAGGGCCCGATTGCACGTGCACCCGTTGCCCGAGTTGTCGGCAGCCGGCGACACCCTGCGGCTGATGACCGTGCGCAGCGAGGGGCAGTTCAATACGGTCGTGTACGAAGAGGAGGATCTGTACCGCGGGCAGGACCGCCGCGACGTGATCCTGATTCACCCACTCGACCTGGCCCGGCTGGGCCTGAAAGGCGATGCGCCGGTGACGGTCCGCAGCGAAGCCGGCACGATGAACGTGCTCGCGCGGGCATTCGACAAGATTCGGCCCGGCAACGCGCTTGCCTATTATCCGGAAGCCAACGTGCTGGTGCCGCGTCATTGCGACCCGGCGTCGCGGACCCCGGCATTCAAGAACGTCGTGATAACGGTCGAGCCGGCCGGGAACACAGGTCGGGTTGCTTCGGCGGATCGCCATGAACCTGCCGATGCCGGCGCCGAAAGGGGCAGCTCGACCCGCGGCGGCATGCGGGCGTGCTGAAACCGCGCGAAGCGCATGGCACGCGTCGGTAGCCGGGCGGGGGTGCATGTCCCTGGAAATGTGTGGGTAACGGCCCGACGATGCGGATGCCGCCGAGCGATGCTCGGCTGGCTAAACGTGTCTGTCCGTGGCCAAGCGCTAAACTCCGCGGACTCTGCCTAGACCAACAGGTAGCCACCCTCCCCCCAAAAAGTTGCAAATTTTAACGAACGTTGATCTGTTCAGGTCCCGTTTGTGGTGTATCATGAGGCGTTCTATGAAAAGTGAATTCGGGGGGGCAATGTCCACGGTTGTCATCCTCGAACTAATTGATGTGATGCGTGGAGGGAGAGCTTTTGTATGGCGTCAGGTAAGATCAAAAAGCTGGTGCAGGAGAAGGGCTTCGGTTTCATTCAGACCGATAGTGGACAGGACGTCTTCTTTCACCATTCGACGGTCGCCGATCAGGCGTTCGACGATTTGACCGAAGGTCAGCGCGTCGAATATACCATCGAAGAAGGACAAACATCCAAAGGAAAAGGTCCCCGGGCGGCGTCCGTCGTCCCTGCTTGAATTGAGGTAACCCCCCAGAATCGAGCATTTTTTCGCCAGGATGGAAAGCGGGCCCCCCCCCACGCCCGCCCCAGGCGCGGGCCCGCTTTTTTTCCGGCTACGATTCGGCCGTCGTCGGATCGATCATGGCCTTGACTTCCGAGATCCGATTGGCCGGAAAGCCGCCTTGCCTGGCGTGCTGTTCAATCAACTGCTTGTTCGGCGCGATGTACACGCAGTAGATCTTGTCGTCGGTCACGTAGCTTTGGACCCATTGAATCTTCGGGCCCAGCTCGCCAAGCACGCCGCAGGAGGTCTGGGAGGCGGCTTTGAGCTGCTCGCGCGAGAGCGAACCGGCCCCCGGCATTTCGCGTTCGATCACGTATTTGGGCATCGCCGTAAACTCCTTGATGGTCAGGTAGTCCGACAAGTCGGGTGCCACTGCCCTTGTCGAGCAGCGCCGACGGCACGGATGGACCAGCCGCGCGTGGCACCGTGCAGTCGACCGTATTTGTGGACTCAAATTGTGCAGCAGCCGCCCGCGGCGTGCAAGAAGCGTTGAGGTTGCCCCGCGGGGCAGCAATAATACGGCCATGCGCTATCTATTCTGCGTGCTGGCAGCCGTGGGCATGATTGGGGGGTCTCGACCGACGTCGGCGCTCGAGGCCCGGCACGTCGACGTGTATCACGAGCCGGGACGCTTTGGCGGATGGCCGGCCAACCACGGAATGTGGTCGTGGGGCGACGAGATGCTCGTGGGCTTTAGCGCCGGCTACTACAAAGACAACGGCCCCGCGCGGCACGCGATCGACCACGGCCGGCCCGAGGAACACCTGTTGGCCCGCAGCACCGACGGCGGGCTGACCTGGACGATCGAGAACCCGGCGAAACGGGGGGCGCTCGTTCCCCGCGGCCCCGGACTGCACGGAACCGAGGTGCCCGGCGTGATCGACAAACCGTGGACCGACTGTCCCGGCGGAATCGACTTTACGCATCCCGATTTCGCCATGACGATCCGCATGAGCAACAACCACGGCGGCATGTCGCGGTTCTATTACTCGACCGACCGCGGGCACGATTGGGCCGGCCCGTTCAAATTCCCGATGCTCGGTCAGAAAGGCATCGCGGCCCGCACCGATTACATCGCAAACGGTCCGCGCGGCTGCCTGGTGTTTCTGACGGCCTCGAAGACGAACGGCCGCGAGGGACGCCCCTTTTGTGCGCGCACGACCGACGGCGGCAAGACGTGGGCGTTCGTGGGCTGGATCACCCCGGAGCAGCCCGGCTATGCGATCATGCCCTCGACCGTGCGCTTGGGGAACCGCGAGTTGCTGTCCGCGGTGCGCGTGCGGGACGGCGACAAAAGTTGGCTCGAAGCCTGGTTCTCACCAGACGACGGCGAGACCTGGTCGCTCGGCGATGCCGCGGTGGCCGACACGGGCGAAGGCAACCCGGCGGCGATGCTGGTGCTCGACGACGGGCGAATTTGCATCACGTACGGCGTGCGCGCCCGACCGTTCGGCATGCGGGCCAAGCTGAGCCGCGACGGCGGGCGGACCTGGGGCGCTGAAATCACCTTGCGCGCGGGCGGCGGCGGGCGCGACTTGGGCTATCCGCGCAGCGTCCAGCGGCCCGACGGCAACGTGGTGACCGTTTACTATTGGAACGACAATCCCAACGAAACCCGCTACATCGCCGCCACGATCTGGGACCCCGCTTCGGCGGGCGATCAAACGCGATGAGCGAAGTGCTGGAGGCCGTTCGCGCCCTGTTGGGCGCCGCAGGGGTGTCCTTCGTGGAAAAGCACCACGAGCCGACGCACACCTCGGAGGAATCGGCCCGCGCCCGGGGCGAGCCCTTGCGCATCGGGGCCAAGGCCCTGGTGATCAAGACCGACGGGGTCTACCGGCTGTTTGTGCTGCCGGCCGATCGCAAGGTGGACTCGCAGGCCATCAAGCGTCACCTGGGGGTCAAAAAGCTCCGTTTCGCCGACGCGGCCGAGCTGCTGGAGCTGACCGGCCTTGTGCCGGGCAGCGTGCCGCCGTTTGGCCCGCCTGTGCTCAAGTTGCCCCTGGTGGCCGATCCGGCGCTGCTGGAAAACGACAAGGTCGCATTTAACGCCGGCTCGCTAACTACGTCGATCATCATGGCTTCGGCCGACTATAAGCAGGTGTCGGCAGCCCAATGGCTTAGCTTCGCGGTCGAGGCTTAAGGAGGCCCTTGGAGCAGAGCTTTTCTTTTGGAGGTCGTCCTGGGGCTACCAGCGTGTTGAAAAACTGGGACAGGCACCTCGCGACCGCCGTTTTTCGCGGGTCTCGCCGCGACTTGCTCGGAGCCAGTCCCATTTTTCAACGGCGCGCTAAACCGAGGCTTATAATTGTCTGGACAACTGTTGTATGAATGGCTATCGTGGAAGATACATCAAACGGCCCTGTTTGACCATTTCCTGACAAATCCCGAAAAGCTTGGGGGCGGGGCATCGATGGTTCCTTCGGGCCGGACGGACGTGGTTGTGATCGGCGGCGGGCCCGCCGGCGCGACCGCCTCGACCTTGATTGCCCAGCACGGTTTTCGGGTCGAGCTGTTTGAGCGCGACAAGTTTCCGCGCTTTCACATCGGCGAGTCGCTCATCCCCGAAACCTATTGGGTGCTCAAGCGCCTGAACATGCTCGACAAGATGCGCTCTAGCCCCTTTGTACAGAAGCACAGCGTGCAATTCGTCGGTTCCAGCGGCAATCTTTCCGAGCCGTTCTACTTCTACGAGCACAAGCCGCACGAATGCTCGCAAACCTGGCAGGTGCTGCGCAGCGAGTTCGACAAGATGATGCTCGACAACGCGCGCGAGCACGGCGTCGGCGTGCACGAGCAGGTGCGCGTGCTCGACGTGCTGGTCGAGGGCGAGCGGGCCTGTGGAGTTCGGATCATGGACGCGAGCGGCGCGAAACGCGAGATCGCAGCCCGGGTGATCGTCGACGCCAGCGGGCAGAGCACGCTGTTGGCCAATCGGTTCAAGCTGCGCGTGGCCGATCCGGAACTGAAAAAGGGCGCGCTGTGGACCTATTACGAGGGGGCCTATCGCGACACGGGACGCGACGAGGGAGCCACCCTGGTCCTGCAAACGGCCGGCAAGAAAGGCTGGTTCTGGTACATTCCGCTGCACAACAACATCGTGAGCGTCGGCGTCGTGGCGGCGTTCGACTATCTGTTCGACGGCCGGGGCGATCACGAAAAGATCTATCACGAAGAGCTCGATCGCTGCGGGGCGGTCAAAGAACGGGTCGCCGGCGGCCGGCGCGTGACCGGCTTTTTCGCCACCAAGGACTACTCCTATCGCGCGCGGCAGGCAGCCGGCGACGGCTGGGTGCTGGTGGGCGACGCTTTCGGATTTCTCGACCCGCTCTATTCGTCCGGCGTGCTGTTGGCGCTTAAGAGCGGGCAGCTCGCGGCCGACGCGGTGAGCGAGGGGCTGGCGAAAAACGACACAAGCGCGGCCCAGCTCGGCCGCTGGTCGGCCGATTTCTCGCGCGGCATGGACCGCATGCGCCGATTGGTGTGCGAGTTTTACAACGGCTTCAGCTTCGGCCGCTTCGTCAAGGCCCATCCCCAGTTCAAAGGGCACCTGACCGATCTTTTGATCGGCGATTTGTTCAAGGACAGCGTCGACGAGGTGATCGCGCCGATGGATTCGATGAAGGAAGACGGCACGTACGTCTACGCCAGCATCCCGGAGTGAGGCGCGCGGCAGCGCGGGCATCCCCTCGATGGGCGTTTTCGCGTTGCGTTCGCCAGGGGGCATGCCGTTCAGCCCGCGGCACCCAGTTCGCGCAAGATTTCGCGGCCTTCGTCGAGCCCCTTGGCGCCGAACACGGTTACATGGTGCGAGCCGAACTTGAAGGTGATGGCGGTGCCATGCGGCGCTTTGATCTGGCACAGCGTTCCCTCGGGACACTTCACCACTTCGGACGTGCCAGGGCCGAACCATTCGGGCTGCGGTTCGGTATGCTCAAAGATCACGAGCGGAGGTCCGGCTTTCCTCTCGTAGACCGATTGAAGGCAACGGCAGCAAGGCATCGAAATAACGTGCCGCTCGCGGAGGCGGCAGCCGGCCAGCGACGTGCGACGCGTAATGGAAGGCCCCCCCAACAGTTTCTGCGCTAAGGCGTCGTTGGCCTCTTCGTGGGCGTATTCGCCGAGAAAGACGCGATTGGCAAACTCAGGATCGCGATCATATGCAGCAAAGAACCGCGCGAAAACGGCCTGCATCTGGCCGAGGTCTTCAGTCGATGAAGTGAGACGCAGGATGATCCCGACCGCCATCAAGACGGCGGCGGCGGTTGCCATGGCCCACCATCTCGGCCGGGTGCTCCGAGGAGCGGCAGGGTCGGCCGATTTCTGACGCGCGTCGATTTTGTGCCACAGATCGGCGGGTACCGGCACTTGTGCTTCCTGCACGAGCCGCGACAGGGCTTGCATGCCTGCGAGCTTCTGGCGGCAATCCCGGCAGCTCGCCAGATGCGCTTGGATTTCGCGCGCAGCCGGTTCGGACAGTTCACCGTCGTGAAAGGACGACAGTCGCTCGCTCACCTGTTGGCATTCCATCACGGTCGCCACCCAAGTCGAATTAGAATCGTCTGCAGCTCGGCTCTCGCACGGCTGATGCGCGAGGCCACCGTACCTTCGGGAATGTGCAACATGTCGGCGATTTCGCGGTAGCTCAATCGTTCCGATTCGCGCAGCAGAAAGACCGTCCTCAAGTCGGGATCGATCTGGGCCAACGCCATTTCCAGCAATTCTCGCAGGGCGTATCCGGCGGTTTCGTCGTCTTCGCCCGGAATCTCGCGGTCCAATGCCATCACCTTCGGGCGCCGGCGGCGGAGGTGCTGTAGCGCCTCGTTGACCGCTACGCGATAGAGCCAGGTGTTGAATTCGGCCTTGCCGTCGAAACCACCGATCTTGGTGAACACCCGCAGATAGACTTGCTGGCAAACGTCCTCGGCGTCGCCGCGGCCCACCATGCGAAAAACCAGGCGATAGATCCAACCGCAGGTCGCGTCGTAGAGCTCGCGCTGAGCGGCCGGGTCGCCCTGCCGGCAGCGCAGCACGACCGCCTGCGGCGGGACGTCCGCTTTTGCGCCAGGCGTGGTTGTCGTCGGTGCCATCGAATTAGATGCGTCGGCGGGGCTGTTTCTTCGCGAAACCGGTGACCGATTTGGCTGCATCGCTCCCCCGACCCGCGAAGTATCGAGGAACTGCCGCCGATCTTCGGCAAATGGTATGCCCGGGGCGTAAGCCGCCGCGGCAATCGGCAATGCCCCTGGCACGGCGAGCCAGTGCTACGTCGTGCCCCGTGCGAATTCGCTCATGGTGTGCCGAAACGACGCATCTTCCCGGTGGCGAATCGGTGTGCTACGCTTCATTCGAAGAAATCTTCGCGGAGCCGCATCTAACAGGATGAATCGGTCTTAGCTCGCGACCCAACGGGGTCGGGAATGTTCCCCGAGACGGTTTTTCCACAGCCCGCGGGATCGGTTGGGCGGGTCGACAAGCTTGTCCGTTTCGCCCTCGTGAATTGACCAATTTTGCCTGCGCAAGGAGTTTACCATGTCCACGCCTACACGTCTGTCCGTTTGGGGTGCCCTGGTCGCGGCTTTTGGGCTGAGCTTGGCGATGCCTGCGACGGCGCTCGCCCAGCGCGATGCCGGCTCGAAAATCCGAGGTGACTACAATTTCTATTCGAGTCAAAGCGGCCGGCGAATTACCTCTGCCCGCAACTACGCGCAAGATCTTCACGCGTATGTCGCCGGAACCCCGAAGCCGAATCCCGCCATTGTGAAAGAGATGACAACCGAGATCGGACGCAATCTGGACGAGGCCAAGAAGCACCTGGGCAAGATGAAGAAGGAAGCCGCTGGCGACAAGGCTACCGTGGCGGCGATTGAGAAGATTGAGCAGCGATTGACGGCTGCGTTCGACCACCACATGAAACTTTGCGACTGCTGCAAAGACGCCGACTTCAAGCGGATCGACGCCATGGAGTGCTGCGATGACCTGGCGGCGGAACTCGACCAGATCGCGGCTGACCACGGTGTTTTGATGCGGAAGTTGGCGGGCAGCTCGGCCGTCAAATGACGGTGCTCACGGTGTACGGTCGGGCAGCGGCGGACAGGGGTCGCCGCCCGGCGAATCGGGCGATTCACCTCGCCCGGCCGCGGCCGTCCGTGAGCCGGGCTTGCCACGCTTCGAGCCAGCCTAGCGCCTCGAGCGGCGTTGTTGCGTCGAGGTCCAATCGACGCACTTCGTCCAAAAGCGGATGCTCCTCGGCCGCGAACAGCGTGAGCTGCAAATCAGCGGTCTTGATCTTGGGCGCCTTGGCGGCCAGCTTGGCGCCGCCGTCGGAGCCAAGCTGCTCGTCTTCCAAATGGGCCAGGATCTGCTTGCCGCGCTCGATCACCTGTCCAGGCACGCCGGCCAGCCGGGCGACGTGAATGCCGTAACTCTTGTCCGCGGCGCCTGGGAGGATCTTGTGCAGGAAGACGACCTGGTCCTGCCATTCGCGCACGGCGACGTTGTAGTTCCGCACGCCCGCGAGCGAGTCGGAAAGCGCGGTCAACTCGTGGTAGTGCGTGGCAAAAAGCGTGCGGCAGCCGATCGCGTCGTGCAGGTGTTCGACCACGGCCCAGGCCAGCGACATCCCGTCATAGGTGCTCGTGCCGCGGCCGATTTCGTCGAGGATTACCAGGCTTTGCGGGGTGGCGCCGTTGAGAATGCGGGCCGTTTCGATCATCTCGACCATGAAGGTGCTTTGGCCGCGGGCCAATTCGTCGGTGGCGCCGACGCGGGCGAAGATGCGGTCGGCGACGCCGATCGTCGCCTGGCGGGCCGGCACGAAGCTGCCGACTTGCGACAAGAGCGTGATGAGCGCCACTTGCCGGATGAACGTACTTTTGCCGGCCATGTTTGGTCCTGTAATCAGCAGCGAAAAACCCTCGTCGGGCCCGCAGTGCGCGTCGTTGGGAACGAACGAGCCGGCCGGCATGAGCGCATCGAGCACGGGATGGCGGCCGTCGACGATGTGGAGCACGGGTTCGGCCACCATTTTCGGCCGGCAGTATCCGTGCTTTCGCGCCAAATCGGCCAGTGCCACCAGCACGTCGAGCCGGGCCAGCACGGCGGCCGACGGCTGCAGCCGCGCGGCGCCGGCGGCCACCATGTCGCGCAGCTCGACGAACAGGTCGAATTCCAGGTCGCGCGCCTTTTGGTCGGCCTCGAGCACGCGCTCCTCGTATTGCTTCAATTCCGGCGTGATGTAGCGCTCGGCGTTTTTGACGGTCTGCTTGCGGATGTAATCGGCGGGGATCTTGTCGCCGTGCGCGTTGGTGATTTCCAGGTAATAGCCAAAAACCTTGTTGAAGCCGACCTTCAGGTTCGCGATGCCCAGCCGTTCGGATTGCTCGGCCTGGTAGCGGGCGATCCATTGCTTGCCGCCGCTGGTCAATTCGCGCAAGGCGTCGAGCTTTGCCGAGAATCCGTCGCGGATGAAACCGCCCTCGCGGCTGGCCAGCTGGCACTGGTCGGCAAGCGCCCGTTCGAGGCGCGAGCGCACGTCGGCGCACAAATCGAGCTCCGCTTCGAGCCGGCCGAGCAGCGGGCTGGCGCGGGCCGTGATCTTGGCCTTGATCTGCGGAAGTTGGCGGAGCGTGCGGCCGATGAAGCTCAAATCGCGCGGGCTGGCCCGGCCGGTCGTCACGCGCGCCAGAAGTCGCTCGAGATCGTAAACGTCGCGCAACTGGTCCAACAGGGCGGCCGAGAGCGACGCGTCGGAAACCAGCTCGGCCACGGCGTCCAGGCGATCGTCGATCCGCGCCACGTCCGTAAGCGGATTGGCCAGCCAGTCGGCCAGCAGGCGCGAACCCATGGCAGTCGCCGTGCGGTCGATGACCGCCAGCAGCGAGCCCTCGCGTCGCCCGTCGCGCAGCGTGGCGGTGATTTCCAGGCTGCGCCGCGTGGACGCGTCGATCAAAAGCGTGTCGCCGGCCGAATATCGCAGCAGGCGGTCGATGTGCGCCAGCGACGCTTTCTGGGTTTCGACGAGGTAGCCCAACACGGCCCCCGCGGCGCGCACCGCGGGACCGTCCTGGTCGTCAAAACCAAAGCCTTCCAGGCTGGCCGTGCCGAAATGTTCCTCGAGCGTGCCGCGCGCCGCGTCGGCCGAAAAGGCCCAGGCCGGGCGGCGCGTCACCAGCGGGCCTTGGCCCGGGATTGCGGGCAATTGTGTTTCTTCGGCCACCAGGCACTCGGCCGGGTTGATGCGCACCAATTCGTCGTCCAGGCGCGCGGTCGCGACCGTGGCCGCGTAAAACCGGCCGGTCGAAAGTTCCACCCACGCCAGGCCGGCGTTAACGTCGGCCGGCACGACCGCCGCCAGGTAGTTGCTCGCGCGCGGATCGAGCAGCGCGTCGTCGGTGACCGTGCCCGCCGTGACCACCCGCGTCACTTCGCGGCGCACCAGTCCCTTGGCCTGCCGCGGATCTTCCACCTGGTCGCAGACGGCCGCGCGGAAGCCGGCGGCGATCAGCTTGCCCAGGTAGCTTTCGAGCTGATGATGGGGAAAACCGGCCATGGGCACGGCGTCCGGGCCCTTGTCGCGGCTCGTCAGCGCCAGGTTCAACACGCGCGCGGCGGTCTTCGCGTCGTCGTAGAACATTTCATAGAAATCGCCCATGCGAAACAACAACAGTGCATCGGGACAGGCCGCCTTGGCGTCCTGATACTGCTTCATCATGGGCGTGACCAACATGCGCAAGCGCTCCCTTGGGGTGCAAGCGCATGCTAGCAAACGGAACCGCCTAAAGGGAGGGGGAGCGGGTGCCGCTCGTTGCTTGTCGAGTCGTGCAAACGGCCCTGGTGTAGCTGCGCCGCCGATTGGCACGGCCTGGCGGATGAATCGTCGGCCGGCTTTAGAATTGGAAACAAACGGGCGGCCAAAAGATTCCGTGCGCCCAGAATTCCACGGGCGACGTGTCAACCCTCGGCGTGCCTTCGCGCGACGTCGCGGGGGCTTCGAGCGGCGCGCGCCGGGGGGCAACGGCCGGGGGGCGAGACGGTTGGCCCGTCGGTCAGGGCGATTTTTTCGCCACTTTGTCCTTGCGACAAGTCGACGTCCAAGGCCGCGCCAATAATAATGCGTCCAGCCGCGCGGAGTATTGCGGCGCCGCGTCCGCGAGAAGTTTTTCATGGCCAATAGCAGCGAGATTCTTGCCCAGGCCCGTGAGTTGCAAAAGGCCGGCCGGCTCGAGGAGGCCGATCGGCTTTGTCGCGCAATCCTGGCAAACGATCCGGACGACACCGACGCGCTTGCGCAATTGGCGCGCATTTTGGGACAGCGGGGCCAATTGGACGCGGCGGAGGGAATCCTGCGGCGGGCCGCGCGGCTGCGACCGGATTCCGCGGAAATATCGCAACACCTGCGCAGTCTGCTGGCGGCCAGGCAATTCCAAATGGGCCTGGTCCTGGCGAAGCAGCAGAAAATCGACGACGCAATCGCGTGCATGCGGCGAGCCGTCGTGCAGGCCCCCGCCTTTGCCGAAGCCCACCGAAGCCTCGGCATCTTGCTGGCGGGCCAAAAGAATTTCCACGAGGCGGCGGACTCCTTTCGGCGCGCCGTCGAGCACAAACCCGGCAACGCCGAAGCGCATTACAACCTGGCCCTGGCGCTGCAGCACCAAAACAAGTTCGAAGAAGCCGAGGCCGACTATCGCCGGGCCTTGGAGCTGAATCCCCAATATGTCCATGCGCACAACAATCTGGCCATCGTGTTGGGCGAGCAAGAGCGGCTCGACGAAGCCGAAGCGGCATTCCGAAAAACCATCCAGGTCGCGCCCGACCATGCCGACGCGCACGCCAATCTGGCCGATCTGCTGCTCAAGCGGAACCGGCCCGAAGAGGCCGAGCATTGCTGCCGCCGCGCATTGGCGCTGAGCGCGGACCTCACGGGAGCGCAATATGATCTTGCGGTCGCGCTGGGCGCGCAAAACAAGCGGGACGATGCGGCCGCGTGCTACCGGAAGACCATCGAGCTGGCGGCCGATCACGTCGACGCGCATGTCGGTCTGTCGTCCATGTTGCTCTTGGGCGGCAGCCTGGCCGAGGGTTGGCCGGAATATGAATGGCGCTTGAAACACAAGGACATGCCAAAGTCTCCCTTGCCGCGGCCGCAGTGGCAGGGGGAGTCGTTGGCGGGCCGCACGATCCTGCTTCGCGCCGAACAGGGCGCCGGAGACGCGATCCAGTTTGTTCGTTACGCCGGGTTGGTCAAGCAGCAGGGTTGCACCGTACTGGTCGGGTGCACGCCAAACCTCAAGCGCCTGCTGGCCACTTTCCCGGGGCTCGACGGAGCGGTCGTGAGCGGGCAGCCGCTTCCCCATTATGACGTGCACCTGCCGATGTTGAGCCTGCCGGGGATTTTTGGCACAACGCTCGAGACCATTCCGGCCAAGGTGCCGTACCTTTTTCCCGATGAGGCATCGATCGCCGAGTGGCGCGACGAGCTGGGCGATGAGCAGGCGCTCTCGATCGGCATCGCCTGGCAAGGCAATCCGGCCCAGCGCCGGGACGAGTTTCGTTCCATACCGCTGGCGCGCTTCGGCGGCGTCGCGGGCACCCGAGGAGTTCGACTCTACAGCTTGCAGTTTGGCGTGGGCCGCGAGCAATTGAACGACGCGGCGGATTGGCCGCTTACTGATTTTGGCGATCGCCTGGGAGATTTTCACCACACCGCGGCCTTGATTCGCAACCTCGACCTGGTCATTAGCTGCGATTCGGCGCCGGCGCATCTGGCCGGCGCTTTGGGCGTGCCGGTGTGGCTCGTCGTGCCGTTTGCGCCCGACTGGCGCTGGATGCTCGATCGGGCCGACAGCCCCTGGTACCCCACCATGCGCCTTTTCCGCCAGACCCGAGCGGGCGATTGGGAAAGCGCGTTTCGCCAGATCGACGAAGAGTTGGCCAGGCTCGTCGAAGCCAAATCGACTTCGCGCTAGTCGACGATCGCCGCGCAGGCCAGGACTTGGAACTCCTGGCGGATGTTCAGATGCGTGTAGGGCCGAACCTGGGTCATCAGGATGCCGATCAACTCTTCGGCCGGATCGACCCAAAAGTACGTGCAAAACGCGCCGCCCCAACTGTACGTGCCCACCGAAGCCGGCAACGCCGTTTGGCCGATGTCCTTGACGACGCTATAGCCCAATCCAAAGCCGTAGCCGGGGCCGGTCAGCCAGATCGGCAATTCGCCGATGTGATTGGCGGTCATCAGCTCGACCGTCTTGGTGCCCAGCAAACGCGCGCCGTGCGACTCGCCGCCGCCGAGCATCATTTGCTGAAAGCGAAAGTAATCGGCCGCCGTCGAAACCAATCCGCCGGCGCCGGCAAAGTAGACGTGCGGCTCTTTGACCCAACGGCTCTCGGGCGTGGCCTTTTCCGTTAGCTCGATTTTCTTGCTGTCTTTCTCGTCACCGCCCGGGCGATAGAGGGCCGCGAAACGGTCGAGCTTGCCGGTCGGCAAATAGAAATGCGTGTCGTTCATGGCCAAAGGCTCGAAGATTCGCTGGCGGAAGAATTCGTCGAGCGACTTGCCGGAGATCACTTCCACCAACCGCCCGGCAACGTTGGTCGCCGGTCCATATTCCCAGGCCTCGCCGGGATGAAAATTCAACGGCAGTTTCGCCAGCCGGGCGACCGCGTCGGCCATCGTCTCGTCCGGGTTTTGGCGTTCGGCGATTTTGAGGTATTCGCTCTGCGTCGGGCCGCGGTAGGAGTTCGGCAGTCCGGCGGTGTGCGTCAGGAGATGCTTGATCGTGATGGGCCGTTTGGCCGGCACGGCGACGTGGGGCGTCGCGACGCGCTCGTCGGCCGGCGCCGGCTCGAGCACTTTCATGTCGCGAAACTCGGGCAGCCATTTTTCGATGGGGTCGGAGAGCAGAAAATGCCCTTCCTCGTAGAGCATCATCAGGGCGACCGAGGTAATCGGCTTGGTCATCGAGGCGATGCGAAAGATCGTATCGGTCGTCATGGGCGTTTTCGCGTCGACGTCGCGATAGCCGACGGCTTCGAAGTGTACGACCTGCCCCTTGCGCGCCACCAGCGTCACCACGCCGGGGACTTCGCCGCGGTCGACATAGCGCTCGATCGCCACGCGGATCCGCGCCAGCCGCTCCGACGACATGCCGACCGACTCGGGCTGGGTTGTCGGCAAATCCTGCGAGTGCGCGCAAGTCGCCAGAACCGCCGTCAGCATAAGGCCAAGGCCGAGCCATCGCCGAAGACGACGTGCATGAGACGGTCGCCGGTGCTGCATCAAGATTCGCATGGGAATCCGCCCGTGGAATTGACTGGTGAAAGGAAAGCCGCCAGAAGCAGGTTATCACCGCACGGCGCGCGAGAATCAAGTAATTGGCCTGATTTTGAAAGTTCGAAAAAAACCACCCGGATAGCGGTTGGCGGCGGCTACCGTACCGACGAGCCGAGTGTGGCGATCAGCTTGTCGCTTACGATCGCGCTTGCATCACTTTCCGCATCGCCGGCCTCCTGGCTCGCGCCGAGCTCGGACATGACGCGGTCCACGAATTGGCCGGGAACCTGTGAGGCCGCTCCGTGAGACTGCTGCGCCGCTGTGAGCGGTTCTCGGTCGCGCAATTCCGCGCTGCCCGCCGGGTTGGTTTCTCGCTTGTCGTCATCGCCGCCGGCCGGATTGGGCTGGATTGCCAGCGGCGAAGTGTCTGGGTTGCTATGCCCATCACCGTGGTGGTGTGTGGGACGGAAGAAATTGTTGAAGATGTAGTTGGCCGCGCGGTTTCCCTGGCGCACGCCGTCGTCGCGGTCGAAGGCCCAATGGATGCCGAGGTAGATGCGGCTTTGGGCGTTTTCGAGCTTGGCTTCGGTAAAGCTGTCGAAGGTGCGGGATACGACTGGCCGGACCTCGCCGTCGGAGCCCCTCGTGAGGCCGTTGAATTCATCGGAGACGAAGGTAAAGCTGATGTCGTCGCGTCCGTAGAATCGCGTGAGAATCTGGAACGCCGCGGCGCCGAACGTGGCATGACCCGACGTATAGGCCGGAAACGGCGGCGTAAAGTTGGTCTCGCCCGGCCGCGGGTTGCTGGCCGGAGAGCCCAGCGGCGTCCAGTCGGCGAAGCCGTCGGTCTGGAGATTTCCGTCGTCATCGCCGCCGCGAATGCCCATGATGGGGCGCCAGAAGGCGTCGTCGTATTTGTTGGTCCACGACGCGAGCCCCGCGTCGGCCATGGCAATGTTCACAAGCGCGAAGAGTCGGGCGTTCTCGGCTTCGGAGTTGTGCTCCTGGACAGCGACGGTGCGGACGATCTGGTTGTACAGCCGCGGCGGGGTTCCCAGGCCGGGCCGGCCGTCGTAGGCCCAGAAGATGCCGATCGTCGTTTGCTCGTCGGTGCGCTCGGTGGGCGAGGTGACGCCGTCGCCGCCCAGCGCGAGCGCCTCGTCGTAGGCCAGCGTATACTCTTCGCCTTCCAGGAACTCGGCACGTCCCGCCGGCGTTCCGTCGTCCAAGCGGCGAGCTTCAAAATGGTCGAGACTGCGAACCGCGAATGGGTCGACGTCCATGGCGCTCGAAGCGTAGTAGCCCTGATCGGGGTGCAGCGGATCCGCTTTGTGGAAGCCCAGCTCGCCATTCCAGACGTAGGTGTTATTCGCCAGGTCGGCGGCACCGTCGTCCTCTCGGACGCGCAGGATACGGTGGGCCACGTAGGCCCCGACCGCCCGGCCGAGGGATTCGGGTATGCCGTTGCGGATTCGGTCGAGCGTCTGGGTGAGCGCGGCATCGAACAGGGCCTCTTGCGCAGGATAGAGAGCTTCGAGCGTATTGTGCGCGGCCTGCGCCACCGCCGCGTCGCTGTCGGCACGGTCGGCACGGGGCACAGCCACCAGGTATGGCCTGCCGATATTCTCGACGGAGTTGTAGGCGTCGTACATGGCCGCGCTGACGATGGCGAACGCTCGTGCCGTCAGGATGGGCCCTCCCTGTTCGGGACTGACCAGCGCGTGGTCGTTCGCATTGGCCGCCAGCAATACGTCGTTCCATTCGAGAATCACGTCCACCGCCATCAATGTCCGTGCTTCCAACGGCTCGAGGCGCGGCTGAAAACCACGTGCCGCCCGATGGAGCGTGGCGGAGGTGGTTCGCATCGACCGAAATCCGGGTGCCTGGGCATGCCGGCGACTTGCACGGATGGGATGAATCGTCATGGGATCGTCCTTTATGTCAAAGCCTGCGGCAACCGCTTGCTGCGCCCATACCAGCATTTTCGTTCTCGCCGTTTGCGCGACACGACCGCCGTCCGAGCCGAGTGTGGGCGCGTCACGAGTGGATCATGCTGTTCGGGTTGGGCGGAGCAAGGGGGTTGTCAGCGCGGGTTACGTTTGGTTGGCCCACCAAACGAAACGGGTTGGACTGAGTGCCCCTCGCCAACCTGGATGACAAGCGGTCCGACGATACGTTCCCTGCAGCCTCGGACCCCTGTTGAGTCAGACAGAGCCAATCGACCGAAGCCGCCAACCGAACCACTTGCCAGCGCTATGTTGATCTTTTGCCGAAACAACAAGCAAAGTCAAGCACAAAGCGGTTGCGCGGCAGAAAATTCTTCAGCGTCGACTTTCCGGGTAATTACACGGAGGGAAACAGTGTAACGCTGCGCAGACAAAGTGTCCGCAGTTGTAGCTGGGAGCTATCGAGTGGACCGGAAGGGAGCTGAACCCTCGACCTCTGGATTGCGAATCAAAAACGCAGGTTTCGCTGGCCCATGATCGCCGTCGAGATGCACGCCGCCGGCAAATGCGTGCCAGGCATGTCCGGGGCCGTGTAAATTTGACGATGCGAAGAAAATGACCTACGTTTCATTAGCACATCCGCCCATCGACGCAGCGTCGCCTATCGGGGTCATTTCGTCGAAGCGCGTTTTGGAGGTTCCACCTATGATGCACATCGCCAAGAAGATGCAACGTTTTCTCACGTCGGAAGACGGGCCAACCGCAGTTGAATACGCGGTCATGCTGGCCCTGATTATCATCGTTTGCCTGGTGGCCATACAGACGTTGGGCTCGAACGCGAACACGACGTTCACGAACGTGGCCAACTCCATCGGCAGCTAGCCGCGCAGCCTCCGAAAGACGCGCTGGTGTTGGGACCGTCGTTAGATTTTTTGGCACTCGGCAAGGCTGCGAGCCAATAAAAAACGCAATGGCTCGTAATGGGTCCGGCCCGCTACGTCGCTGCCCCGCGCTAGCGGGCTTTTTCATGCGCGCGCCGCGGCCACGACGAAAACAGCCCGATCAGATGGCGCCAGCGCGCACGCAAACGCGGTTCGATGACCCTGGAACACGTCGGGCCGCAAGCGCGCGCGGCAGAAGCGAAATGTCGCGTTCGGCCAGGCGATGGCAACCTTTGGCAACGGGCGTGCAAAAGTGGACCGGAAGGGAGTCGAACCCTCGACGTCTCGATTGCGAAGGCAGAAGAACCCCGACGCAAGTGCGAAAGCAAAGAAACTTGCGGCGAACGATTCTTCGGTTTGCAGTAGGGTTTGCAGTAACTTGGACGATCTCGCGAAAATCGTTACGGCTTGGCCGGCGCTGTCCGAGCCGATCCGCCGGGCGATGTTGGCGTTGATCCGCTGACCGGGGCCGTGCTCGCCGTCAACTGTCGAATGGCCGCTTTCCCGTTCCACCACAGATACCGCATCGCGCTTCTGTAATCCTGTACAGGGTTCTCTCTGTCACTACCCTGGCCGTACCACCGCAGTAAGCGCAGTCTGGTTGCGACCACAGGTCAGTGAGGTAGTCGCCATGACCGTTGCAAATCTCGCACACGATGTTTCGCGTAGTACGCCTATCTTGGTACGCCGTTATTCGGCCGGTTCCATTACAGAAGCGGCATTGCATTCTTCGTTGTTCACGGGCCGCTGGCGCGGCGGGCGGATTCGACTCAGCGGCGGGCTGTGATTCAGGAATTACGACTTGATCTGCGTACTCGATAAACTTGCATCGCACTAAAGCTTCATCGCCAACGTCTAGGCGCTCCGTGACTTCGTATTTTTCGGCGCGCGCATTACCCGACTCACGAGCAGCGTCGGGACCAATCTCCTTAAGAAGGTTTAAGGCGTGTTCCGTGGCCACCCAAAACCGTTTGCCGATGGTTCCCTTGTCCGTCACAAAGTAATGACGCTGGGCCGCTATGCCAACGTCGGTCTGGCCATCTCGCGAGCCACCTGAAAACTCAAAGATTACTTCCATGGCTTTCAACCCTTTGCAGACTGGTACGACCACTGTCAATGCGAATTCTACGGCTTGAAAGGCGCCGAAGGCGCGGGCCATCTGAGGCATTCCGCCGCTTGGCCAACGCGGCGGAGCCGATTCGGCGGGCGACGTTCGCGTTGATCGAGGCCGCGACCCTGGGAACGCCGCGCTAGGGCGTCGCTCGATGGGCGTGGAGGCCAAGCGCTGCCGCGAATCCATCCCAATCCGTGACTTGATACTGGCAGAAGGCCTGATCCGGCTGGTTCGGCTTGTCGCATCGGACAAACTCTATTGTCCGCCGAATCTTCAAGAAAACGTCGTCTCGCCAAAACTCGCGATGGTGGTCATGTTTGCGCGGCGGGATCGACCAAGCATGCAAGTGCACCGGCGCTTTCGCATAGGATTTTGAGTCGGGCCTGTACAACAGGGCGCAGTTGTAACCAAGCGGCTGAGGTTGGTAGAGCGTGACGTATTTGTTTGTGTCTGACTCTTTCTCACGTTCGTCTCTCGCGACGAGGGCCTGATAGACCGTTTGGTGACTCCACGTCATACGCTTGGCTCCGCACTTTTTGACCTTCGTCCCCACCATTGTAGCAGGTTCGGAACCGAGATCATTCCGGCTCGCAATTAACCCGCGGACGGATCGTCGCGGCTTTCCAATCATTTTCAGCAGCAATCCCGCGCGCGATGAATCCGTTGGCCCTTTCAGAAAAGGTTGAAGGGGGATAACCGAACAGCCGGCCATGCCCCTCCAACGATTTCCGGTCAATTACTTCTTGCATTCCGACCATGATACGCGCGCCGCAGTCGGGGTAGTCGGCCCTTCTTGCGCAAGTTCATCAGTCGGCGCATGACGGCCGCGGCGTCCAGCTTCTGATTGCCCATCCTCTTGGCCACGGACGCGATAAATGCGCCCCTGAGGCGGTCGTCGGCAAAGAAACGATCCACCGGGACGTCGAAGTCCTCGTACGCGGCAACCAACGTCGAATCGAAACCCTCCCTTATCATCGCGCACCTCCCTTCGCCTCGGCAATCGTGCGAGCCCCGTTATCATCCTGATCCTCTTCGGCCAACTCCGCATCGGTATCGGGTTCCTGCTCGAATTCGTCCACGTCATTTTCCTCCTCATCGGTATCGCCTCCAGCGCCCATCGTGGCGGGGATACCATGACGACGGCGGTAGGTTCGATCCCAGAAGTTGAATTCATCGCCGATTCGGCTGAGCAATTGACGCCGTGTCGCGCAGAAACTCGGTTCGACACCTTCTACCTCGACCAGTGGACTGCCATCATTGCCGGCGACAGCCGCAACCCCCTTGAAAGCTGCCTGCAGCCTGTCCATGGCATCGCTGAAATCGGCCAGCCGATCATTCAGTTGCTCAGTCGGCGTGGGCCCACCACTGCGAGCGCGGGCCTTGCCCGGAGGCGCGAACTCTTGTCGCAAGTAGGCGTCGTTGACGACGAAATCGGTCGCCCCGTCCGACCTCTTCTTGATCGTGCCGTTTTCATCGACGGCACGAATGTGCTGGCCGGCAGCGAAGTCACGAAGCGCCTGTGCGAGCTGATGCACGCCGGGCACGCTGCGGCGCATCGAGTCTAGCACTTCACCTGCCAACCGACGGTCGGGTTGAATCGCACCCCTCGTGCCTCGGTCAGAGTGCAACCCACCTGTTACGACGAGCGCATACGCGCCGCGCACGCTCAGCTCAAGCGACGCGGGTCCGGGTTCAACGATGTTCTCGTCGGCCATAGCGCGCTGAACTTCCGCAATCGCATCCCTCGCCAGCGAGTCCGTGTCCCTGTTTGTGCTCTCCCAAGGCTCAGCGTACACGGCTTGGCCGAAGGAGTGCCGCAGGTACCGTCGCACTTGGTCCAGCTTGCCGATATCGCTAGCGACGGACCTTACAATTAGCGCCGTGGCTAGTTCGTTGCACATCTTCCGGCTAATCCGCCGTCTCGTGGACTGGCTTGTCACTGCCACGTGGATCGCTTCGGCCGTGGCATCATCCGCCCGCGCGAAGAGCGCCACGATTCGGGCTGCCCGTCGCGACGGATCATCGGGAAGGTGCGCCGCTCGGGCCTCGGCCTTCGTACAGGATGCCGCGTAGTAGGCCCGCTCTACGCCAGTGACGAGGTTGCGCCGAAACAGCTCGTCCAGCACCTCGTCGGCCAGCGATTCATTGGCCGGGCCTTCGCCCCACGCCTTGGGTGGATCGACGTGGCGAAGTGCGACCAGAGACTTTACCGCAGTTGGGAACCCCGCGGCATTCGTCCCATTGCGACGGAATCCGACGAGGATCAACGCTGGCATCCGCTCGCAACGAATGGCCTCGGTCTGATCGAGTGTATGGGTCCCCTGCTCGAACGCATCCCCCAACGCTTTGTAAAGGGATCGCAGCTTTCGATCAGGATCGTCATACGGGACGTCCGACGAGCGAACTTCGAGGATGTTATGCACGGCAGCCGTCCGTGAAGACCCTTCGACCGAAACCACGGCTGTAGCCGGGGCTGGTCCATCAGCATGCAGATAGGTCGTGGCGGCGAGCCAAACCGCCTCCATCACACCTTGCGAACGGATGGAGTCGCGCCAGTCATTGTCCTTCAGGATGAACTTGGCCGCTTGAGCCGACGCCCATTCGAGATGGTGTCGCGAGTCAATTTCAACCACCAACTCGGGCACGTCGTCGGGCTTGCCGTCCGGCGAGCGTGGCTCTGGCACTGGCCGGAACCGCGTATCCTCGTCCCCGGTGCCGGGCACAACGGCGAACGGGTGACGCCGTGTGGGCCCAATCCGTGGGTTTCTCGGGTCCGGCATAATCCGACGCGACCAGACGCTGGTCCTGATGCCGAGCAACAAGCCACCGGGGACGGCGATCCGCTCAACCTGCGGGTCGCTGGTCTCGCCGATGCTCTTCCGGACGGCCGACGGGTCCACAACGGCGTTTGCGATCGCGTCCGCGGCTGCGTCGGACAGGTGGAACGCCTCAATCAGCTTCTCGGCCAGCGTCCGCCGCGCCTTGGCGTGCGCGTACTCTGGCAGTTTTTCGATGGGGCGGGGAAGAACATGGTCGTTGGAGGTGAAGAATTTTTTCATCGTTAAGTCCCTTGCGAAAATGCAGCCTTGGGGGTTAGCCCCTCGGGCTCCCTCTCGGCCGCCACCTTAAAATGGTTGACACACCGAGGGTCGCAAGGTCCTTGACGATTCCCTGCGCATCCTCCATGGACGTACCGAGCTGAACTCGGCGTTGCCCGTGGCGGCAACGGCACCATTCGGTCGCCTCCAAGACGTACGGAGCTTACGGCGTCAACCGAAAAGCTCCGCGTAGCCGCCCGCGCCGAAAATCGGCGCGGTGAGGAGACACTGGTCACCGCGTCGCGGTCAAACGTAGATGTTAAGGGGCGGAAGCAGGAGTGCAAGAGGGTCGTTCAGAAATTTTTCGGGGGGCGCCGCATTGCACCCCTGGACGGGATCGAACGGACGAGTGGGTACTCAGGCGCCTCGCCCCCTAAGCACCTCAAAGGCCATGCTCCCAAGCGTCCACCATTTGAGCGCATGAATGGCGCGCTGGGGGCGCAATCGCGCTTCAAAATAACGTCGTAAATGGCTGCCGCGACAACGAGAAACAGCCCTCGTAAAATGCTGACGAGGGCCATCAAGAAGTGGACCGGAAGGGAGTTGAACCCTCGACCTCTGCATTGCGAACGCAGCGCTCTCCCAACTGAGCTACCGGCCCAACGAAAGGGCCCGCGGGCCGAGGCCGGCGGGCGGTGTTTGCATTCTAAAAATAGCGCGCCGG
This sequence comes from Pirellulales bacterium, assembly GCA_040877415.1. GTDB lineage: Bacteria > Planctomycetota > Planctomycetia > Pirellulales > PALSA-1355 > JBBDNV01. The sequence goes on from JBBDNV010000112.1 coordinate 23,120, forward strand.
ATTGTCCAGGTCGAACGGCTGTGGGGGGCCTCAGTGAAGCCGGCAGCGATTGAGTGGCAAGTCATAGGCAGGGGCGGCCGGGGTCAAACTGCCCGTTGTTCTACACATGTCTGTTGATCTTGCCCTCGCGCGAGCATGGTCCGTGGCCCCGAAGGGGTCGGGGCATGTAGCGGTGGGCGGCAGCCCACCCTCTAAGGATGCCCCAACAAAAAATCAGCCGCGTAGCGGCGCAGGCAACGGGGAGACCGGTCATGGGTGACGCGCATATGAATCTTCTCGTCTAAATCTCGGCAACCGACTCCCTGCGCCGCTCTCGCGGCTTTGCGGAATTTTGTCGGACTCTAATCGGTGGGCTGCCGCCCACCGCTACATGCCTAGGCCGCTCGCACGGCCGCTCAACAGAGATGTGTAGCACAACGGGGTCAATGACCCCGGCTACAGACTACGGCTCGAGGCCCAGGCTCAGGCGGTAGGCTTTGCGCTGCGTGTCGACGCCGAGCGTCTCGGTGATGCGGCGCCATTGGGCGGCTGCTTCGGCAAGCGCGGCGGCCGGGGATTTTTGGCCCGCTACCGACTCGCGCACCGCGGTGTCGAGCGCCGCCAGATATTGCGTCCGGCCCGGGATGCGCAGCGCGAACAGGTAGGACGAATGACCGAGCGCGTCGAAGACGCTGGTGGCATATTGCTCGGCCGCCTGTGGATCGGTCAGCGGATCGAGCCAGGGCTGCGGCGTTTTGATTTGCGAGCGGCGATAGAGCGTCGTGGCCGGGCTGGCGCTTGAGACTCTTGCGCCCCACTCGCGGCCCGAGAGCCAGGCCAGCAATTGAAACGCGGCCCGCGGGTGGGCGCTTGAGCGCGTGACGGAGCCCAGGCGGCCGGCCAGGCCGAGCAGGGGCACGTGCGGGCTTTCGTCGGACGGGCGTTTTTCCCACGATTTTTGGGCAACGTTGTACACGTCCACCGCACCGGGCAATTCGGCAAAGCCGGTGGCGGGCGGTTCGGCGGGTTTTGCGGCGCGCGAGCCGGCGTGGCCGGGCCATGCGAGGGCCAGCGCCACGTGGCCGGCCAAAAACTCGCGGCGAACGGCCGCCGGATCGAGATCGAGCCCGCTGGGCGGACCGAGCTTCGCGTCGGCCACGAGCTCCTCCAGGGCGCGCACCAGCGCCGGGCTGTCGACCAGCGGTTCCATCGTTTCAATGTGAAACAAGGCCGAATAGTGGTCGCGGTGTTTCGCGTACGCGGCCGCGCGCGCCAACAGCACGCCCGACGCCCAAGGGGCGGCCAGCGGTTCGGCGGCTCCGAACCAGGGCGCGTCGGCCGCCAGAGCCTTGTCGCCCAGGTTGTCGCGGCGGCTTAACGTTTCGGCCAGCTCGTGATATTCGGACCACGTTCGCGGCGGGCGCTTGTTCAAGTGCGCGAGCAGGTCCGCTCGATAGTACAAGGTCAATACCGGCGAGCCGAACGGGATCGCGTGCGGAACTTGTCCCCAACGGGTCAGGGCCACCTGCAACAGCTCGAACGTGTCGCTCCAGGCCAGGTCCTGGTTGCCGGCGTAATCGGCGGGCAATGGCGCGATCCAGTCGCGCTGGGCCAGCGGTCCCAGTTGCGCGTCGGGATAAATCACGGCGTCGGCCGCCTCGGGCAGCGCATCGCCGGCCAGCAGCTCCCCGTCGGTCGTTTCCAAGATCACGATCGTCGAGCCGGTGCGGGCCTTCCACTCGGCGCGCAGCCCGGCAATGGCGGCGCTCATCGCCGGATCGTCGACCACTAACAGCTTCAATTCGGCCGGCTGGCGCGGCGCGCGGTGTTGCTCGTCCGCCGCGGGTTTTTCCGGCGCGCAGCCCGCCGTCAGCCAGGCAAGCGCGACCAGCGGAACCAGCCAGATCGGACGATGATGAAGACGTCGAGGCATGAGCTTCATCGTAAATGCCGGCCGGTGAAACGGTCAATCGTCGCCAGCACGCGGCGGTTGCCAGCGCCGGGGCGATTCCGGTACAATCCGCCACACTCGTGCTCGCGCTCGGGCTCGCTTTTTGTCACCAGGCTGCGCCGAAAAAATGAGTATCTACCTGGGCATCGACATTGGCACCTCGGGGACCAAGACGCTGGCCATCAACGAGCGGGGAAAAATCCTGGCCGAAGACACTTCGCTGTATCCCTCCTACCACCCCAAGCCGCTTTGGAGCGAGCAGGAGCCCGAAGACTGGTGGCAAGCCACGGTGAAGACGATTCGGTCGGTCGTGAAGAAGGCCAAATTGAAGCCGCCCGACGTCAAAGCGATCGGGCTGTCGGGCCAGATGCACGGCTCGGTCTTTCTCGACAAGCGGAACCGGGTGATTCGCCGGGCCCTGCTGTGGAACGATCAGCGCACGGCGGCCGAATGCGATGAAATGGAGCGCCGGGCCGGCGGGCGCGCCGAGTTGATCCGCATGGTGGCCAATCCCGCGCTCACCGGATTCACCGCTCCCAAGATCCTCTGGCTCCGCAATCACGAGCCTGGGCATTTCGACAAGACGGTCAAGTTGCTGCTGCCGAAGGACGACGTGCGGCGGCGCATGACCGGCGAGTTTGCCACCGACGTGAGCGACGCCAGCGGCATGCTGCTGTTGGACGTTGCGCGGCGCGATTGGTCGGGGGAGCTATTGAGCAAGCTGGAGCTCGATCCGGCGCTTTTGGCCCGCTGTTACGAATCGGAAGAAGTGACCGGCAACTTGACCCGCGAGGCCGCCAAAAAGCTCGGGCTTTCGACCGATTGCGTCGTGGTGGGCGGAGCGGGCGATTGCGCCGCCGGAGCCGTGGGAAACGGCGTCGTCAGCCGCGGCACGCTGTCGACCTCGATCGGCACTTCCGGCATCATGTTCGTGCACAGCGACACGGTCGAGGTCGATCCGGCCGGACGGCTGCACACGTTCTGCCACGCCGTACACGGCAAATGGCACATGATGGGCGTGAGCCTTTCGGGCGGCGGCTGCCTGCAATGGTTTCGCAATCGATTGTGCCAGGCCGAAATGGCCGCGGCGAAACGCTCGAAAATCGATCCCTACGATATTCTCACGCGCGAAGCCGCCAAGATTCCGCCCGGCAGCGAAGGGCTGATTTTTCTGCCGTATCTCTCGGGCGAGCGCACGCCGCACGCCGATCCCGACGCCCGGGCCTGCTTTGTCGGCCTGACGTTGGCCCACACCCGCGGGCACATGGTCCGCGCGGTGATGGAAGGAGTCAGCTACGCGATGCGCGACAGCCTGACGATTATCCGGGCATTGAGCGTGCCGGTGCGGCAGATTCGCGCTTCGGGCGGAGGATCGAAGAGTCAATTGTGGCGACAGATTCAGGCCGACGTCTTTGGGCAAAAGGTGGTCACGATCAACGCCGAAGAGGGGCCCGCTTACGGCGTGGCCCTGCTGGCGGCCGTGGGGGCCGGCGCGTTCAAAAACGTCGAGGAGGCCTGCGCCGCGACGATCCGCGTGGTCAAGGAAACGCCGCCCGACAAGCGGGCGCAAAAACATCACGACGCGGCGTTTCCCATCTACCAGGATCTGTATCGCTCGCTGAAGGACGACTTCAAACGGATTTCCGCGATCGAGAATCGACCGTAGAATGAGCCGAACCGATTCTGGAAGTTGCCGCCGCGGGGCGGGATCGACGCTTTTTTGATGGATAGGTGGATGATGCCTGCGATTTATTTGAGCGAAGCCGACGTCGATCGCCTGCTCGACATCAACGTGGCCATCGAGGTTTGCGAAGAGGCCTTTCGCCGCCTGGGCGCCGGCGAGGCGGAGCACGTTCCGCGCGCTCGCGCGAAGGCGCCGGGAATCGTGTTGCACTCGATGAGCGCGGCGGCCGGTTATCTGAACCTGGTCGGCTGGAAGTGCTACACGACCACGCGCGAGGGGGCCCGCTTCTTGCTGGGACTCCATGATGCCTCGGGCCAGTTAGTGGCGCTGGTCGAGGCCGACCGGCTGGGGCAATTGCGCACCGGCGCCACCACGGGCGTGGCGGTCGAGCTGATGGCCGATCCGGAGGCCACGGAAATGGGGTTGTTCGGTTCGGGCTGGCAGGCCCAAAGCCAATTGGCGGCCGTCGCCCGCACGCGCCCGATCAAGGTGGCCTACGTCTACAGCCGCACGGAAAAGAAGCGGAGGGATTTCGCCGAGCTCATGGCGTCGCGCTTGGGCATCGAAGTGCGCCCCGTCGACCGGCCCCAGGATGCGGCCGAGGATTTGCCGATCGTGGTGACCGCCACCACCAGCCGCGAGCCGGTGTTCGACGGCAATCACCTGGCCGAAGGGGCACTCGTGTGCGCCGTCGGCTCCAACTGGCTCAATCGGGCGGAAATCGACACGACCGTGATTCGCCGCGCCGACAACATCGTGTGCGACAGCATCAAGGCTTGCCAGATCGAGGCCGGCGATTTCGTCGACGCGCTGGAAAAAGGAGTCTTTGACTGGCAGAGAGCCGTGGAATTGGCCGACGTCGTCGCGGGCCGCGCCACGGGCAGAAACACGCGCGACAGCATTGTGCTTTTCAAGTCGGTCGGACTCGCGCTGGAAGATGTCGCGCTGGGCGCGAAACTGCTGGAGCGGGCCCGGGCCCAAGGCGTCGGCCGCGAGCTGCCGTTCTAATCGGCTCGGCAAAGCTTTCGCCGGCGGTTGAGCCCTTTACCGCTTCCCAAGGGGCGTCCACTTCCTGGGGCCGGGCCCCGTGTAGTTTGCCCGGGGGCGAATCAGGCGATTGTTGTCGAGCTGCTCGATCACGTGCGCGGACCAGCCGGTGACGCGGCTGACGACAAACAGCGGCGTGTAAAGGTCGACGTCGAGGCCCATGTAGTAGTACAGCCTTGCGCTCGGCCAATCGAGATTCGGCGGCAGGCCCTTTTCGCTCTGTACGATCGTCTCGATCGTTTCCGCCATCGACTCCATATCCTGATTGCCGGTTTCGGCGGCCAGCTCGCCGCACAACGTGCGCAGGTACGCGGCCCGCGGATCGCCGGTTTTGTACACGCGATGGCCGAAGCCCATGATGCGGCGTTTTTTGGCCAGGGCGTCGCGTATCCAGCCTTCCGCCTTGTCGGCCGTGCCGACTTCGCGGAGCACTTTCATTACGGCTTCGTTGGCTCCGCCGTGCAGCGGGCCCTTGAGTGCCCCGATGGCCGCCGTGATCGCCGAATGCATGTCGGAGAGCGTCGAGACGACCACGCGCGCGGCAAACGTCGAGGCGTTGTACTCGTGTTCCGCGTACAAAATGAGCGACACGTCCATGGCCTTGGCCAGGCGCTTCGACGGGGCCTTGTCGAAAAGCATCCACAGGATGTTTCCGGCCAGCGAGAACTCGGGGTTGTAGGCGAGGGGTTTTTGGCCGGCGGCCAGCCTGCTGCGGGCGGCCATCACGATCGGCAACTGCACGAGCAGATGTTCGGCCTTGCGCAGGTTTGCCTCGTGGCTGTTGTCGCCCGTGTCGGGATCCCAATGCGCAAGCGCGCTCGCGCCGGTGCGCATGACGTCCATCATCGGCACGCCGGACGGAATCCTGGCCAGCAGCTCCAAGAGCGGCTGGTGGATCGCGGCGCTTGCGCACAGGCGCTCGCGAAACGAGGCCAGTTCGGCGGCCTTCGGCAGTTCGCCGTGCAAGAGCAGGTGGGCCACCTCTTCGAACGTGGCATGCTCGGCCAGATCTTCGATCGAATAACCGCGGTATTGCAAGCCGCCGGCAATCGTGCTGATGGCGGTCTCGCCCGCGATCACTCCCTCGAGGCCAGGACTATAGATGGGTTCGGCCATGGGAACCTTTCTCAAGTGGCGGCGTTGGGTGGCTCGTGCAAAGGGCCCGGGCGCGCGGACGAACGAATCCCCGACGCGTCGATTCAGCCGGTCGGGTCGCCGGAAAAATACGCGCGGTCGCGCGCCTCGTAATCGCTATATCCTAGTAGATCGTAGAGCTCCTGGCGCGATTGCATCAGGTCGACGAGCTCGGCCTGCGTGCCCTCGGCGGCGATCACCGCCAACGCGGCTTCGACGGCTTTCATGGCCGTGCGCAACAACGTCACCGGGTACAGCACGGCCGCGAATCCCATGTCGGCCAGCTCGTCGAGCGTCAAGAGCGGGCTTTGTCCGAACTCGGTCATGTTGGCCACCAGCGGCGCGTCGATCGCATCGGCGAATTTCTCGAACTCGGCTTTGTCCGTGAGCGCTTCGGGAAAGATCCAGTCGGCGCCGCAGTCGAGATAGCGCTTGGCCCGCTCGATCGCCGCGGCCAACCCAGCGACGCCGCGGGCATCGGTCCGCGCCACGAGCACCAGGTTCGGATCGTTCCGCGCGCCGGCGGCCGCGCGCAATTTGGCGCACATCTCGTCGGTGTCGATCAGCGACTTGCCGGAGAGGTGCCCACAGCGCTTCGGCAGCACCTGATCTTCGAGCTGAATGGCCGCGGCGCCGGCCGCTTCCAGCTCGACGATGGTGCGCTCGACGTTCACGGCCGCGCCAAAGCCGGTGTCGGCGTCGACCACGAGCGGTATCTCGACGCGGCGCGTCAAGTAGGCGGTTTGCTGGGCCAATTCCGTGAGCGTGAACAGCCCCACGTCCGGTAGCGCGAGCGTGCCGGCCGAAAGGGCCGCGCCGGACAAATACATCGCGTCGTATCCGGCCTGCTCGATCATCCGGGCCGTCAGCGCATTGAACGCGCCCGGAACCTGAATGGTCGCGTCCTCGATCGCAGCTCGCAGCTTTTTTCCGGGGGATTCGCGCGTCATGAAACGACATCTTCCGGTGGATGGCAAGCTCGTGGCAATTCGAAATATAGGGGCCGCCGCAAGGTCGACGCAAGGGGGCGGGTGTACGCTCGGCGCGGCCGCCTTCGTGGCGACAGCCTTCGTGGCGGGCCTTCGTGGCGGGCCTTCGTGGCGGCCCTGGTGAAGGGCGCCGCGCCAAGTTAGGCTGGAGCCGATATGGCGCCACGGGCTCGTGACTCTGGAACTCTTGCGGCCAGCTCGACGCGGTGGACAGCGGCGGCGGAAGTGGGGCTCATCTTTCTCGTATTCTTCATCCACGGCGCCTGGCCGGCGCCCGAGGTGAACGAGCCGCACTATCTTGGCAAGGCCAAACACTACTGGGACGCCGCCTGGTGCGCGCGCGACTTTTTCTTAAACACCGCCGATGCCCACGAAGTTTTTTACTTCACGTTCGGCTGGCTGACGCTGTGGTTGCCCCTTTCGGCCGTGGCGTGGTGCGGGCGGATCGCGACGTGGGGGCTTTTGGCCTGGGCATGGCGGCGGCTCAGCGTGGCGCTGGTCGACGGCTGGCTGTACGGCGTGCTGTCGGCGGCGCTGTTTGTGGCGCTAAACGATCGATTCCACATGTCGGGCGAATGGGTCGTGGGCGGAGTGGAAGCCAAGGGGTTTGCCTACGTCTTCGTGCTGCTGGGCCTCGAATCGCTGGTGCGAGACCGTTGGGGCCGGGCTGTCGTGTTGTTCGGCGCCGCCAGCGCGTTTCACGTGGTCGTCGGCGGCTGGGCGGTGGTGGCCGCCGGCATAACCTGGCTCGTGACGGAAAAGCGGCCGCCGAAAAGGCAACTCGTGTGGCCGGCCGCCGCCGGCTTGCTGTTGGCGCTTTGCGGTTTGTTGCCGGCGCTGGCACTCTCCTGGGGCGCCGATCCGCAAATCGTCAACCAGGCGAACCGCATCTACGTCTACGAGCGACTTAGTCACCACCTGTTGCCCGAGCAGATGTCGGCCGTGTTCGTCGCGCGTCATCTGCTGTTGGTGGCGGCGCTGGTGCCGCTTGCGCGTCTGGCCCCCGGCGATGACTCGTTCGCGCGGCTGCGCGGGTTCGTGGCGGCGTCGGTGGGGATCGCGGCGGTCGGCATGGCGGTGAGCCTGCTCGCGTGGTGGAAGGCCGACCTGGCGGCCGCGCTTTTGCGGTATTACTGGTTTCGCACGTGCGACGTGATGGTGCCTTTGGGCGTCGCGCTGTTGGCCAGCGCGATTCTGCGCGGTTGGCAGCGCCAGAGGCATCCGCTCTTCGCGCTGGGCCTTTCGGCCGCGCTGCTGGCCGGTGGTTTTCATCTGGGTGAAACGATCCGGATGCGGCAAACCTACCGGGCCCCGCGGGCTTTCTGGTCGCTGGGAACCAACGTGGATTTGGACGATTGGCGGGCGATTTGCGACTGGGCCGAGCGTGAAACCGAGCCTGACGCGCTGTTTTTGGTTCCCCGGCTGTCGCAGTCGTTCCGTTGGCGCAGCGGCCGGGCCGAGGTGGTAACGCGCAAGGATCTGCCGCAGGACGCCCCAAGCATCGTCGAGTGGTGGCGTCGCTTGACGCGCATTTATCGCACGGACGATACTGACCCAATGTGGTGCGACTCTCTCGCGCAATTGGGAGCCGAGCGGCTCGGCGAGTTGGGCGACGAGTTCGGCGCCGACTATGTCGTCACGAGTGCCCATCCGCCTGTGGCGCTGGCGCGCGTCGGCCCGATCACGCGTACGCTGGCGGTTTATGAGTTGCGGCCGCCGCGTTCGAAGAGTTCGGCCCAACCGTCGCCATCCCCGCGCGGCGGCGCGCACGACGAGGACCAGCCTTGAACGCCGAACTTCCCGCCCAATTGTCGGCCCAACTCAAACAGCCGTTGCCCGGCTGGCCCGCGCAGGTCCGCTACCAGCCCGAGTTGAGCTTCGGCCGCCACCGTGGACCGGCGCCCGTGGGCGCCCGGCCGGCCGCCGTGTTGGTGCTCTTGTATCCGCGCGACGGCGAGTGGCACGTGCCCTTGATACTGCGGCCGGCTCACATGCCCGATCACGCGGGCCAGGTCAGTTTTCCGGGCGGGGTGATCGAGGCGGGCGAATCGAGCCGGCAGGCGGCGCTGCGGGAGTTTTCCGAGGAACTGGGCGCGCCGGGCGAAGGGCTGGAAATGCTCGGCCAACTTTCGCCGATCTACCTGTTTGCCAGCAACTTTCAGATCACCCCTTGGGTAGCGGCGACGAACCAAGGGCCCGCCTGGCGGCCCAGCGAGCGCGAAGTCGAGCGTCTGCTGGAGATCCCGCTCGGTCATCTTGCCGACCAGCGCAATACCGGACATTTTGAGCGGCGCCAGCGCGGCCTGGCATTTCGCGCGCCGTGCTTTTTGTGGCAGGCCGAACGCATTTGGGGGGCCACGAGCATGATCCTGGCCGAGCTGATCGCCAGCGTCAGCCCCTTGGGCGTCTAGCAAGTTGCGTGAATGCGGCAGCCGCCGGAATGCGAGCAGCCAAAGCTGCCAATGGCCGCCGGCAACACAGGTGCGTAAACTGGTCGTATCGGAGCCTCGACGCACCCTTTCGCCCCCCCCCGCGCCCGAATGTCTCGCCAGCACGCTCCCAAGGCCGTCGTGTTCGATCTCGACGGCCTGATGTTCAACACCGAAGAGCTTTATCAGAACGTGGGCAGCGAGATTCTGCGCCGCCGCGGCAAGCGTTTCGACGCTGAATTGGTCGACGCCATGATGGGCCGCCCGGCCGGCGCCGCGCTGCAATTGATGATCGATTATCACGGGCTCGACGGCACGGTGGCCGAGCTGGCGGCCGAAACGGACGCGATTTTCGCCACGCTGCTCGACGAGCGCCTGGAGCAGATGCCCGGGCTGGGCGAATTACTCGCCGCGTTGGAAGGTGCCGGCATGCCGCTGGCGATCGCGACCAGCAGCGGGCCCGACTTCGCGCGAACCGTGCTGGACAAGTTCGCGCTTGGGCCGCGCTTCGAATTCGTGTTGACGTGCGACGATATTCGCCAGGGCAAGCCGCACCCGGAAATCTACTTGCTGGCGGCCCGCCGCTTCGGTCTCGCGCCGGGGGAGTTGCTGGTGCTGGAAGACAGCCAAAACGGTTGCCGCGCGGCCATCGCGGCCGGCGCGATCGTGGTGGCGGTGCCGGCTGGACCGAGCCGCCGGCACGATTTCAGCGGGACGGCGCTGGTGGCCGAAAGCCTGGCCGATCCGCGGCTGCTTGCGCTGTTGGGACTGGCGTAGCGCGGCCGTGAATCTCGACGGCGGTCCTCGAGGGGGCGCGATCAGGCCGCCACCGCGCGGGGGCCGCTAACGGGTCCGACGCGACGCCATCTTTCGCGCCAGCCGCTGCGGGCCTGCTCGACAAATCGGTTGAGGCCGTCTCTGAGCATCGGCGTCGCCGCGGCCAGCATCCGCCGGGCACGTTTGCTGCTGAGCGAAGTCTCTTCGAGCCACGAGGAGTTCGCCCCGGCGTCGGTCATTCCGGCCGGCGTGGCAGCGCCCAAAGCGCCGGCCAACTCCAAGACGAAGCGATGGGGGCTGGTGCGCTCGGTGCCCGCCAGGTGATACAACCCGTGCAGTCGCGATTCGTAAGCGCGCCACAGCAGCTCCGCCAGATCGGTCGCCAAAATGGGCGTGGCGTGCCGCCGGCCGTCTGAAAACAGCGGCGCCAGGGGCGCACCGCGAGTGATCGCGTCGAACGCCAGCTCGGCGAATCCGGCTCTCTCGGCGTCGGCGCTCCATCCGTAGGCGTGCGTTCGCACGACCAGCGCTTCGCGCTTCTCCAAGGCGCGCTCCATGTTTCGCACTTGCAGGGCGCGGGGCGCGGGGCTCGCCGCCGGCGAGCTCTCTTCGTGGAACATGCGCGGTCCGGAAAAGACCACGTCGCTGGAGATCACCGTCAGGCGGCAGCCCCACGCGTCGGCCAATTCCGCGAGCTGGGCCACCACCAGCGGCTCTCGCTCGGCCGAGCCGACGCGAAAGGCCGGATCCCAACTCGAAGCCGCCAGCGGCCCGCAGTGAACGATCCAGTGCGGCTGCCACTGGCGGACGCAGACTTCGATCGCCGCCTGGTCGTCCGCGTGCCAGCAGGCCGTGCGCACCGCGGGCGCCTCGAGCGCGCATTGGCCGAAAAGGCCGAGCACCTCGCAGCGGTCGGAAAGCGCGAGCGCCAGATTGCTCCCGGCGATTGTATCGATTCCGGTGACCAGCAGCCGCTCCACGTTCGGCCTCCCGGCCCCGCTGAGCAATGGGGAACGTCGCGTCGCGCGCCATGCGATCCGCGGCGCCGCCCTGATGGCGTGGGGCCGCGGATTGTAGCCGTCGGGCCGCCCGTGGTCCAAGATGGATTCGCCGCCCTCCGGCGGGGGCGTTTCCTGGCTGCTGGCATGCCAAACGCTGGCACGTCCCAAAACGATTTGCGTCGCCGCGAGGGGACGATCGTGCTTGCTTTTGGCGGTGCTCGACCAGTGCTTGTATTGACGGTCATCGGAGCGAATTGATAGACTTCGCGCGCCACGGGGGGCTTTGGCACTCACCGAGCAAGCCTGCTCAGGAAGGATACTAGAGAGTCCATGCTCAACACGTTGGGAGTTGTCGAAGTTCGACGGGAAGGGGGGCACGACCGGAGAATCAGCCGCAAGCTGGGCGGTAAATCGATCCTGGAATGGGTCGTCCGCCGCGCCACCGATTGCCAGCGTCTGGACGCAGTCGTGGTCCTGTGCAGCGACGGTCTTTCCGAATCGGTCCGGCCCCTCGTTCCGCCCGACGTCGAGGTTCTTTCTCTGGCCAGCCTCGATCCGCTGGCCACCATGGTGGCCGCCCTCGAGCAGTGCCGCGCCCGGTCGCTGGTGCACATTTGCGCCGACAACCCGTTTAACGATCCGGTGTTGATCGACCGCCTGGTGACCACGGCCGACGCGCATCCCCATTGCGACTACATCGGCTATTGCCGGGCCGACGGCCGGCCGGCGATTTTGACGCACCTGGGAGTGTTTGCCGAATGGTGCAATGCCGACGCGCTGCGCCGGGCCGATCGCGAGGTCACCAATCCGGCCGATCGCAGGCACGTCACAACCTACTTGTACGGTCACCCCGAGAAGTTCAACGTCCGCTTGATTCCCCTGCCGGCCGAGCTCGACCGCGAGGATTTGCGGCTGAGAATTGACGGCGAGGAGGACTGGGAACACGCGCAGGTGATCTACGAAGCTTTGGGACACGACGAATGCGATTGGCAGCGGATTGCCGACCTGCTCGACAGCCAACCGGCCCTGCGCAAACGGATGGCGGTGCTCAACCGCGCGAAAAAACGCGTTTAGCGAGTGCCTGGACAGCAGAAAGGATGCTCACGTCCATGACCGCGCTGGCGAATGAAGCCGGCCGGGGCGCCCTAGCGCACCGGGCCGCGGCCGCCCGGGCAACCCGAGTCGATGCGGTCTCGCCGGCCGGGCCGGTGGGCGGTATCGCCTTCGACGTGCCCGACGTGTTGTACGACGCCACGCTCCGGCGGCGCTCGGTTTTGCAGTTGGTGGGCCACCTGGGCGTTCGCGTCGGCTACGCGGAGTTTTACCGCGCTTGGGACGCGCATCTGGTCGACGTCCACCGCGGACGCCGTGAGTGTGCCGAGGCGCTCGAGTCGTTCCTTTTGGCCTGCGGCCTTTCCTGGGCGCAGGTCGACGAAATCGAGGCCGCCAGCCGCATCCAGCGGCCAAACCTCGAGATCGGCGTGCGACCCCTGCCGGGCGTGGTCCGCGCGATCGGCGAGCTTGCGAAACTGGGCCTGCCGCTGGCGGCCTGGGCCGATACGCCGCACACGGCCGCCAAGCTGGCCGAGCTCCTCAATCGCCTGGTCCCCGGCACTTGCTTCGATGCCGTGCTCACGTCGTTCGACCTGGAGTGCACGCAGCCGGCGGCCGAATGCTATCGGGCCATGCTGGGCGCCCTGGGACTGCCGGCCGAGCAGGTCGTGTACGTTGGGCACGACACCGCGCACCTGGCCGGGGCCCGCGCGGCCGGGCTGCGCACCGTGGCCTTCAACTTCGAACCGGCCGCCGGGGCCGATCATTACCTCACCTGTTTCGACGATTTGCTTGCTCTGGCGAAAACGTGGTCGATCGTGCCGCGCTCGTCACGTCGCCGAGCCGGTGCCGCTCTCTCGTGAAAAACCCCAGTGCCGCGCCGTTGCGCTCGGGATGCAGTCGGCGGAACGGGGGGGGCGGATTTTTCTTGACTCGGTGAGCCGCCCATCCAGCCGAAATGCCCGCGGTTGTCTGCCTTGCCTCGGCGAATCGCGATGTTGACGCGCCACTGGCAAGGCAAGGATCGACCCTTCGGCAAAATCGGCCGGCGGCGGAAAAGTTATCCCAATTCTCCAGTGCCGCTGGTGCCGATGATGATAATCGGTGCAATCGGTACAGATTATCGAGGCTTTGCGTATTCGCCGGCCGAGCCGGACCGATTGCACACTGGACGCGGCCTGGCGAAACGGCCCGCGATTGCCTGCGGCCGGCCGTCTACGATTTCACGAGGTGTATGTCCGATGAAAAGCTTCGCTAGCCTGACGGCATGCGTGCTGCTTGCCGTGTTTTCCGGCTGCTCCATGTGCCAGAACCCCTGGGACTATTGCAACGCCGTGCTCGGCTGCGGCGGCTGCCCGTATTGCGATTTCGGGGCCCGCTGCGGATCGGCCTTCGCGCCGATCGGCGCAACGCCTCCCACGAGCGAACAGAGTCCCACGGCGGCAGGGAGCGGCGCCAGCGAGCCGACCGAACCGGCGGAATCCGCCGAGCCGTACGATGCCGCGCCGCCTGCCGACAGCCCCGAATCGTCCGACGGCTCGGGCGCGCCGGGTTTCTGATCGAGACGGCGCGTCAACTGGCGCGGATTGAGGCACGGCCTCCGGGGCGCGCAAAAAAAAACCGCACGCAGCATCTGCGTGCGGTTGAAATCGTTCTGGACTTTTCGTAGGCGCTACGCCATTTTGCGACGGCGACGGATGGCCACCGCGCACAGAGCGCCGGCGGCGAACACGGCCAGCACGATCGAACCGGGTTCGGGAATGGGAAGGACCGTCACCGTGCCGTTGATCAGGATCGGAGCGGAGAAAGGCGGCAGGTCCGACGCGCCGACGAAATTCGTCAGGTTGAACGCGTAGGTACCCGGGGCGACGCCGGTCGCGTCGAACGTCATGAACGCCAACGTCCCGGTGGGGCCAACGGTGCCGGCAGTCGTCGTCGTTAGCGTGTACTTATCAGGGCTAAGTCCTGGAAAGAATTCTGTTACCCCGGTGTTGTTGGGAGCGAAGAGCGTCCCGGCACCAATAATGTCAACAAGGGACATCATCACTCCACCGTCGATGTGCGTTGCCAGGTCGACGCCCTGAAAAGCGTCCCCTTCCCCGCCAGAGGCAAGAACACGGATGGGGAGCTTAGATATTGCATCCACGCTTTGGTCTGCCGCTGGGTTAATGGTCCAGATGCCGGCCGTGATGGATGGGTTGGCGTATGCTGTCGCGGACAGGCAGCAGAACACCACCAACGAAAGAAACACGTTGCGCTGCATACAAATCTCCTTTGGTTACCCTAGCTGAATTCTCGCACGGTCCGCCAAGGCCGGACGAACGTCCCGATTGGACCTTGGCTCAAGAAAGAGAACTTCCCAACATCCTTGTCGATTCAGCATTCATTAGGCACCCAAAGGAGATCGACCCACGAATTCACTCTTGCTGCCCTAGATTGTAATCAGACGCTTCGAAGGTTGCAACTACCGCGTGCCCGGCCGCGCTGGTTGGCTCGCACCGCCACCGCGGGGCACAACCGGAATCGCTCGGAGCCGGCTCGTTTATTTCGCACAATAAAAAACCGCACGCAGATTTCGTGTGCGTGCGGTTTGAAATTGTTCTAGACTTTTTGTTCGCGCTATGCGAGCTTGCGACGGCGACGAATCGCCACCGCGCACAGGCCGCCGGCTGCGAACAGGGCCAGCACGATCGATCCCGGCTCGGGAATGACCGTCACCGAGCCGTGGACCAGGAACGGAGCGGGGAAAGGCGGCAGGTCCGACGGACCGACGAAATTAAACAGGGTGAAAGGATAAGTTCCCGGCAGAACCCCGGTAGCGTCAAACGTTACGTACGCCAACACTCCGCTCGCGGCAAGCGTGCCGGCAGTGGTCGTCGTCAGCGTGTACTTATCAGGGCTCAGTCCTGGAAAGAATTCTGTTACCCCAGTGTTGCTGGCACTGAAGATCGTCCCGGCACCAATAATGTCAACTAAGGACATCATCACCCCGCCGCCGACGTTCGTTGCCAGGTCAACCCCTGCAATCGCGTCTCCGCCGCCGGCCATGACGGCAATTGGCAACGCAGTTATAGCGTCCGTGCTTTGGCCTGCCGCCGGATTAATCGTCCAGGCGCCGGCGGTGATTGTTGGGATGGCGTACGCCGCCTGAGCCAGGCAGCAGACCACCACCAAAGCTAGAAACACTTTTCGGTGCATTAGACTCTCCTTTGGTTACGCCAGTTGAATTTTCTCATGGTTGACCAAGGCCGGACTTACGTCCCCGCTCGCACCTTGGCACAGTCAAAAACCTTGGGACATCCTTGTCATTCTGCCACCCAAAGGGGATTAACCCTTCATTGATCTCTTTGGCACTGATTCTAATCGAAACGAATCAGCTTGCAACCTAATTTTACAGAAATTTCTGGTTTATTTTTCATGTAACTTCCCCCCCCGGGGAATAGCCCCGGGGTGGTTAGCTCTATCCAAGGTCACCTAGTATCGAATCGAGGAGCGAATCGAGGTCGTCGTCCCCGCCGTCGGATCCACCCAGGGCACCCGGCGAATCGGCCTCGGTCAATTGGGCAATGGCTGCGCCAACCGGGCCGCTGTCGAGCGAAACACTGGCCAACCGGGTGGAGACCCAGCCGGCGTCCGACCCCCCGCCGGAGGAGCTCGGCGCGGCCAGCGCCGAGGCGACGGCCGAGCCGCTGCCATCGTCGCCGAAAGCCGCGGGCGCCGGCGGCGGTGGACCGGTGATGTTGATCTTCAACTGGAAGCCGCCGTTGCCGCGGGCCACGATCTGATCTCCGGCGTTGACGATGCTGTCCTTGTTGTAATCCCAGACATTCGTAACGGGCAGCAGGAAGCCCGGATGAGTCCGGGCGCCGATTTCATCAGCCGCGTTGGTGATGTAGGTTGCCGCGGGGTTGGCCTCGCCGACGAAATCAGTACCGATGCGGCTGCCGTAGTAGAAATAGCTGGAGGCGGCCAGGCCCGTGTTCTGGTTCGACCCGCCGCCGGCGTCGTTCCCCTCGACGGTCACTTCCAGATAGCGATTGACGATGTCAAGGTTGTTGGCGATGAGGTCATTGTCGGGCCAGATAAACTCGACGCGATCGGTTCCCGCCGCCGGCACGCCGGTCAGCACCGTGAAGGCGGTTGGCGCCGGGGCGGCCACCCAGGTGCTGGGCGTGTTGTTGAGCGCGGTGCTACTCATCGCGAACTGGAAATCAGTGAGGCTGAGCGGTCCGTGCGTGCCGGTGATGTCGACAAAGACGCCGTTGATGCCCTTGTTGTAGGCGGACATGCTGACCGGGTTGATCGAGGAACCGGCGCCCGGCAAATAGGCGCTCTTGCTGGTGTCGATGGCGTCGACGTCGTCGTTGTTGGCGCCGGCCGTGGGCGGCACGATGCCGGGCGAGTTGGCATCGTACTTGGAATTGTTGTAGAACAGGTGTCGGCCGGTGACGCTCGCGGTGAACGCCACCCGCTTAACCACGACGTCGTTGCCGCCGTCATTATCCGGCGAAATCACTCCGCCCTGGTAGTCGATCTCGAACGGCGCACCGCCAATCAGGAAGGTCGACCCATCGGGCAGCCCGGCGAAGGTGCCGGTAATCCCGCCGCCGCCGGTATTGTTGACGATCGTGAACTCGTCGCCGATCGACGGCACGTAACCGCTGCGCAGTTCGAGAGCCAGCGTGGCGCTGCCCAGGTCGATCGAGCCGGAGACCTCCAACTGGGAGTTCTTCTGGCTGGTGTGCGAGTAGTTGTCAAAGCTGAAACCGAACGGGATATCCTGGTCAAACGGGTAGGTGCCAAGTCCCTGGTCGCCGCCGAAGACGTATCCGGCGATTTCAGCGAGGTTGATGCCGATGTCGTCGTCATTTGGGCCGCCCTCGTTCTCGGTCAACTCGAGCGACGGCGCAATCATGTTGATTCGCACCGTCGTGTAGGCGGTGGAATTCAGCATGCTTGTGGGGATGGTCCACGATTCGGTATTTCCACGGCTGTCGACCAGGCCAAACAGAATGAGCTTGGCCGCGCTGGTAGCGTCGAGCTTGAGCTCGAGATTCATGTGCGTCCGGCCGGTGAGATCGGTCGGATCGACGACGTAAATCGTCTGGTTGTTTCCATTCAGGCCCTCCGTGAAATTGCCGCCGTACAGGTAGCTGAGCCCGTGACCGTTAGTGGCGGTACCGCCCAAGACCAACGCGTCGGTGTCGCCGTCCTGCACCACCTGGCCCGCCCAATCGGTCAATGCCCCGTAGGGAGTTTGCGGATCGGTCAGCGTGTGGTCCCAGTTCAACGGCGGCACCAGCACGCCCGGATAGCTGCCGTCGACGCCGACCTTTTGGTTATAGTCCCACATCGTCGTTTGCGATCCCGATTCTCCGGTGAGCAGGGCCGAGTACGTGGTGCCGGAACCCAACGTGATGTTGGTCGCGGCGATCGTGTCAGCCTTGTCGGGAGACGGAGTCGGTGAGCCGGGCTGGGCGGTCGAATTGATGAAGAAGTCCGGACCGTCGCCGTCGAAGTTGTAAGCGTTGGTGGCCCGCGGATCGATGATCCCGGTGCCCGCGATGGTGATGTCCGTATTCAGGTCGTAGTTGCCCACGACGCGGCTATTGTTGCCCACGTAGAGTTCCGTGGCGTTGCCGGTGAGAATGGGCCGGTCCAACTGCAGGATGTTGGGATCGGCATGAGCGACGACTTGCTCGACTTTGATCCCGGTTTGGAATCCCGTGACGGTCACGACGGACTCAACTTCGAGAATCGTTTCATAGGATGCGGTGTTGTTGACCAGGATGCCCACCGAGCCGGCTACGCCGGTGCCGGGCCCCGTCAAATCGGCCACGGCAAGGTACGGGGTGATGTCCTGTGCAAAATTGGTATCCTGAACGAGGACGCCGATTCCGTATCCGGTGGAAACCCAGCCGGTGCCACCATCGAGGCGAGAGTGGTCGAGGAAGAAGCCCGTGCCGGTCGACGCGCCGCCTGTGGCGATCAGTCCGAGGTTGTCTTCTTCGCGTGCCGCCTGGATCCAGTAGGCGTAGACGTCGGCGTCGTCCACTTCTGACTGCGTCGCGAACGACCCGTTGTTGGCGGCGTTCTGATTGCCGAAGTCGAGCGTGCCGAAATATCCCTGCTTGATGCCGACGCCGACGTTCGAAACCGTACAGCCTGTTATGTTGCCCGCCGTGGCCGTCTGGTTGTCGTTGGCGTTCTGCATCAGGATGCCGATGCGCGTGGCATCCTTGGTGCCTGCCGGGCCCACGTTCTCGACGGTCGAATTGAAGATGTTCAGGGCCAGCAGTTCGCCGGACCCGGTATCGTACGTCTGGTCGATGAGCGGCGAGACGGTGATGCCGGTCTGGCGGGTGTTCCTGACCGTGACGCCGTCGATGTTGAGATTCGGGTTGGTCTCGTTGGTGCCGGCGTCGCCGGCGAAACCCCACTGCGCGAGGGTCAGCGTTACGCCGTTCGCCGTAACCGGGTCGCCGGGCGTGTCGAACAGCGTCGTAACACCATGCTGGTAGTCGTTGTCGCTAAATGAGCCGAGACCGCCGTTCAAAGTGAGGTCCGAGATGGTCACGCCGTCGCTGCCGCTGAAGACGAGGTTCGCAGAACTCATTTGAATGATGATGCCCGAATGCGTGCCGGACGGGAAGTTGCCGTCGGTGTTGGCCGACGCCAACTGCGGAATAATAACCGTATTCGAAACGCCAATTGTATCCTCACCGACAAGGCTTATGGGGCGCTGGATGACGATGTCAGACTGGACGTGGGTGCCTGTGCCGACAAGCACGGTGGCGTTGTCGTCGGTAGAAACGGCGTCGAGGGCGTTTTGAATATTCGGAAGAGAGCCGCTGCCGCCCGCCCTTTTGCCGTACGCTTCGAAGCCGTATTCCACGCCAGACGAGGTGGCGCCGCCGAAGTCGGTGGCGTGGCTCACGAAATTGCCGGCAACCGGGTCTACGCCCGGAACCGTATCGTTGACCCAGTCATCGTTGTAGTAGACGGTCGCGACCAGCAACTTGCGGTCTTCAAGAAGCTCGAGATTCGGGCGGAAGTACTCTTGGCGCTCGGCCGTGCGCAATGCCGTCCTGGAATCAGCTAATCGGCCAAACAGAGACTTGCGGTTCATAGGACGCTCCTACCAAGGGGTTGGGCCTACCATGGGAATGGAAGGATGGCGAATAGAAAAATGCTGTTGAAAGACACGGTTAGAACGATCGCGGTACGTGTCCCGCCTGAAGGGAATGCCCGCCATGCTTGTCACATTGGAACCAGACGCTCGGGCAATGTCAACTAGCTTCGAGAAAATATTCGAAAAAAAAATTCGTTTGTGGAGTGCGAACCACGGAACGTGAATTTGGCACAGCGCTTGGGGGTCGCGTGGCATCTCGGACTTGGGTAGCGCGTGGCCGCATACGCTCGGGGGCAAGTTGGCCATAGCGCCAACGCGCGCCAGGCCGGTCGTCGTCGGGCGCTCCGATTGTTTTCCGTAACCAACTATTATATAATGACTTACATCAATTATTCGGGTCTTCGCGGCGGGTCCTGGCTGGGCGGTTACCGGCTCCCGGGGCGGCGATTCTGCCGGGGACCAAGGATGATCGTTGTTGGGCCGGCCGTCCAAAAAACCGAGTTCAATTGACACGCTTGGCTCGGCTGGGTCAGACTAGCAGGCCGTTGAAAAATGAGACTGGCTCCGAGCATGTCGCGGCGAGACCCGCGAAAAACGGCGGTCGCGAGGTGCCTGTCCCAGTTTTTCAACCGCTGCTAGGCGCCGCACCTGGATCACCCTCAAGGAAAAACGAGAGCGATGCACCATTCACGACTGCCGGGAACGCAGCGGGCCGCGCTAGTTGTCGTGCTCTGCGCGACGGCCCAATTCCTGTTCTCCCAGGACTCGCGGAGTCCCAAGATTTCGACGTTCGCGCCGGCCGACGACCTGGTGGGGCAAGTCGACTTTTACATCGAGCGCGTGGAAGAGTCGCTGGCGGATCCGGCCGATTACGACGGCGCGAAACAAAGTCGAACGTGGAAAGATTCCAACACGCTGGCCGTCCTGGCCCTGATGCTCGCTCGGCATGACGCCGAACACCCGCTCAAATCGTCGATGCCCGCGATGCTCAAGGGCGCGCAGGCGCTCGCGGCCGCGGAGGACGACGTCAAGCGCGCGCAGCAAGCGCTGTCGGCGATCAAGGCGGCCCGGGCCGGCACGGCGGCGGGGGGCGAGGGGGTCAAGTGGGAAAAGGTCGCTGCGCTGGCGGCGCTGATGAAACAAGTGCCGCTGGTGCACGCGGGTCTGCGGCGCGGCGTGACGCCGAATCGGCTTCGGCGGTTGGCCAAGGAGTCGGCGGGCCAGGCGGCCACGTTGTCGGCCATCGCGGAGGCGGCCATGCTGGATGACCAATACGCCAAGACGCCGGAAAAAGCGGCCGCGTGGTCGGCGTTTTGCGGCCAGATGCGCGACGCGGCCGGTGAAGTAAACTCTGCGGTTCACGCCCAGGATCAGCCGCGGGTGGACGCCGGCATCAAGCGGCTGCTTGAGAGCTGCGACGCGTGCCACGCGGAGTTTCGCAAACAATGACGCAGGCGCGCAGGGCTGGCACGCGGGAGTTGATCAAGCGCGGCTGTGCGCGACGGCTACCACGCGCATCGTCGCTTTGTTCGGCAAGAATTCGCGCTCTGGCCTGATCAAGACAAGCAGCACGTGCCGTCGGGCGACGGCCGAAAGTTTTCCATTCCGCGCGGCCCTGGAGGACCTTGGCACTCGGCTTGGTGGTATGTTTCTTGCGGAGCCATTGCAAACCATCCCATCTAGCGCGCAGAGTGCTCTGTCATGCTCATGCTGCACCGGCATCCGGCCCTTCAATTCAGCCATCCCTTGCCCTACGGCGCGATTCTGCACGACAACGGGGTCCAGTTCGTCGCCTTCAGCCGCTCGGCGATGGCGATGCGCGTGCTGTTGTACGATCGCGTGGTCGATCGCGAGCCGTCGGAGGTGATCGTTTTCGATCGCAACAGCGACCGCTGGGGCGACATTTGGAGCATTTTCGTGCCCGGCATCGGGGCGGGCCAGTTGTACCACTTTCAGGCCGACGGGCCGTACGATCCGGAGCGCGGACAGCGGTTCGACCGGACGGCCCGGCTGATCGACCCCTACGCCCGGGCGCTGGCCGGAGGGTTTCTGCCCTCGGACGACGGCGTCATTCGCCCGCCGAAATGCGTGGTGGTCGACGACCGGTTTGATTGGCAGGGGGATCGGCACCTGCGGCGCGAGCTGTCGGAGACGGTCATTTACGAGATGCACGTGCGCGGCTTTACGCGGGCCGGCTCGAGCGGCGTGGAACAGCCGGGCACGTACCTGGGCATTGTCGAGAAAATCCCCTTTCTGCGGTCGCTCGGCGTGACGGCCGTGGAGTTGATGCCGGTACACGAATTTCCGACCAACGGATTCTGGGGCGAGCGCAGTTGGCGGCCGAACTACTGGGGCTATGATCCCTTGGCGTTCTTTTCGCCGCACCGCGGCTATGCCGCCGGCAGCGAGCCGGGCTGCCAGGTCAACGAGTTCAAGAAGATGGTGCGGGCCCTGCACCGCGCGGGAATCGAGGTGATTCTGGACGTCGTCTTCAACCACACCGCCGAGGGCAATGAATTGGGGCCCACCTTGAGCTTCAAGGGGCTGGAGAACCAGGTCTATTACATGCTCGACGGCGGCGGCGCCTATTACAAGAACCATTCCGGCTGCGGAAACACGATCAACGGCAACCATCCGATCGTGCGCGAGATGATCTTCCTGTGCCTGCGCCATTGGGTGCACAACTACCACGTCGACGGTTTTCGCTTCGACCTGGCTTCGATCCTCAGCCGCGATCGCAACGGCGAGATGGTGCCCAATCCGCCGGTGGTCGAGGCGATTGCCGAAGACCCGCTGTTGGCCGACAGCAAGATCATCGCCGAAGCCTGGGACGCCTCGGGCGCTTATCAGGTCGGGTCGTTTGCCGAGCTGCGGTGGGCCGAGTGGAACGGGCGGTATCGCGACGACGTGCGGCGCTTCTGGCGGGGCGACTCGGGCATGACGCCGAGCCTGGCCACGCGGCTGGCCGGTTCCAGCGACCTGTATCAGCCCGGCGGCCGCCAGCCGTGGCACAGCATCAATTTCATCACGTCGCACGACGGGTTCACACTCGGCGACCTGGTCTCGTACGCCGGGAAGCACAACGAAGAAAACGAGGAGGGGAATCGCGACGGAGAGAACCACAATTTCAGCGACAATTACGGCGTCGAAGGGCCGACGCGGCGGCCTGAAATCGAAGCGCTCCGTTTGCGGCAGCTCAAGAACATGCTGGCCACGCTGTTTTTGAGCCAGGGCGTGCCGATGCTTTTGGCGGGAGACGAATGCCGCCGCACGCAGCGCGGCAACAACAACGCTTATTGCCAGGACAACGCCATTTCCTGGTTCGATTGGAAGCTGGTGGAGAAAAACGAAGGCCTGGTGCGCTATGTCACGGCATTGATCGAATTCCGCCGCACGCAAGGGGCCGTGCGGCGCGTCGACTTTCCCAGCGGCGAGCCGCCCGCCCCGGGCGAGCTGCCCGAAGTGCTGTGGTTCGATCCCGACGGGCGCAAACAGGATTGGAAGGCGGATTGTCCGAGCCTGATCTGTTTTTTTGCCGCGACGCGTGCGGAGCTGGCCGAGCCGCCGCCGCGCCACGTGCTGTTGATGTTGCACGCCGGGGGGCAATCGCGCGAATTCACGATCCCGTCGCTTCCCAAGCCGCTGTCGTGGCGCGTCTTGCTGGACACCGGAGCATCAAGTCCCGACGACGTTTTTCCCGATCTTGACGGTCCGCTCGTGCCCCCGCCGGGCCGCCTGTGTCTGGACGATCATTCGATGATGGCGTTGGTGTCGACCGATTGAGAGACAGGTCATGATCGGCGATCTTTCCGCGCGACACGAGCCGGTGGGAACTCTGTTGGGCGATGCACTGGCGCGCGACCCGCGCGAGTTCCGCTTACGCGACTGGCAAGTCGCGCAATTTCACGCGCAGGGCTATCTCTCGGGCCTGCCGGTGCTCGACGACGAGCAGGTCGAGCTGCTGCGCAGCGAGTTGGCCGAGCTGGTCGATCCGCGGCATCCCGGCAACGGGCTGTTCTACGAATACAACTCGAACGAATCGAGCGATTCGGCGCGGGTGTTGTTTCACGCGCTGGGGGCGTGGCGCATCACGCCCGGGTTTCACGACCTGTTGTGGCACCCGGCGTTCACGGTTCCGGCCAGCCAGCTTTTGGGCGGCGCGGTCCGCTTCTGGCACGATCAACTCTTCTGCAAGCCGGCGCATCACGGCGCCGTGGTGGCCTGGCATCAGGACTATTCGTACTGGACGCGCACCCGGCCGATGGCCCATTTGACGTGCTGGATCGGACTGGACGACGCGACGCGCGACAACGGCTGCGTGCAGTACGTGCCAGGCAGCCATCGTTGGGAACTTTTGCCGATCACCGGGCTGGCCGGCGACATGGACGCGATTCAAACCGTTTTGACCGACGACGAGCGCCAGCAGTTCCGGCCGGTGGCCATCGAATTGAAAAAGGGGGAGTGCGCGTTTCATCATCCTTTGATGGTGCACGGCTCGTACGAAAACTCGACCGACGGTCCGCGCCGGGCCACGGTGATCAACGCGTTTCGCGACGGCGTCTGCTCGCAGTCCGACGACGAGCTGCTGGCCGGCGTGCCCCCGATTCCGCGCGGCCAGAAGATGGAGGGACGGTTCTTTCCGCTGCTGTTCGATCCGGCGGCCTAGGCAGCGTGTTGAAATGGGACAGGCACCTCGCGATCACCTGTTATTCTCGGGACATACCGTAAACGGCTCGGAGCCAGTCCCATTCTTCAATGGCCTGCTGGGGCCTGCTGTCACGGAATCTTGCTGCCGCGCTGCGCGCCGGCTACGATTGAGCCTTGGGTTTACGGACCGAGACAACGCCGATGCGTGCCAGGCTCACGCTGGGAGGAGTGGATTCCATGCAAACGACGATTCATCGACGACGATTGTGGGGAGGCGCGGCGATTCTGTCACTGGGCATTGCCTTCGCGGCCGTCGCGCGTGCCGGCGACGCGCCCGAGGTGCCCCCGAAGAGCGGAACATCGGAAACGATCAAGCTCTTCAACGGCCGCAATCTGGACGGCTGGCACGGGAACGAAAAGCTCTGGTCGGTCAAAGACGGCGCGATCGTAGCCAAAAACCTCCAGCCCGTGAAGGTCAGCACGTACCTTCTGACCGATCGAAAGTTTACCGATTTTCGCCTGCTGGCGACCGTGAAGCTGGTGCGTTCGGAAATGCACTCGGGCATTTCGCTGTGGGGCCGCGAGGCTCCGGAGAAAGGCGATCCGCACACGTACGCGGGCCATCTGGTGATGTTTCCCAGCGGCTGGGGGCTGTACGACTTGTACGGCCGCATGGGGCTCCCGCCCTCGGGCGAGCCGGCCAAAAAGGTCGGCAAGCAGCACGACTGGAACGATTTGGAAATCCTGGCCCAGGGCAACCGCCTGCGGCTGGTCGTCAACGGCACGCAGGTGCTCGATTGGCGCGACCCGGAACCCGACCGCATCCAGGAAGGACCCATTGGCCTGCAGCTCCATTCGAACAACGAGCCGCAGGAGATTCATTTCAAGAATCTCGTCTTGACCGCGTTTCCCGAGGACAAGCTGATCACACTGAGATAGTGATTGGTTGATTGAGGGACCCGTCGTGAAATATGTGCAACGAACGTTGTGCCTTCCGGCCGTTGTCGCAGCCTGCGCAGGTCTGATTCTTTGGCCGCTCATCGCCCGGGCCGAATCGACAACGGAATTGCTGTGGCTGGCCGGCGCGCCGGGGGCGAAAGGCGACGCGGACGACGACAAGCCGACGCTCACCGTCAGTCTGCCCCCGGCCGACATGGCCAACGGCGCCGCGGTAGTCATATGCCCGGGCGGAGGCTACGGCGGGTTGGCGATGAGTTACGAGGGCATCGACATTGCCAAGTGGCTTAACGACCACGGCATTGCGGCCTTCGTGCTCAAGTATCGCCATCGCGGCAGCGGCTACGGACAGCCGGCGCCCCTCGACGACGCGCAGCGGGCGATCCGCACGGTGAGGGCCCGCGCAGCCGAATTCAAGGTCGACCCCGCACGGATCGGCATCCTCGGCTTCTCGGCCGGCGGCCACCTGGCTTCGGCCGCCGGCACGCATTTTGATGCCGGCCAACCCGACGCGGCCGGCCCGATCGAGCGCGCGAGCAGCCGTCCCGATTTCTTGATCCTGTGCTACCCGGTGATATCCTTCACCGCGCCGGTCACGCATCAGGGCTCGAAGAAAAACCTGCTGGGCGAAAACCCCGATCCGCAGCTCGTGGAAAAGTATTCGAACGAGCTGCAAGTGACACGCGAGACGCCGCCGACGTTTCTGTGGCACACCGACGCCGACACCGGCGTTCCGCCGGAAAACAGCGTGCTGTTTTATCTGGCCCTGCGCAAAGCCAAGGTGCCGGCCGAACTGCACGTTTACGAAAAGGGGCGCCACGGATTGGGACTGGCGCGGGAAGTACCGGCCGTAAAGACCTGGCCCGATCTGGCGATCGACTGGATGCGCGGGCGGGGGCTGTTAGAAAAGAAATGAATCCAAGGGGTGTCATCCATGCGCTGGCAACTTAGCCGCGGCGCAATCGCAACCGCGATCTTTGCGAGGGACAAACCATGGTGAAGATCACATCCGAAGCGGCCCCCGACGACCACGTCTCGCGAAGCAAACCGTCGCCCGCCGATTCGCCGGCTGGACCGCCGCTTCGCCTATGGCCGCCGGTGCTCATCGTCGCGGCGCTGTGGATCTTCATGGGCGTGCTCAATTCCGCCTTGGACCTGGTGATTTCGACGAACTTCATGCTGAAGGCGGCCGGCAGCGTGGTCGCCGCGTTGGCATTCTTGATCTGGTGGCTGGCCAGCCGTCGAATAACCTGGTCCGATAAGTTGTTACCCCTCGTCGTTGCCGCGGCCGGCGCGGTGGCCTGCGTCATGGTTTCTCTCCAGACGCTCGGCGCGCTGGGCGCTGTCTTTGTCGGCGTGCCGCTCGTGTTGTCCGTCTGGACCGTCTGGCTGCTGGTCAGTCGACGACTGAGCGGGCGCACGCGGCGCATCGGGCTGGTTGTTGCGATCTTGCTGGTGTGGGCAGGCGTTTCGCTGGTGCGCGTCGACGGCGTCGACGGACGAATGATGCCCAGCACGCATTGGCGCTGGACACCGACGGCCGAGGAGCTCTATTTGGCCGAGCGCGCCCGCGCGGGCGAAGCCGATGTGCTCGCTGCGCCGATCGCAGCGGGCGCTGAACCGCTGGCGCTGGCCGTGGGTGACTGGCCCGGTTTCCGTGGCCCCGATTGCCTGGGCGAGCAGAACCATGCGGCGATCGTGACGAATTGGAACGACGCGCCGCCCAAACTTCTGTGGAAGCGGCATATCGGTCCGGCGTGGTCGAGTATCGTCGTGATCGGCGGCCGGTTGTTCACGCAGGAACAGCGCGGCGAGGACGAGGCCACCGTGTGTCTCGATTGCGCAACGGGAATAGAACTCTGGGCGCACGTCGACCGCGCCCGGTTTTGGGACGGACAGGCCGGCGCCGGTCCGCGGGCCACGCCGACTTTCCACGACGGTCGACTGTATACGTTCGGAGCGACCGCCATTCTCAATTGCCTCGACGCGGCCGGCGGCAAATTGCTGTGGACGCGCGACGTCCTGAAGGAAACGGGCGCCCCATGGCCGATGTGGGGCTTTTCCAGCTCGCCACTGGTGGTCGACGACGTGGTAATCGTGTTCGCCGGCGGACCGGACGACAGGGGGCTGGTGGCGTATCGCACACTCTCGGGCGACCCGGCCTGGAACGCGGCCGCCGGCCCAATCAGCTACAGCTCGGCGCAACAAGTGACTTTGGCCGGGCAATGTCAGGTGCTGTTGTTGAGCGACACCGGCGTGGTGGCCGTCGATCCGTCCTCGGGCAAGCGGCTGTGGCAATATGATGTCAATGGCCACGGAGTTTGGCGGGTCGTGCAGCCGCGACCGTTTGACAACTCGCAGGTGCTCGTTGGCTCAGAGGATATGGGGCTTACGCTCCTCGACGTGCGGCACGATGGCATCGTGTGGACGGCGGCCCCGCGTTGGGTGACCAAGGAGATGCGGCCGGCATTCAACGACTACGTCGTGGTCGACGAAGTCGCGTACGGTTTCGACAAGGGCTTGTTCTGCGCAACCGATCTCGCGACAAGCAAGCGGCTGTGGAAGAAGGGACGCTATGGTTTCGGACAAGTGTTGCTGCTTACGCCGCAAAATCTTCTGATTGTGCTCACCGAGCGGGGCGAGGCGGTGCTGCTAGCGGCCAACCGGGAGAAGCTCGAAGAGCTCGGCCGCTTTCAGGCCGTAAGCGGCAAGACCTGGAACCATCCGGTAGTGGTGCGCAACCGCCTGTACGTGCGCAACGACACCGAAATGGCGGCCTACGAGTTGACGCCGGCCGAGGGATCGTAGCTGGCTACTTCGGCGCCTCGGCGGCTTCGACGGTCAGGGCCACGGTCTGGCTGACCGACAGGTCCTGGCCGTTGAACTTCGCGGTCGCCTGTACGTTGAAGCTGTAGGTGCCCGGCTTGGCGTCCGGGCCGATTTCGACAGCCAGCTTGCCGTCGGCCTGGCCGGCGGCGATCGTCGCGTCGGCCACCTTGAAATCCTTTTCGGCGCTCGCGGGAGTGGTTTTGATCTGCACGGCGTCGGCAAAGCCGTAAAGGCGGGTGATCTTCACGGGCACCTCGATTGTCGCGCCGGGCTTGCCGGCGGCGGGGGCGGTTGCTGCAATCGCGATCGGCGCGTCGGTGACTTTGAGCGTGACGGTTGCCGAAGGCGCAGCGACGTTGATGTTTTTGGGTTTGGCCTGTTCCGTGGCGGCGGCCACTTGTTTGTCGACGCTTTGTTGCACTTCGGTCGCTTCCTTAACCTTGGCTTCGGCTTCGGCGGCGGATTTTTCAGCCGCGGCCTTGGCTTCCGCGGCGGCCTTGGCGAGCGCTTCCGCTTCGGCCATCGCTTTGTCGGCGGCGGCTTTGGCGTCGGCGGCTTCCTTGGCCTTGGCCGCCGCGTCTTCGGCGGCTTTGGCGGCGGCGGCGGCGGCCGCGCGCGCTTTTTCGAGCGCGGCGGCCATGTCGGCGGCCTGCTTATCGGCCGCGGCCTTGCCCTCGCCCGCGGCTTTCGCCGTCGCGCCGCGTTCGGCCACGATCTTGTCCACTGCCGCCTTGCGGTCCTGCGCCTCTTTCACCGCTTCGGGATTGCGCGAGTAGCTGACCTGCGTGGTGCCGAGCAGCGAGAACGAATACGTGCCCGGCGGCGTGTTGGGCGGCAAACTGATATCGAGTTTGCCCTCGGTCGTTTTTTCATCGAGCGTGATGCTGGGCGGCTTGACGTTGGGGGGCAGCAGATTCGGCACCAGCGCCACGTTGCCCTTGAAATCGCCGCGGCGCACCAGCTTGACCGGCACTTGCACCGTGCCCGCCCTGCACATTTCCAGCACGGTGTTCTGGCCCGCGTCGACAAAGAAGGCCGCCGTTTCGCCGCCGCTGACCGCCACGGCCAGATTGCGCGCGAGTCTTGAGCGCTCCGTCACCTGGTTGATCTGGCCGCCCCAAACCATGGTGGCGGTTCGCGCGGGCCTGATGACTTCGGCGTCGCCGATCTTGGCCTTGCCCACGACCGTGAGCAGGCTCATCGATTCCGGCGCGTCTTCGGCCGCGGCCAGCACGAGCACGCCGGCATCCTGGCCCGGCCCGATCGTCACCGGCGCGCATGAAACGCCCTGCGGCAACCCGGCCATCGTCACGTGGACTTCGCCCTCGAACCCGTCGCGGCGAAACACGACGACGTCCACCAGCTCCGTGCCTCCTTTGCGCAACAGGGGGCTCCACACGGTGGGCGGGTTTAGATTCGGATCGTTGCTAATCGGCAGCAACCGGGGCTTGGCCACCAGGCGAAAATCGGGCCGCGCCGGACGGATCGAGAGCCGATAGATGAGCCGTGGATCGGGCCGCGTGTAAGTGGCCTGGTTGCGCACCAGGATCCGATACGTCCCGTCGGCCGGCGCCACGAAGCTGAACGCCGGATCATCGGTCCTCAAATCGTAGATCGGCGTCCCGCGGCGCACCTGGCTGGCGGGATTGTCGAGATAGTCGTCGACGGCACTCACGTCGCTGACTTGCTCTTCTTGCTTGTCGTTTTTGGTGACCTGCTGCACGAGCAAATACGGATCGGTCGGCAGCCCCATGCGCTGCGAAAACACTTCCATCCACAGCGCTTCGCCTTTTTTGGCCTCGATCGTGACCCAATCGCGATCGGTCTCTGGATAGAACCGCCCGGCGTATTCACACGGAGCGGCGACGGCGTTGGCCTTGGCAGGCTCGTCATTCGGCTCCTGCTCGGCGACAACCGGCACGGTGGCGAAACCCAAAAGCACGCTGTTGGTCAGACCCTGGGGCGCCGCCAGGCGATACGACATTCCATCGATCCCCGATTCGTCGGGCTCGACCACGGAATTGAAATCGAGATCGTCGACGCTCCCGTCGGCCGGCAGCGCGATCTCGACGTCCAGCGACTCCAGCGGCTTGCCGTCGGCCGCCGCCACGCCGGCCGGTTTGCCGCCGGGCAAATTGCGCCCGTAGAGCGTGTAGGTGTTTTTGGAACCGGGCAAGCCGGCGGGCGGGAAAGCGAAGTCCAGGTACGCGTCGGCGCCGATCGCCAGGCGGTAGAAATACTCGCCGCTTCCGGCGTATAGAAAATCGTGTACTTCGACGTAGTAGTCGCCGTCGGCCGGCGCCGTGAAATCCACGAGCGGATCGCGCCGGTTCGCGTCCCGGCTGCGATCCAGCTCCTTGCCCGCCGCGTCGTACAAGACGAGCGAGGCGTCCATCCGCGAGTCGATGCGGTAGGCCCAGCAGTCGATGATCACGCGCTGGCCGCTTTTGACGGTGATCTTGTAATAGTCCTCGTCGTTAGCTCCGTTCGATTGGCCGTTGACGATCGTGCCGAGCGGCACCGCGGTGGCTTGTTCGCGGGTGTTGTTGGGCTCTTTTTCGACCAGCTCGTCGCGGGCGCCGATCACGAAGGAGCGCGGATTCGACACGCCGTATTGGCCGATGGCCCGGACTTCGCAAATACCCGGTTTGGCTTCCGCGGCGATCGTGAGCGTGAATTGTCCCGGCACCGGCTGCGGGCCTTCCTGGCCCAAGGCGGGCGGCTGCGTTTTCTGCACGGCCGTAATCGCCGGATCGGAAAAGTGCAGCTTCGAGACTTTTTCCAGATCGTCTCCCGCGATCGTGACGTCCACCGTCGTTGCTTGTTTTCCGCCGGCTGGAAAGACGGAGGAGAGCCGCGCCACGGGCAGCGTCTGGGCGGCCGCCTGGTCGGCGATTGACGCCGCCAGAGCTGCCAACACGACGGCGCAATAACGTGTTAAGTGGGGGGCGATTTGGGGGCGCATGTTAGACCTCCGGTTGGTCGTGAACCTCGCGTGGGTGGTGGGCCGTTGGTCGTCAATTCGGGGTGTGTCGAAAGGCGGGTCGCGGCGCCCCAAATTCGCCGAGAAGGGCACGCGTTTGCGTGCGCTTCCGGCGACCGAAAAGGGCGCCTGGGCAGGTGCTTCCGATTATGGTCCGCCGGCCCGCCGAATGCAAGAACGATCGGGGCCGCAAGGGCAGCGGGCAAGGCAGCGGTTTTTCCTTGTGTGGCGCCGCCGCGGTCGGCTAAACTCTCGCTCCTTCGTTCACCGCGCCGCGCCCGCGGACAACAGCCATGAGCACGCGCCCCCGCGTTGTGATTACCGACTTCGTCGCCGGCCCGCTCGAAACCGAACGGGGCATCCTGGGCGACGTGGCCGAGGTGGCGGCGCTTGGCGCCACGAACGAGGATCAAATCGCGGGGCGCATCGAGGACGCCGACGCGATCATGATGTACCACACCATTTCGATCAGCGGGAAAACGATCAACCGGCTTAAGCACTGTAAACTGATCGTGCGCTGCGGCGTGGGCTACGACAACGTCGATTGGCGATTGGCCCGCCGGCGCGGCATCGACGTGTGCAACGTGCCCGACTACGGGACCGAGGACGTGGCCGATACGGCCATCGGCATGATGCTGGCCCTGACTCGCGGGATCGCGCTTTACAATTCGCGGCTGCGCAATCGGCAGGGCGAGTGGGGCTACCAGCAGGCACAGCCGGTGTGGCGGCTGCGCGGGCGCGTGTTTGGGATCATCGGACTGGGGCGCATCGGCACGGCCGCGGCGCTGCGGGCCAAAGCGCTGGGAATGAACGTCGTGTTTTACGATCCGTACGTCCCCGACGGCCGCGACAAGGCGCTCGGCGTGCGACGGGTCGAAACGTTCGACGAGCTGTTGGCCGCCAGCCACGTGCTCAGCCTTCACTGCCCTCTCACGGACGAGACCCATCACATGATCCGCGCCGAAACGATAGCCGCCATGAAGCGCGGTTCGTTTCTGGTGAACACGGCCCGCGGCGGCGTGGCGGACGCGGCGGCGATTGCCGAGGCGATTGCGTCGGGGCACCTGGCCGGGGCCGGTATCGACGTGCTGGAAGAGGAGCCGCCGCCGGACGACCATCCGCTTTTGGTTGCCTGGCGCGATCCGGCGCATGCGGCGCACCACCGGGTCATCATCAACCCGCACGCCGCCTTCTACAGCGAAGAAGGTTTTGAGGACATGAGAATCAAGGGAAGCCAAACCTGCCGCCGCGCCCTGTTGGGCCAGCCGCTGCGTAACGTCGTGAATTAATATTTTGAGGGTCTGGCCCAGATTCCAGATATAGACGAAGAATAGATGTGGGTTCGTCGCTGGGATCTGACGACGAGTTTATCTATATTACTCGTATTCGGTGGCTGTCACGTTTTTCATCCGACCGCGAACCATCTGCTCCCCATGCGACTTGCCGCAACGCCTCGCGTGGGGTCCTTCGGGAGAAAACCGCGATGAACTTTGAAGGACACGTCGAGAACGGCATGGTCGTCCTGGATCAACCGCTGCCTCTGCCGGACGGCACTCCGGTGCGCGTGGAGCCGATCACGCCCACGGCCGGCGACTTCTGGGAATCGCGTTCCCTGGACGAGTTGGCCCTGCGGCAAGGAATATCCGCGCCAGGTTCGCCCGACGAAATGCGCGGTGGCTGGCCCGCGGATGAGTTGAACGACGACTTCGAGCAAGCCTTCCTCCGCTGGCGCGCGGGCGAGCTGGAGTTGCGCGCATGAGTGATTCCTTGCTGCTGGACACGGACGTGGCGAGCTACTTGTTCAAGAACAGCCCAGTGCAAAGCCGTTCCGGCCGCTGCTCAAAGGCAAACGTCCGGCGCTGGCGTTCGTCTCGGTCGCCGAACGGCAAGCCGAACATCATCACCGGATGACGTTTCAGGATGAGCTGCGCCAATTGTTCGCGCGACATGGAATTCAGGTGGACGAGCGCTATCTGTGGTCCTGATTTGTCGCGCCCTTGCAGGGCTTGGCGGTTCGTGGCGCCCGGTTGCCCAGGCCGCTGGCCTGGGCTGGCCTGTTTGACGCCCGCGGCGTCGGAGCAAGAAATCGCCTTCCCTACCCCTATCACTCCTGGGCCGCTACGCGGCCGCGTGCCGTCGCAGATGTGTAGAACAACGGGGTCAATGACCCCGGCTACAGGGGTCGTTGGGCAGTTGTTCCTTGATTGCCACGCCGCTGGTCTGCTCTGTGCGCATTTGGTGGGCCAAGGCCAGGATGCGGGCGGCGGCCGCTTCGGGTGGGACGCCGCGGGGGTGAATGTTCGAAACCAGATTGCGTTGGGCGTCGGTGTGGCCGGTGCGCGGGCGATAGGCCATGTAGGCCGAAAGACTTTCGGCCGTCGCCAGCCCGGGACGCTCGCCGATCAAAAGCACCGCGACCCGCGGGTCGACGAGGTCGCCGATTTCGTTGAGAATGCCGACGCGGCAATAGCGAATCGCCAGCGGCCGCCCGAACGACCAGCCGCGCTCGAGGGCGCCCTCTTGCAACAGCGGCAACAGCGCCGGCACTTGCGCGGCCACGGCGCCGGCGCTCAGCCCGTCGCCGATCACGACCTGCAAATCGGTCCCCTTGGGGCACTGGGCGGAAATCGTCTGTCGAGCCTGCGGGCTGAGCTTGCGTCCCAAATCGGGCCGCATGAGAAACTGCGACTTGTCGGCCGCCAGCGTCGTCACTTCGAACAATCGCGTGCGGCGCACGAATTCGGCGCCGAAGTCGCGCTCGATGTCCATCTCGGCCTGCACCGCGTCGACGGCCGCCGCGTGATCTTCGCGCAGCGTGAGCTGCGTTTCGGTGCGATAGGCCGGCCCGGCCCGCCCCACCACCAATCGAGCCGGCGTGCGCGCCCGCAAGGCTTCGAGGGCTTTGGCCGTCGCGTCGGGCAAGGCCACGTGCTGGGGGCCGGTTTTCCTGCGAATGTCGCGCGGCATCGGGCGTTTGCGCCTCACCTGGCGGTCAGGGGATCGTTGAGCACGCTTTGCAATTGTCCGATGAGCGGATGGCGGGCCGGTTCCGAGAGGACCAGTTGGCCGCCGGCAAAAATGCCGCGCTCTTCGAGCCACGCCAAAAACTCCGGCGCGGGCGCGAGCCCGAACAGCTTGCGCATCGCCGCGCCGTCGTGGAAGCTGGTCGACTGGTAGCTGAGCATCACGTCGTCGGCGCACGGCACTCCCATGAAGTAGTTGCAGCCGGCGGCGGTCATCAGCAGCATCAGGTTTTCGGCCGAATTCTGATCGGCGGCCGCGTGGTTCGTATAACACACGTCGCATCCCATCGGCAGCCCGAGCAGCTTGCCCATGAAGTGATCCTCGAGCCCGGCCCGCGTGATTTGACGCTCGTCGTAGAGATACTCTGGGCCGATAAATCCCACGACCGAGTTGACCAGGAACGGATCGAACGCCCGGGCCACGCCGTAGGCCCGCGCTTCGAGCGTCAGTTGATCGACGCCGTGATGCGCTTCGGCCGAGAGCGCGCTTCCCTGGCCGGTTTCGAAATACATCACGTTCTGACCGACCCAGGGCACGTCGCGCGATCGGTGATGTTCCAAAACGCGCTCTTGCCCTTCGCGGAGCATGGCCAGATTGATGCCGAAACTGGAGTTGGCCGCTTCGGTGCCCGCGACCGATTGAAACAACAGATCGACCGGCGCGCCGCGCGCAAGCGCCGCCAGTTGCGTGGTGACGTGGGCCAGGCAGCAGTGCTGGGTCGGCGCGCCGGTCAGGGAAATCAATCGATCGAGTGAGCGCAAGATGCCGCACACGGTATCGACCGATTCGATGGCGGGATTGACCCCGATCACCGCGTCGCCGCAGCCGTACAAGAGGCCGTCGACGGCCGAAAGCAGAATGCCCCCCAGGTCGTCGGCCGGATGATTCGGCTGCAAGCGGATGCCGAGCACGCCGCGCTGGCCCATGGTGTTGCGGCAGCGCGTGACGTTGCGAATCTTGGCGGCCACGAGCACCAGGTCCTTGTTGCTCATCAGTTTGGCGGCGGCCGCGGCGATTTCGGGGGTGACGGCCCGGTGGATTGCGGCGAGCCGGGCTTGGTCGGTGGCGTCGTCCAGGAGCCATTCGCGGAACTGGCCCACCGTCAGGCTCGCGATTTCGGCGAACGCGGTCCTGTCGTGGGTCTCGAGGATGAGCCTTGTGACTTCGTCCGTGTCGGGATCGACGAGCGGCTGGTCGACGATTTCGCTCAAGCGGACGTCGGCCAGCGCCCACTTGGCGGCCACGCGCTCGCGCTGGGTTCGGGCCGCGATTTCGGCCAGCGCGTCGCCCGATTTCTCTTCGTTGGCCTTGGCCAACAGCTCGCGCAAGCTGGCAAACGTAAAGCGCTGGCCGCGAACCGTGCTGTGAAAGGGCATGATCGGCTCTCGTTTCGGAGGCCGTATTTTAGTGTGCAGCGATGAGCAGGGACACCCGGACAGGCTAAACCGCAAGCGGCAGGGTTGCTTTTGCGGCCGAATGGGGCGTCAATAGGAAGCATGATGGATGATGCGACGTCTTATGATTTCGACTATCTGATTGTCGGCTCGGGGTTCGGCGGCAGCGTGTCGGCGCTGCGGCTGTCGGAGAAGGGATACTCGGTCGGGGTGATCGAGCGCGGCAAGCGTTGGCGCAGCGAGGATTTTCCCAAGACGAATTGGAACCTCCGCAAGTTTCTCTGGGCGCCGGTTTTTCGCTGTTTCGGCATCCAGGCCATCACGATGCTGCGCGACGTGATGATTCTGCACGGCTGCGGCGTGGGCGGCGGAAGCCTCGTGTATGCCAATACGCTGCTGGTGCCGCCCGACAACGTCTTCGCCGATCCGCGCTGGAGCGCCCTGGGCAATTGGAAGCACAACCTTGCGCCGCATTACGCCACGGCCCAGCGGATGCTCGGCGTCACCACCGCGCCGTGCCCGACGGAGACAGACCACATGCTGCGCGAGATCGCCTTTGAAATGAACCGCGGCGAGACGTACCACCCGACCGAGGTTGGCGTCTTTTTCGGCGAGCCGGGCCAGACCGTGCCCGATCCGTATTTCGAGGGCCGCGGCCCGGAGCGCACCGGCTGCATCCAGTGCGGCGGCTGCATGGTCGGCTGCCGGCACAACTCGAAGAACACGCTCGACAAGAATTATCTCTACCTGGCCGAACGACTGGGCGCGCAAGTGATCGCCGAAAGCGAAGTGCTCGACATTCGCGAGATTCCCCGCGGCGGCTACGAAGTGGAGACGCGCAAAATCACCGATTGGCTTCTCAAGCGGCGCCGAACGTTTCGCTGCCGCGGCATCGTGCTTTCCGGCGGCGTGCTGGGCACGGTGCGGCTGTTGCTCAAGTGTAAAGAGCGCGGGTCGCTGGGGCGGCTTTCCGACCGGCTGGGCTCGTACGTGCGCACCAACAGCGAAGCGATCGTCGGGGCCACGAGCCGGCGCCGCGACGTCGACTATTCGCGCGGCATCGCCATCGCTTCCGGTTTCCATCCCAGCCCGGAGACGCACGTCGAGATGGTCCGCTACGGCAAAGGCCAGGATTTCATGTCCCTGTTGACGACGGTCCTGGTGGGTGGCGGTCCGCCCTGGCCCCGGCCGCTGCGCTGGCTGGGTGAAATCGTGCGCCATCCGTTCAAATTTCTACGGGCGTCGAATCCCTTCGGCTGGGCCAGGCGGACGGGCATTCTGCTGGTCATGCAGTATTTGCCCAACCACATGAGCCTGAGCCTGCGGCGGCGCTGGTTCTGGCCGTTTGCCAAAAAGATGGACTCGGTATGGGATTCGCCCGAAAAGGTGCCCAAATTTTTTCCCATCGCCAACGAAGTGGCCCAGCGTTTGGCGGCCAAGATGGACGGCGAACCGGGAGGCTTAATAGGCGAAGTTCTGTTCAATGTCTCGTCGACGGCGCATATTTTGGGGGGCTGCCCGATGGGCGCCGACGCCTCGCAAGGCGTCATCGACAAATATGGCCGGGTGTTCGGATATGATAACTTTTACATTGCCGACGGGTCGGTCGTGCCGGTCAACCTGAGCGTCAATCCGAGCCTGACGATTTGTGCCCTGAGCGAATGGATCGCCAGCCACGTGCCGGCGAAACAGACCGCCGCCGCCCACCAGCAAAAAGGTGCCGCATGTCAACCTTAGCCGTCAAACAATCGCCCAGCCCCACCGAGCACGTCGATCGCTGCGCCGGCGAATTGGCCGCCGCCCGAGAGCGGCTCAGCGGGCTGTCGCTCGCCGAGCGAAGGGCGCTCCTGGAAGATTGTCTCGATCGGGTCGTCGCCTTGGCGCCCGAGTGGGTCCTAGCGGCGTGCGAAGCCAAGGGTCTTTCCCCCGGCAGTCCCCTGCGGGCCGAAGAAGTGGCGGCCGGGCCGATGGCTACGGCGCGTCATCTGCGGCTGTTGATCGACAACTATAAGACGATCGAAGCGACCGGCAGCATCAAGCTGCCCGCGCCGCCGGTGCAAATGGCCGACGGCTCGCTGGCGGTTCAGGTCGTGCCGGTCAAGGGCCTGTTCGATGCGGTGCTGTTCGCCGGTTTCAAGGCCACCGCTTATCTGGCGCCGAACGTCAAGCGCGAGGATCTGGAACGGCTGGGCAGCCGCCTGGCACATCCGCCGGCCGCAAAGACGGTGCTGGTGCTGGGGGCGGGCAACGTGTCGAGCATTCCGGCCACCGACGCTATTTCCAAGATCTTTCAGGAGGGACACGTTGTTCTGTTGAAGATGAACCCCGTCAACGAGTACCTCGGCCCGATCTTCCAAGGGCTCTTTGCCCGGCTGATCGACAGGGGGTTTTTGCGGATCATCTACGGCGGAGCCGACGTGGGAGCCGCGGCGGTCGAGCACCCGGAAATCGACGAAGTTCACATCACCGGATCGATCCACTCGCACGACGCGATCGTCTGGGGTCCGCCGGGCGATGAGCGCGAGCGGCGCAAGCGCGAAAACGATCCCGTGCTCAAAAAGCCGATCACCAGCGAATTGGGAAACGTCAGCCCGTGGATCGTCGTGCCCGGGCCATACACCGAAAGCCAGTTGCGGTTCCAGGCGGAAAGCGTGGCCGCGTCGATCACCAACAACGCGTCGTTCAACTGCGTAGCCACGAAGGTGATCGTGACGTGGAAAGACTGGCCCCAGCGGCGGCACTTTCTCGACCTGATCGACGGGGTGCTGGCCCAGGTGCCGCGGCGAAAGGCTTATTACCCCGGCGCGCAGGAGCGTTTTGCTCGATTTTCGGGCCAGACGCCGCCCGCGGACGCCGAGGGCAAGCTCCCCTGGAGGCTGGTGCGCGACGCCGATCCGCAAAAAATGCCGCACCTGTTCTGCGAGGAATCGTTCGTCTGCGTGTGCGCGGAAATCGGCTTGGCGGCCGACGACGAGCGGGATTTTCTCAAGGTGGCCGTCGATTTTGCCAACGAGCGGCTGTGGGGCACGCTGAGCGCGGCGCTCTCGGTGCCTCCGAGCTTTCGCCGCGA
Source organism: Pirellulales bacterium (assembly GCA_040877415.1). GTDB lineage: Bacteria > Planctomycetota > Planctomycetia > Pirellulales > PALSA-1355 > JBBDNV01. The sequence continues at coordinate 61,200 of JBBDNV010000112.1, forward strand.
TCGAGCGAGCGAGGCCTGCTTTCAGGCGGCGCTAACGAATCTTCGCCACGGCTCAATTGGAGTGAACCATTGGCCGGCGCTCGTCTACGCGATGATGAGCCCGCCGTGGGGCGGCTATCCGTCGGGCACGCCGGCCGACGCGCAAAGCGGCATCGGCTCGGTGCACAACACGTTCATGCTCAGCGACGTTCAGAAAACGATCCTCGAGGGCCCGATTACCATCTGGCCCAAGCCGTTCTGGTTTCCCACGCATCGCAACCCGGAGCCGATCGCCTGGAAAGTGCTGGCCCTGTGTCACAAACCGTCGGCCTGGAAACTGCCCGGGCTGATGCTCTCGGCCTTGCGCGGGTAGCTGGATTAATCATCGAGCAAGCGGTTTCGATTGACCTTGGAGGCTGCGCGGGTGCAAGCGATCCGTGGCACCAGCCTTAGGCGACCAACAGCGCCAAGCGTGCCAGGCGGTTTAGCGCTTCGGGCAGAGCGATGCCGATGGCGTGCTTGGCGTCATCATAGTTTTGCAGCCGCTCGAGGTCTTTGCTCACCGTCAATCGGCCCTCGCTCGCCGCGACGGCCAACTCGTCGGCGAGTTTTGGCAGGTCGCGCGTGCCGTCGAGCAATTCGATCAAGTTCCGGTCGAACATTTCCAGCCGCACGGCTTCGTGGCGGCGGTTGGCGACCACTTCGCCGCGCCGAGCCTGCACGCGCACCAGGGGGCCGGCCACGGGCGCGTCGCTCGCGCGGGGCAAAAAGGACGGCCGGTCGCTGTGCAAATCGATAACCTGGCCCGCCGCGCACTGCGCCAGATTGTTTTCCAGCCGTTCGATTTCGTCGGTCGGGATCGGCGCGGGAAATCCGGCCGCCTCGAGCCGGGCGCAAGCGGCGGCCAGGAGATTCTCGAGTCGAACGTAGTCCGGCCAGGCTTCGCCCAGGTGCACGAGCGCCGCCTTGGCCAGGGGCACCGGCGTCGAGACGCGCGTGCCGCCGCGGTTCGAAAACTGCTCGACGGCCGTCGAGCACAAGTCGATTTCCGCCCGCGCGGGCTGAAGCGAGCTCTCGAGGTACAGGCCGCTCAGCCTCTCGGGCGTCACGCTGCGCGCGATCGAGACGGCCTCGTGGCAAAGCAGCGTCTGGCGGATCGTGCGGTTGAGGACGACGTCGCGGCACAACTCCTTCTCGACGTCGTCGGTGATGATCGCGTCCAGTTGCCGCTCGATTTCGTCGCCCAGATCGTCCCTCAAGCGGATTCCCAACACGGCGTCGCCGGCGGGTTGCAGTTGGTAGGTTTTCGCGTGCTGGACGAACTCGGGGAAGTACACCGGATGGCTGAAGGCTTCCAAATGATCGTGCCACAGGTAGCCGTCGCTCTGCCGGGCGAGCACGGCCAGCTCCCGGTGCACCAACGCGTCGTAGGCGTGGTCTTCGGTCAGCGAGGCATCGAGAAACTCCAGGAACATCCGCGCGCGGGACAACTTTTCGGCCGACGTGGCGGCTGTTCGGGCGTCGTACAACATCATGGCCCGAAACATGTCGTGGATCGCCCAACCAGGATAGGTCTTGTAGCTGACGTAGGCGATGCCCTGCGGCGCCAGGTGGTCGCGACAGACGGCCAGCAGCTTGTCGCGCACCGGCGCGTCGACCCAGGAGTACACCGCGTGGGCGATGATGTAGTCGAACGGTCCCAATTGGGAGTCGATCTCCAGAATATCCTGCCGGCGAAACTCGACGTTGTCGAGCGCGGCTTCGCGGGCCGCCGCCTGGGCGATTTCAATCTGACGCGCTGATTGATCGATGCCGAGAAAGCGGGCCTGGGGATATCGATCCGCCAGCGGCAGCAGGTTCTGACCGACGGCGCAGCCCAACTCCAACACGCGGGCCCGCGCGGCCGCCTCGGGCTGCATGCCGCGGAGGCGGGCGATGGTTTCCAGGTAATCGGGCTGCGAGCGCGCCACGGGCAGGCCGGGAAACGGGATCGCGTCGTATTGTTGAGCCAGGTTCTGCGACATGTTCGTTCCGCGTCGTCGATGAATGCGCCGTCGTCAATCTACCAGTAGGGCGCCAGCGGCCAACTGCGTCAACCATTGCGCAATCGCGACCGCCAGTTCCCGCGAACCGCCGAGGGCGCCAACGCCGAAGCGGCCGCCGGCCATCGTCAATTCGCCGCGTTCCAGGGCTTGCACGAGCGCGGCGAGCAGGGCCTCGCGATCGCGCTGGCCGTCAAGATATCCGAGCACGCGGCGGCTGTCGTCGTCGAGGTGCACCGTTTCGTGGCGGCGATTCGTGACGCCCTTCGACGATTGGGCTTGAAGCCGCGCCAGCCGGCTGGCCCGGGGTCGAAGGCCGACCGAAGTGGTGAAGCTGTCGGGCGCGCTGGTCGGCTCGACCAGCCCGCCGGCCACGAATTGCACCACGTTCTGAATCACGAGTTGGCGCGTGCGGGCCGAGGCGTCGGGCGGATGGCCCTCGGCGGCCACTAGCTCGGCAACCGCCCGGGTCGCCTCGTCGATCGACAGGCTGCGGGGCCATTGGCTGCCGAAGTAATCGAGCAACGCCTTGACCAGCGGTGCGCTGTGGGTGATTTTCGTGCCGTCCTGGGCGGCAAACGTCGCCGGAGTCCACGACCTGAGGGGGCCCTCTGCACGCTCGGGCGTGATCTGCCCGCAGAAGTAAAGCTCAAGGAATCGATCCGCGAGCGGACGACGCGACAGCGCGACTTCCCGGTGGCACAACAGGGTCCTGCGAACGCCGCGATTGCACAACACGTCGAGGTGCTGCTCGGTGGCGATCGGGTCGTCGGTCATGCGCAGCAGGCGTTGTTCGACCGCGGGGCCGTAGTTGGCGGCAAACATCCTCGAGGGCACCGCATCACCCAGATACTGGAGCTCGGCCTCGGCGGCGCGGCGGGCGAGCTCGTGGAAATAGAGCGGCTTGTTGTCGCTTTCGAAGTATTCGTGGAACAGGTATTCGCCCGGCTGGCGAAGGATCCCGTCGAGCTCGACCGTCAGCAGCCTGCCGAACGGCGTCTGGTCGCTTGCCATGGTGCTGGAAAGCCACTCCAACAGGGCCCGGCCTTGGGCGAGCCGTTGTTCGCTTGAGCCCTGTCGGGAGCAACCGCCGAGCGCTTGGCGAACGAGCAACCGCAGATGCCAGGCGGGGTACGTGTTGTAGCTCACGTAGGCGACGCCTTGGGGATTGAGGGCCGTGCGGCAGAGCCAGAGTATCTTGTTCTGCACGTCGCGGGGAACCCAGGAGTAGACGCCGTGACAGATGATGTAGTCGAACGTTCCCAGCTCATCGCCCAAATCGGCGATGCTGGCGCACTCGAGCTCGATATTTGCCAACCCGAGCGCTCGGGCGACCCGGCGTGCCGCGTCGATCTGGACTTGCGAATAGTCGATGCCCACGAAGGTGCTCCCGGCGTGTCGGTCGGCCAGCGGGATCAGATTGCCGCCGGTGGCACAGCCGAGCTCCAGCACGCGGCAGCGATCGGCGGGCGTGGGTTGCATGCCGAACATCGCCGCAATGGCCCCCAGCCGCGCCGGCTGGCTGTGCGGCAGCGGCTGGCTGGGAAAGGGGACTTCGTCATAAGGGTTGGCGGCGCTCGACATGCGACACTGGCGACAATCGTTTCTTGAAAGTTACTGCCGCGCCTTCAATCAGGGCCGCCGGCGTCAGGCGACCAATAGCGCGTTGGCCGCCAGCGTTCTCAGGGACTGTTGCAACGTATCGTGGAGCACGCCCGAGACCGCCTCGCCGCTGGTGGCAGGGATTCCGCCAACCAGAATCGACACGTCTCCACGTTCGACCGAAGCCACCAGGCCGCGCAGCAGGGACTCGTGATCGTGCTCGCCATCGAGATGCCGGATGATGTTCTGGGTGACTGCGTCGAGCGTCACGCTTTGGTGGCGCCGATTGGTGACGACCTTGGAGGACCGGGCCTCGAGGCGCGACAGCAGGCTGACCCGCGGCTGGCTGCTGACGGACGAAACAAAGCTGTCGGGCGCGCTGGTGGGTTCGATCAATCCGCTGGCGATTCCCTGCACGATGTTGTCGCCCAGCCCCTCGCGCTCGAAGGGCGAAATCACCGCCGGGCTCCCATTGCCCAGCAGCCTCGCCGCGGCCGAGACCAATTCGTCGAATGACACGGCCCGCGGCCACTGGTTGGCCAAATGGTACAGGGCCGCTTTGACGACGGGGGCCGGGCTGGAGATCGTCCGCCCATGGGGGTCCGAAAACGGCTCCACGGCAGTCGTTTTCAAATCGGGTGGCACGTTCTGCGGCCGGAGCCAGCCGTAGACGTACAGTGTTTTCAAGCGGTCGGGCGTCACGTGGCGTTCGAGTGGGATCCCCTCGTGGCACAACAGCGTCTGTCGAAACGCCCGGTTGCGCAGCACGTCGAGGTGTTGCTCCGCCGAAATCGCGTCGTCCGAAAGGCGCATCACCTGCCGTTCGATGGCGGGTCCGAAACTGGAGATGAACATCGTGGCCAACGCGGCCTCGCCCAGGTATTGCAAGCCGCCGGCCGCGGCTCGGGCCACGAACTCGTGGAAGTACAGCGGATGGTTGTCGGTCTCGAAATCCTCGTGGCAAAGGTATCCTTCGGGTTGGCCCCGAATCGCGTCGACCTGGCGTTTGAGCAACTCGGCGTAGGGCGATTGTTGCCGCGCAAGCGCGGTGGAAAGGAATTCCAGCAGCGAGCGGGCCCTTGCCAATCGTTCGCCGGTGTCGCCGCCGGGCGGGGCGTGGCGCCACAAGAGCTCGCGGATGATCGAGCGCAGGTGCCAGCCGGGGAAAATGTTGTAGCTCACGTAAGCCACGCCGTGCTCGTGCAAGAGGTTTCGGCACAGCTCGAGGATTTTGTCTTGCACGGGGGGAGCGACCCAGGAGAAAACGCCGTGCGAAATGATGTAGTCGAACTTTCCCAGCTCGTCGCCCAGGTCCGTGATGCTGGCCTGGCGCAGTTCGAGATTCGATAGCGAAAGCGCGTCGGCCATGCGGCGCGCCGCGCCGATCTGGACTTGCGAATAGTCGACCCCGACGAACGTGCTTTGGGGATGGCGCTCGGCCATCGGAATCAGGTTTCCGCCCGTGGCGCAGCCGAGCTCGAGCACGCGGCAGCGATCGACCGCCGGCGGCTGCATGCCGAACAGGGTCGCGACCGCGGCCAGCCGATCAGGATGGCTTGGCGGCAGCGGCTTGCTGGGATAGGGAACTTCGTCGTAGGGGTTGGCGGCGGCACTCGGATCGGACATGTGGGAGGCGGCGGTTGGAGATTGCAGAGTCATACGGATTCTCCTCGACTTGAAATTGTACGCGAACCGCCTCCGCGCTTACCGGCGGAACCCCAAAGGCGTCGCCGGCCCTGGCGCCAGAAGCCCCCGTCCGGCCGCGCCGGCCACGGGGCACCCCTCGCCGGCGATTCACCGCCACGGGAAGACTTCCCAAGGAAAATCCCCCGGTTTCGCGGGTCCAATTGGCCTTTACCTGGTGGCCGGATGTCGGCAGAATACCGCCCGCAAAAAACCGCTTGCAAGGGGGTGCCACGCGCGCGGGCCATTTTTGCCGCCTTTATCCACTGCGACGGGCTGCCTGGAAGGAGTGCCGGAAAATGAGAATGTCCCTGGTCATTGCGGCCGCCATTGGCGGCTGTGTCGCGATTTTGGCCGTAACGAAGCTCTCCGCCCAACGCCCCCAGGCGCCGCGTCCTGGGCAGAGCGGCACGGTCCTGGTCGACATGAGCGAGATCATGAAGCATTCGGCGCGCTTCAACCAGTCGATGGAACAATTGAAGAAGGAATACGAGGCCAAAGCCGAGGAATTGAAACGGGACGGCGAACGCGGCAATCAGCTCACCGAGGAGTTGCGCAACACGCCCGCCAACAGCCCGCAGCGCAAACAGCTCGAGGAGCAACTCCTGAAAATGCGCGCCGACTACGAATTGAAGGGCAAAAAGGTCACCGACGAAATTCGCGACAGTGAGTCCAGGATGGTCCTGGGTTTGGTGGGCGAGCTGAAAGGCGAACTCGAACGCTACGCGCAGGCCAACCAGGTGCGGCTCATCTTGCGACACGATCCGACTCCGCCCGAGTTGACCGATCCGCGGATGATCCTGCAGGAGATCCACAAGCCGATCGTCTATCAAAGCGGATCCGACGTGACGCCGGCCATTCTCGGCGCGCTCAACCGCGGCGTCCCGACCGCCGGCGCCGCGAGCACCGGCCGCGCCGCCGTGCCGTCGCGCCCGGCTCCGCGGTAAGTCTCCGGCGGCGGCATGTGCTTTGACCCCGCGAACGTCGGTCGATCACGTCCCGCACAGAGCCCCCTGCTAACATCCCGGCTAGCAGCGTGTTGAAAAATTGGGACAGGCACCTCGCGATCACCTTTTATTCTCGGGACATGCCGTAAACGGCTCGGAGCCAGTCCCATTTTTCAACGGCCGGCTAGGGCTTGAAGAAGGGAAACAGCTTCATCAGTTCTTCCTTGTCGGGCTGGCGGCCGTATTCGCAGACTTCGAACGCTTCGGCGTACTTGACGTCCTTGCCCCGTTGGGGGCCGTACCACGTCACGAGCGCGTCGCGGTAGGTGTCGGCCACGGCGGCATTGCGGGCGCCGAGACGCTCCTGAGCCCAGGCGAGGCGTCGGGCGTCATCGCTGGGAACGTCGGCCACGAATTGCTCCGACCCGGAGGCGCCTCCTTCGTAAACCTGCGAGGGGAGCGAGTGTACGGCGGCCATTTTCTTTTCCCACACGTCGTCGATGTCGACGATCACGTCGGCCGTAAACGGGTTCGGTTTTTGAAACCGGTCGGAATAGTAGAGAAACACGGGGTTCTTTTCGAGCGGCGGCGTGTCGGGACAAAAGAACGGCACGGTGACCATGAACGCCGCGTCTTGCACGAGCACGCCGGTGTAGCGGTGGTCCGGATGATAATCGTTCGGGCGGTGCGAAATCACGAGGTCGGCCTTCCAATCGCGGATCAGCCGCGTGATCTTGCGGCGGTTTTCCAGCGTGGGCTCCAGCTCGCCGTCGTGGATGTCGAGCACCTCGGTTTCGATGCCCAACGCCTTGGCGGCGTCTTTCACTTCGGCCGTGCGCCGCTGGGCCAGCGGTCCGCCGGCGATGCGCCAGTGGCCGATGTCGCCGTTGGTGACCGACACGAATTTGACTTTGTGCCCCAGCGCCGACCATTTGGCCGCCACGCCGGCCGCCTTGAGTTCGGCGTCGTCCGGATGCGCGCCGAAACAGATGATTCGCAGCTTGCGATCGCCCTCTTCGGCCCGGGCAGAATTCACCGCTAAGCGCGCGAGCCCGCTGGCGGCCAGAACCATTCCAATCAAAACCGCGGGAAACCGGGCGGCGTGCATGATGCAGACTCCGATCGTGTGTGGCGAGGTCGTCGGAAACGGGCCTATTGTAGTTCGCACGCGCGGCGGAAATCCAGCGCCACTCGACCCGGCCTACCACAGCGTGTATCCGCCGTCGATGACGAACGTCGCGCCGGTGACGTAGCGGGCCGCGTCGCTGGCGAGATAGACGGCCAGCGGGCCCAGATCCTCGGCCTGGCCGAAATCGCCCGCGGGGATCTGTTCCTTGTACATCTCGAACAGCTTGGGGTGCTCGCGCGACCAACGCAGGTTGGGCTCCGTCATGAAGAAGCCCGGGCAAATGGCGTTGACCGTCACTCCGTGGGGCGCCCAGTCGGCCGCCGTCGAGCGGGTGAAGTGCATCACGGCGGCCTTGGCGGTCTCGTAGCCGCGCCCGCCGATTCCCCGGTTGACGATCATGCCCGACATCGACGCCACGTTGATAATTCGCCCTCCGCGTCCGCGGCTCAGCATGGCGCCGCCTATGATCTTGGTACACAAAAACGTGCTGGTGAGATTCAAGTGCAGAATCTCCTGCCACGTTTCCAAAGGCATTTGCGCGGTGGGGATGTTGAAACGGCGACCGCCGACGTTGTTGATCAGGATGTCGATCGGGCCGTGCTCGGCCAGCACCCGCTCGCAGGTGCTCTGGCAGGCCTCGGGCTGGCCAACGTCGGCGGCAATGGCAAAGGCCTGGCGGCCGAGCCGGCGAATCTCTTCGGCCGTCTGTTCGAGGCTTTCGGCGCCGCGGGCCACGAGCACCACGTCGGCCCCGGCTTGGGCGGTCGCCAGCGCCATTTCGCGGCCCAATCCGCGACTTCCGCCAGTGATGAAAAGCCGCTTGCCGTCGAGTCGAAAGCGTTCCAGGACGCTCATAACCGATCCTTTGGTAAGACGGACTCAAACACCGGCGCCGGACGGGGCCGGCGGCAAGATTTTCGGCCCGCGGCCGTTGAAATTATACCTTGCCGATGGCGCGACGCCGACGTCTTGACCAGTTGCCGCGAATTGCAATCGCGCGTCGGGCTCGCTAAGGTTAAACGATACCCCACACGCGCATTCTTTCTACTGCCGTCTCTTACGGCCGAGGTGTCGATGCCTGCCAAGCCGCCCGCACTCGTGGTCGCGTCGTTGATGCTTTTTTGGATGGCGCCCGTTTTGGGCGCCGAAGGGAATACGCCGTCGAAATCGCCCGACAAACCGGCCCCGGCCGCCGCCAATGACGCGGCTCCACCGGCCGAACTGCCGGCGGGGCACTCGCTTCACGGCGAGGCATTCAACGAAGGGCCGCGCCAAAAGCCCTATTTAATGGGGAACACCGGAGCGGTTCATTTTCCCGTCACCACCCTAGTGCCCCTGGCGCAGCAATTCTTCGATCAGGGAGTGGGCCAGTTGCACGGCTTCTGGTACTTCGAGGCGGAGCGGTCGTTCCGTCAGGTGGCGGCGCTCGACGCAGATTGTGCGATGGCCTATTGGGGCATGGCCCTGGCCAACTCGAACAACGACAAGCGAGCCGAGAAATTCATCAAAAAGGCCGTCGAGAAAAAGGCCGGCGCCACGCCCCGCGAAGCCGCCTGGATCGATGCCCTGGCCGCCTGGCATGCCGCGCCCGACGATACCCTTCGGCGCCGCAAATATGTGCAGGCCCTGGAAGGCCTGGTTCACGACGATCCGAACGACATCGAGGCCAAGGCGTTTCTCGCGCTGCAAATCTGGAAAAACGGCAGTTGGATGACGGACAAAAAGAAGCAACTGCCGATTGCCAGCCACCAGGCGGTCGAAGCGATCCTCGAGCAGGTCTTCGCCGTAAAGCCGATGCATCCGGCCCATCATTACCGCATTCACTTGTGGGACTACGAGAAGCCGGCCCGGGCCCTGGTTTCGGCCTCCTTGTGCGGCCAGGCGTCGCCGGGAATCGCCCACATGTGGCACATGCCGGGGCACATCTACTCGAAACTGCACCGCTATGCCGACGTGGCCTGGCAGCAGGAAGCTTCGGCGCGCGTCGACCACGCCCACATGATGCGTGACGGCGTGCTCCCCGACCAGATTCACAACTATTCCCATAACAACGAGTGGCTGATTACCAATCTGGCCTATTTGGGGCGCGTGCACGACGCGATCGATCTGGCCAAAAACATGCTCGAGTTGCCGCGGCACCCCAAGCACAACACGCTGGACAAGCCTGAGTCGAGCGCCGCCTACGGACGCCGGCGGCTTGCCGAGGTGCTGGTCGAGTACGAGTGCTGGCACGAAATCACGGGCGATTTGGCACGATACTGTTTCGAGTCGGCCGCGGGCGACCTCGACGAACAACTCAAGCGGGCGCGGCTTACGGGCCTGGCCTGGTTCGGCCTGGGCAACGTGGAAGAAGGCCGCCAGCAGATCGCCGCGGCCGAAGCGATCCTCGCGGACCGGCGCGCCGCGCGCGTCAAGGCCGCCGATGACGCCGAGGCCAAAGCCCGCGCCGAAAAGAAATCGGAAGACGACGTTGCCAAGGCGATGGCCGACGCTCTGAAATCGCAGGGGGGCACGATCCGAAAAATCGAGCAGGTCGTCAGCGAATTGAAAGCACACGCCGCGCTGGCCGCCGGCGACGAGGCGCAAGGGCGCGCGGAGCTCGAAAAGCTCAAAGACGCCCCCGGCATTCGCCAGGACCGGTTGGCCCGCCTCTTTTCGTTGCTCGGCGATCATGCCCAGGCCGAGTCGATCGGGCGCAAAGCAGTCACCGGCGGGCCCGGCGAGGTGCTCCCGCTGGCGGTGCTTGTGGAAGTGCTCCACCGAGCGGGCAAGAAAGCCGAGGCGCAAGCCGAGTTCGCCCGGCTGCGGCCGCTGGCGGCTTTTGCCGACCTCGACGTTGGTGTGTTTCGGCGCCTGAAGCCCATCGCCAAAGAGCTCCATCTGCCGGACGATTGGCGCGGATCGCGCGAGCCGGGCGCCGACGTCGGCAAGCGCCCCGAATTGGCCAGCCTCGGCCCGTTCCGCTGGGCGCCGACTCCCGCAACAAGTTGGACGCTGCCGGGCACCGAGGGCCACGACGTTTCACTGGACGACTACCGCGGCCGGCCCGTAGTGGTCATCTTTTATTTGGGCTCGGGGTGTCTGCACTGCGTCGAGCAGATCCAAAAGTTTGCTCCCGCGACGAGCGAATACGCGGCGGCGGGCATCTCGATCGTGGCGATCTCGAGCGAGCCCGTCGAGATCCTGAAGGGTTCGCTGGCCAAGCTGGCTGCGAGCGAAACGATTCCGTTTCGCCTGGCGGCCGATCCCGAGCTGGTCGTGTTCAAGACCTACCGGGCCTACGACGATTTTGAAAAGATGCCCCTGCACGCCACGTTTCTGCTCGACGCCGAAGGCCTGGTGCGCTGGCAGGACATCAGCTACGAGCCGTTTACCGACACGAAGTTCCTGCTCGACGAAGCCCGCAGGCTGCTGGGCAAGGAGTGAGCGCGGTTCCCAGGGCTGCGCTGCGATTCGCCCTGGGCAATTGAATCGCGGGCCGTTGGTCCGGCAAGCGACCTGGCGAATCCAGCTACCGATCAAGCCAGGCGTGACGCAGCCCTAGCACAGCTCCGGAATCGGCCGGCCGCCCTCGGTGACGATTGCGATGGGGCGTCCCTGCGGGTTGATCCAATGCGAGCCCGGGTCGATGCCCAGGTGCTTAAACGTGGTGGCGGCCAGGTCGGCCGGCGTGACGCGCGCGTCCTTGACGGCGTAGCCCCGCTCGTCCGTGCTGCCGATTGTCTGGCCGCAGGGCAATCCGCCGCCGGCCACGAGCATCGACATGACGGGCGTCCAGTGTCCGCGGCCGGCTGTCTTGGTCATCACGGGCGAACGGCCGAACTCGCCCATCATCAGCACCAGCGTCGAATCCAGCAGGCCCCGCTGCTTGAGGTCGCCGACCAGCGTGTAGATCACGCGATCGACGCTGGGCAAGATCGGGGTGAGTCCCTTTTCGATGCCTCCCCAGCGCACTTCGTCGCCGTGATGATCGAAGTATCCCCAGGCGCCGCTCACCAGAACGAACGTGACGCCCGCTTCGACCAGGCGGCGCGCCAACAGCGCTTTCTCGCCGATGCTCGCGCGTCCGTACGCGTCGCGCAGCGCGTCGGGCTCCTGCGAAACGTCGAAGGCCTTTTGCACCTTGCCGGAAACGACCATGTCGTAAGCCATTTCGGTGTAGCGATCCATCGGAGCAAGGGCCGCGGTTCGCTCCAGATCGCGATTCAATTGATCGAATTGCCGGCGCAGCTCCTGGCGGTTTTGCAGCCGCTCGACGTCGATTCCCCGCGGCATGGCCAGCCGGCCGGAAAGCTCCTTGCCCTGGATCGGCTCGAACCGGTTGCCCAGGTGCCCCGCGCCCCATACGTCCGACTGCCAGCTATCGGCCAGTCCGACAAAGGCCGGCATCACCGGGTCGTTGGGTCCTCGGAACCTGGCGGCGATCGAACCCATCGACGGGTAGCCCGCGCCGTCGTTGCCGTCGTCGGTGCGGCGCGCGAGCGCGTTGCCCGCCTGCATCGTGATCGGCGTATGGTTGCTGGCCGAACAGTCGACCGAGCGAATGATCGACAGTTTGTCCATGATCCGCGCTTGCAGCGGCAAATGCTCCGAGACGGCAATCCCCGGCACGCTGGTCGCGATCGTCCGATACGGCCCGCGGATTTCCTGGGGAGCGGCCGGCTTGGGATCCCACATGTCGATGTGACTGGGGCCGCCGGAAAGCCAAAATAGAATTACCGCCTTGCGCCCCGCCGGCGCGCCCGTCGTCGCGGCGGCCCGAGTCGAAAGCCGCAGCGTGTCGGCCAGCGTCACGCCCGCCAGGCCCGCCAGTCCGGTCTGCAGAAACCAACGGCGCGACCCAACGCGAACCAAATCGCGCGAGGGCGGCAGCATCGGATTCGACCGCGCGAAGTTGAGGTGCTCGAGTCCGCGTGGTGTAAGCCTGGTGGAACGAGCCATGGCGGGGGTGCTCCCTGGCGGCAGCCTTGTCGGCAATCGGGCGACGGCAGAGTATAACAAATAAGCGACGGCTGATGCAATTGGGTGAATCGACTACGGGGGCTGTACGCAAATGCGCATCCTGGCGATTGAAACTGTCGAAAAGGCCGGCTCGGTGGCGCTCGTCGAAGGCGAGCGAGTCATCGTCGAGCGCAGACTCGACAACCAATGCGGCAGCGCGCAATCGTTGGCGCCTACAATCGAGCAATTGTTCCGAGAGGCCCACTGGCGAGCCGGCGACGTCGAGCTCGTGGCGGTGGCGACGGGGCCGGGCTCGTTCACGGGCCTGCGAATCGGCGTGACGACGGCCAAAGTGTTTGCCTATGCAAGTGCTTGCCAGGTGATCGGAGTCTCGACGATGACGGCCATCGCGACGCGCGTGCCCGAGAACGTGACGCACTTCAGCGTCATTCTTGACGCGCATCGCAACGAGCTGTTCGTGGCCGACTTTTCCCGGCAGGAAGGCGGCCGGCTCGTGGGGGAAGAAACCACGCGCATCGAGAGCGCGGAGCAGTGGATTGCCGAGCTGCGTCCGGCGACCGTCGTGAGCGGACCGGGGCTGGCCAAATGGTCGCCGCGGCTCGGCGCAGAGACGATTGTCGTCGACTCCGCGCTGTGGGCAGCCACGGCGGCGGCGGTGGGGCGGCTGGGCTGGCGGGCCTTTGCCGCCGGCAAGCGCACCAGCCCATTCGAATTGGTGCCGCAATACTTTCGCCGCGCGGCGGCCGAAGAGAAGGCAGAAGACAGAAGGCAGAAGGCAGAAGAAGGAACCGTTTAGCCCCTGGCCCAACGGGCCGGCGTTCATTGGCAACGCGCTGGGATAGAAGTCAAAAATGAACCGAGCCCGCCGATCTCTTATCGGCGGGCTCGGATGGGTGGTGAGCTTACGTGCTCTTACAAACTCTCAAAGGTTTTTCAGGCAAACTTCAAATCGAACTTAGCTGACCTCCGTTAGGCGCTTCGCTTGCGAAGACGCCAGCCGCAGGCCAACAAACCGACAACACCAAATCCCAGAAGCACCATGGTCGATGGCTCGGGAACTTTGGGTGTCGCGACAATCACGCCCGAGGCGAAAAAGCCGACCGGAATCGGCACAAACACGCCCGGCGACACTTCGGCCGAGAGCGTGATGCTATAGAACGACTCAATGGGAATCGTTAACGTTGTGCCGTCCCACGAACCGTCAGTGGCAGCGGCGGTGCCCAACACGGCCAGCGGATCGCCGATCACGTCGCCCGTATCGCTGCCCAAGGCCGAACTGTACGCAATGCGGCCGTGTGTTCCGACGATCGCCGCGTAAGTGGCGGGGCCGGTGGGAGTGACAGGAAACAATCCGGCGGCAAGCAGCCTTGGCCCGCTCAGGTTAACCATTTGGCCAGTCAGTAAATTGCCAGCCGGCCCGTAATAAACTTGCCTTAGTGTCAGCGGGGAGCCCACCGACAAGCCGTAGGCGGAATCCGATGTGGTACCAACCGGAGGGAACGGCGGGTCACTCACAACCGGGTCGGCCGGAACGTACCTCCCGGGGACGCCCCCGACGCCGGGCGCTACGTTGACGGCGTAACGGATTGACGACATGCCCAACATCGCGAGAGGACCAATGTCGATCGTCGTCGGAGTCAAATCGACGAACAGACACCCGTCGAGCGTGGTCGAAGCCGACCCAGCAAATTGCGCGACGGTCGTGAAGACGTTCGTACCCAGCGGGTTACCGAAGACCGCCGACAAGTCAATCGATTGCGCGACCGACTGAAGGCTCTTCGTTTCGTCGATATCGAAGGCGACGATATCGGCACGAACCGGGGAGGCGGCAAATAAGAAGAGCGCTGCGACCGCAGCGATTGCCACCTTTCTGCGATCTAGACGCCGATCGCAAGGCGGAACACCACCCTTTTTGTATACACTCATTAGCTGGCTCCTTAGAACGAAACTTCGTGAAGTTGCCCAAGATTATCGAGCCGCAAGACTACACAGTAACGCCCCAAATATACTTACAACCCCTACAACTTGCAAGCTTCTTGGCAAGAATTTTTGATTTTTTCTAAATAATCTCGCTGGTTGTAGTAAGGTCTTATTGCCACACGAGTTGCATTCAATGACGAGATGGCCTTCCGTCGGCTTTTGCAGCGAAAACTCGACAAACCACCTCTAAGCCGATCGGGAATTGCTTGACTTTCGCCTCGTTTCAAGGGCCACGGGAAGAAAACGAATGCCGAACGTTTTCTCGCCCCGCGACCTCGTTCAACCGACGGCTGGCAGCACGTCGCGGGCCGCGTCGACCGTTGCGGCAATGTCCTCGTCACGGTGCGCCGCGGAAACGAACAACGCTTCGAACTGGCTGCACGGCATATAAACGTTGCGCTCGATGAGACCCCAGAAGTATTTGGCAAACATCAAGACGTCCGAGCGGCTGGCCACGTTCCAATCGGTCACCACGTGAGGATTGAAAAACAAGGTCAGCATGCTGCCGACGCGCGCCAAGGTATGGGGAATGCCGGCACTTTCGGCGGCGCGCGCGAGCCCTTCGGCCAGCAGCGCGGAGGTTCGTTCCAGCTCGGCATAAGGGGGCGCGTCGCGCAGGATACGGAGCGTTGCAATTCCGGCCGCGGTAGCCAGCGGATTGCCGCTGAGCGTGCCGGCTTGAAAAACTTTACCCTCGGGCAGCACGTGGTCCATGATTTCGGCGCGTCCTCCGTAGGCGCCCACGGGCAGGCCGCCGCCGACGATCTTACCCAGCGTGGTCAAGTCGGGCTCGATTCGAAACAGCGATTGTGCGCCGCCGTAGGCCACGCGAAAACCGGTCATCACTTCGTCGCAGATCAAGAGCGCGCCGTGCCGGCGCGTAAGCGATCGAAGCGATGACAGAAACGGCTCGGTCGGCACGACGCAGCCCATGTTGCCCACGACGGGCTCGAAGATGACCGCGGCAATCCGCGAGCCGTGCTCGGCGAAAGCTTGCTCGAGGCCGGCCGGATCGTTGTATTGGAGAATCAAGGTGTCCTTTGTCGTGCCGGCGGTCACGCCCGGCGAGTCGGGCACGCCGAGGGTCGCGGCCGAACTGCCCGCGGCCACCAACAGGCTGTCGACGTGGCCGTGATAGTTGCCGGCAAACTTGACCACCACGTCGCGGCCCGTGAAACCGCGCGCCAGCCGCAGGGCGCTCATCGTGGCCTCGGTGCCGGAGTTGACCAGCCGCACCTTTTCCACCGAGGGCACGGCCCGGGTGATCAATTCGGCCAATTCGCTTTCGGCCTCCGTGGGAGCTCCGAAACTGGAGCCGCGCGCGGCGGCTTTTTGGATTGCCTCGGTGACCTGGGGATGATTGTGTCCCAGGATCATCGGCCCCCAGGAACCGACGTAATCGATGTACCGGTTTCCATCGACGTCGAACAGATAGGCGCCCTGGCCGCGCTCGAAAAAGATCGGCTCCCCGCCGACGCCGCCGAAGGCGCGGGCCGGGCTGTTGACGCCTCCGGGGATCAGGCGTTTGGCGCGGGCAAACGCCGAGCGGCTTCGCTCCCGCCCTGCCGAGACTTCCGACGCTATCGAAGATTCGCGGCTTTTGCTGGTCATCCGTCGAGGCCATCCGAACAATTGCGATTTAGCAGTTGAAGCCGGCCGGTCAGGCCAGCCAGGTGGCGGCTTGCTTGGCCCAATAGGTCAGCAAAATGCCGGCCCCGGCGCGCCGCATGGCCACGAGCGACTCGGTGGCAACAGCGCGCTCGTCGATCCAGCCGCGCTCGGCAGCGGCCTTAATCAGGCTGTATTCGCCCGAAACATTGTAGGCCGCCAGCGGCACGCCCGGAAACGACTGGCGCACGTCGCGAATAATGTCCAGATACGCAAGCGCCGGCTTGACCATGACGATGTCGGCTCCCTCGGCCAGGTCGAGCGCCACTTCGCGCAGCGCCTGCTCGGCGCCGGCCGCCGGATCCATTTGATAGCTCCGCCGGTCGCCGAACTGCGGCGTGCTTTCGGCGGCGTCGCGAAACGGGCCGTAGAAGGCGCTGGCGTATTTGGCCGAGTAACTCATGATTGGCACGTGGGCAAAGCCCGCGGCGTCGAGCTGCCCGCGGATCGCGCCGACCATGCCGTCCATCATGCCGCTGGGAGCCACGACGTCGGCCCCGGCGCGGGCGTGGCTGAGCGCCTGGCTGGCCAGGAGCTCCAAGGTGGCGTCATTGTCGACGTCCGGCCGGCCGGTGCGATCGCTCACCACGCCGCAATGGCCGTGGTCGGTGTATTCACAAAAGCAGACGTCGGTGATCACGAGCACCCCGGGGGCCGCCTTTTTCGCCGCGGCGATCGCTTGCTGCACGATTCCCCGGTCGCTGGTGGAATCGCTGCCGGCGGCGTCCTTCAGCGGCGGGATGCCAAACAGAATCACGCCGCCCAGTCCCAATCGCTCGACCTCCGCCAGCTCGGGCGCCACCTGGTCGGGCGAAATCTGACAGTGGCCGGGCATCGAGCTGATCGGCAGGCGCACGTTGTGGCCGCTGCGCACGAACAGGGGCAGAATCAAGTTAGCCGGATGGAGCCGCGTCTCTTCGACCAGCCGGCGCACGGCCGGGTGATGCCGCAAGCGGCGCAGGCGCGTGGTCGGGAACGAAGAGGAAGGATTCGCCGGTTTGGCCATACGCTTCTTTTATAACTCAAAGGCGCCGCGGCGGGAAACGCCGCTCGATTTCCGCAGAGATTTGGCCGGTCCCAGCGGCCGGGCACTTCGAGGTTAGTTGGCCGCGGCCTGCTGCTTCGGCGTGTCGCGCAAGCCGCCGCGGGCCCGCTCGACCAGGTCGTCGGCCCAATGCTTCTCGCGATAGAGCTCGATAATGCCGGCGTAGATCCGTCTGGCGGCCGGCGGGTCGCCGGGGGCCATTTCGGCCGCCTTGGCCAGCCGCGACTCGATCAGCTTGCGCCCCTCGTCGACGTATTTGTCGACGCGCCTTTGCAGGCGAGCCTCCTGCAGCCGAGCCAGCCTGACGTAGTGCCGCGTGATCTCCGTACCCTCAGGACCATCGTCGTACACGTCAACCAGAGCCCGAAACTTCAGCAGCCCGAGTTCGGGATTAATCAGGGCGAAGCGCTTGGCCTCCGTATAGGCCCGTTCGATCGGGCTGGATTGCTGGGCCTCGTCGGCCAGCGATTGCACGCGTTCGGCGCGCGGGTCGTCTGGAAAACGGGCCAGAAACGCGTCGATCTCGCGCTGGGCACTCTTGAGATTTTCCGGATCGCCTTCGGCCGCGGCGGCCTCGATCTTGTCAAACAGGTCGTCGGCGCTGGGCGGCCGCATCAGGTACCAGCCGGCGGCGATCAAGAGCACCAGAGCCGTGACAAGCGCCAGCGTTTGCGGCGCCCAGAGGCCGGCCAGCGCTTCGCGGATCGCTCCCGGCTCATCGCGCTTTTCGTCGACTTTGGTAAAGCGGTCGGCGGCCTTGTCGGCGGTTTCATCAGCGGGGCGGGGCGGCGCCGGCGGGGCTTCGCCCGGCCGCCGATAAGCCAGCGTGGCCTCCGTCACCGGCGGCGGCGTCAGCGGCGGGGCCGGGTGACCTTCCGCCTGAGGCGATTCGGTCGGCGACAGCGTGGGCTCGAGCGGGTTGTACGTGCCCGGCCGCAAAACCTCGGGCGGCGTGAGCACAAAATCGTCGTCGTGCCGGCTGGCCGAGACCGACAATCCGCGCTCCATCGCCTCGAGACTGCGCGACAGGATGAGCGTGTTGGGAAACCGCTTGTGCGGGTCTTTTTCGAGCAATTGATGGATGATGCGGGCCAGCTCGGGGGGCGTCTTTGGCGCGAAGCTGGCAATCGGTTCGGGCTCGGCGTAGCGCTGCAATTGCAGCATCTCGACCAGGGTGTGGGCGCGAAACGGCGGGCGGCCGGCCAACAGCGTGTACATCACGCCTCCCAGGCTGTATTGATCGCAGCGGTCGGTCACGATGCGCCCGCTTGCCTGTTCGGGCGCCATGTATTCGGCCGTGCCCAGCACGCCGCCGTCGGAAGTCAGGCGCGTGTTGCCAAATAGTCGGGCGATGCCGAAATCGGAAAGCTTGAGGTCGCCGTCGGCCGTCAACAGCAAGTTGGCCGGTTTCAGATCGCGATGGACCACGCCGTGGTCGTGAGCGTGTTTCAGCGCCCGGCAGAGCTTGATCGCGATTTGCGTCACTTCGCGCCAGTCGAAGCGGCGGCCGCGGCGCAGCTCGTCTTCGAGGCTGGTGCCGTGGACCAACTCCATGGCATAGAACAGCGTTCCGGCCTGCTCGCCGTAGGCGTAAAGGCGGACGATGTTGGGATGGCGCAGCTTTTGGAGCGATTCGATTTCGGCCTCGAAGCGCACGCGAAAGCCTTCGTCGGCGGCCAGGCCGGGCGCAAGGACTTTGATAGCCGCCTCTTCTCCCGTTTCGATATCGACCACTTCATAGACGGCCCCCATGCCGCCTTGGCCGAGTCGTTTTCCCAGGCGATAGGGCCCGAGCTGCTCGAATTGCATGGAATGCTGTGCCCACCAGGCCGCGGGGCACGGGAGGGAGATTTTGAGCCAAACTCAAGATTCCCCTCGCTCGCGCGCTAGCGTGCCCGGTTTTGCCGACGTTTGACTAGGAACCGCGAGCCACGCCAGTGGGATTCATCGTAACACCCCATTCGGCCGCGCACCAGCAAGGCGGTTGGCGCGAAGGGTTTACAATGGGGTTGCGCCGCCGGTAGATTGCCCTGATGGGAGCGAGCAACCGGGCGTCGTGAGCCCGAGCGGAGGTCAAGCGAACGTGTCGAACGAGACAGTATTATTGTCACGCCGTGAAAACCAGGCGCGCGGGATCGGCCGCTATGCGATCGATTTTCTGGCCGGCAAGCTGGGCGAGCCGGCCGAAAGCGTCTTCGAGCGGGTCGAGTTGTTTCATCTGGATAGCATCGCCTGCGGCGTCTCGGCGCTGGCTTGCGGCGCCAACGCGCCGCGCGTGCTGCGGGCCGAAGCGCTCGAGTACGTTTGCCAGGACCCCGCCCGGGGAGCGCCGGTCTTCGGGTCGCGCACCAAAGTCATGCCGGAGAAGGCGGTGGTGGCCAACAGCTCGGCCGTGCGCGAATGGGACGCCAACGGCACGAATTTCGGCTACAACCCGGCGCGCGGGGCCACGCGCGGCGAGTTCGGTCACAACGACTTTTATCCGGTCGCCGTGGCCGCGGCGCAACTGCGAGGACTCGACGGCCGGCAGACGCTTTTGGCGATGATCCTGTTGGACGAGATTCGCGGCCGGCTGGCCGAAGTGTTCGCGCTTAAGGATTATAAGATCGATCACGTCGTACACGGCGCCATCGGCTCGGCCGCCACGTTCGGCGCGGTGCTGGGCGCCACGGCCGAACAAATCGAATCGGCCGTCGGGCTGGTCGTCGCGCATTACATTCCGTTTCGCGCGATTCGCGCGGGCAAGCAGCTTTCCGATTCCAAGGGCGCTTCGGCCGCCATCAGCGCCGAAGCGGCCGTGCTCAGCATGCGCCGCGCGCTGGGCGGCTTCGTGGGCCCGGCCGACATTTTTCGCAATCCCGAGGCGATTTTCTGCCTGTATGAAAAGCCGGCCGAAAAAAACACCAGCCCCTTCGACCTGGCGCTGGCGGCCGCCGGCGACGATTTTGCCGTGATGGGCATGCACTTCAAGCTGGGGCTGTACGAGCACCAATCGGCCGGCGCGATCCAGGGACTCTTGGATCTGCTCGAAGAACATCCCGATTTGCTCGCCGACCCGGCGCAGCTCACGAGCGTGCGGATCACGATTTACGAACCGGCTTTCAGCATCATCGGCGATCCGGCCAAGCGCGATCCGCGCACGCGGCAGAGCGCCGATCACTCGATGGTCTACATCATCGCCACGCTGCTGCGCAAGGCGTTCCAGCGGCGCCGCGCCGGCTGGCGTGAGTTGATGCTCTCTCCGGCCGATTACGACGAGACAAGTCTCGCCGATCCGCTCACCCGGCGGCTGATGGACCGGATCGAGTTGGGCCACGGCGGAAAGGAATACGACGACAAGTATCCCGACGGCATTCCGACGACGCTGGAAATCGAGCACACGAGCTTGGGAAAGCTCACGAGCGGACTGGTGATGTATCCCGAGGGTCATGCCCGCAACACGAGCGGAAATCTTCCGGCGCTACTGGAGCACAAGTTCCGCGTGTTGGCCGGCCTGGGCGTTTCGGACGTCGATGCACTTTACCGGCGGTTCACCGGCCTGGCGAAAAAGTCAGCGGCGGAGATTGCCGAGTTGTACGATTTCGAGATTTTGAATTGTTGACACGTTGGCCCGAAGAGCGGGCGAGGAAATATACCAGCCCGAAGCGCGCGTTTTGATGTTGCGCATTGGCCGTCGACGTCACCGTTTATTAATAGCCCCCGGCTTTGCCGGGGGATTCCTCGCTTGTGAAGGATGTCGATCGGTCGAGCGCTGCAGTACGACGATCCCCCGGCAAAGCCGGGGGCTAACCGACGATGCGCAACGTCAAAAAGCGCAAGTCACCCGCGAAGCGTGAACACGGCACCCGCGCACCCACGCTGGGATGAGCCCATGCAACTTTTTGGCCTGTTGAATCTCAATAAACCGACGGGAGTCACGTCGCGGCGCGTGGTCGATCGCGTCGGGCGGCTGGTCAAGCCGGCCAAGGTCGGGCATGCCGGTACGCTCGATCCGTTGGCCACCGGCGTGCTGGTGCTGGGAATCGGACAGGCCACGCGGCTGGTCGAGTACGTCCAGGAAATGTCGAAACACTATCGCGCCACGTTTCTGCTGGGCCGCACCAGCACCACTGAAGACATCGACGGCGAGGTCACCCTGCTCGAAGACGCCGCGCGGCCCTCGCGCGACGAACTCGAGCGAGCGGCCGCTGCGATGAAGGGCGAAATCGAGCAGCGGCCGCCGAACTACTCGGCGCTCAAAGTGGCCGGGCGGCGCGCCTATGATCTGGCTCGGGCCGGCCAGCAGGTCGAGCTGGCTCCCCGCAGGGTGCGGATTCACCGGCTCGAGATCGTGCGCTACGAGTATCCCGAGTTGTGCATGGACGTCGAGTGCGGCCGCGGGACCTACGTTCGCTCGCTGGGCCGTGATCTGGCCGAGCGCGCCGGCACGGCCGCCGTGATGTCGGCGCTTGAGCGCACCGCGATCGGGCGATTTACGATCGCCGAGGCGGTCGATCCGGATACGCTCACGGCCGGCAATCTGTCCGATCGCCTGCTTCCGCCGGTCCTGGCCGTCCGCGGTCTGATGGCTGAAATCGTCGTATCGGAAGCCGAGCGGCAGCGCATCGCCCATGGGCTGGCGATAGGCAGTCGCGGCATTGAGGGAGACCGTTCGGCGGCGCTCGATTCCGATGGCCGCCTGGTGGCCATTCTGGTCCGACGCGGGGAGGATGAGCTGCGACCGATCAAAAACTTTCCGGGCGAAGCGTAGCTCCGCTTCTCGGTGCCGGCTGGCTTTTCCGGTAGGGTGGAAGCGGCACGGGTGGGCAAGCCACCCGTGGCACCACGTGGCACCCGGCACAATCGACAGAATCGGCGCGCCCCCGTGCGCGTCCGCGCGACACGATTGCTACTGCCCTCATCGGCACACCGCGGCTTGCGCGGGCGCGTGCTAAGCTTTCCATTGGAGCTATCACCACGAAGCCTACACCCACCCCGCGCGCCGGCGAATTGCGCCAGTGGCGCGCAGGCAACCGATGCGACCGAGCGCGCAACGGAGCTGAATTTGGGCGCCCTAGCGCCGTGGCAAACGTGCTGGCCGCCGGAAGCGGCCGGCGAAAATGGATTCCTTCCCACCTTTTATGCACGAAGCAAGGAACGTCAAACTCGATCTGGCGGGGCTGGCGCTTTTGGCGCTGTGCGTTTTTCTCGCCTTGGCGCTTGCGACCTACGATCGGGCCGACTCGCTCGGCGGGCTGGTCTATCCGCCTCCGGCAAAGACGAGCAATGCCTGTGGACGCACAGGCGCCATCGTGGCCGATTTGCTGCTCGCAGGGTTTGGCGTGGGGGCCTATTATTTGCTCGCCTCGCTGTCGGTGGTCGACGCCTGGCTCTTAGCGCGACGTTCGATAACGCAGGGGGTGCTGCGCGGCCTTGGCTGGGTCGTTTCCCTGTTGGCACTCTGCACGCTGGCGTCGCTGGCAGCGTCGGGGTGGTCGCCGGGTCCGGTGATCGGTCCGGGCGGATACGTCGGCGCCGCGGGACGGGCCCTGCTGGAGATGCATTTTGCCAACGCCGGCGCCTACGTGCTGACGCTCAGCCTGTTGGTGGGCGGCCTGTTGCTGTCGACCGAATACCTGCTGCCGCGGCTTGCCGCGCGGCTGTTGGCCAGCCCCCGACTGATGCTGCGCCGCATGCGGCTGGCGATCGCCATTTCCGCGGCCGAGAACACGGCCAGGCGGGTCGGCTGCACCGACCTGGACGAACCGATCGGCACCGGCGACGGCGAACCGGCCATCAAGATCCGCGGCAAGTCGACCAACCAGCGGCAGCAATCGGCCGCGGAAGTCAACACCGACGCGCCGAACGCCAGTGCCGCGGATGACGGGGACGGGGCTCACGAGCAACAAAACACCGCGGCGGGCGGGCAGCGCGCCGGCGGAGAACCGCGCTTCAAACGTCCGCAGAAAAGCGAGCGCGACGAGGTGATGGAGGAGCTTGACGCCGCCAGCCGCGCCGAGGAAGCGCCGCAGTACGAATTGCCGTCGATCGATTTGCTGCTCGAAGGCGAGGAAGTCTCGTACGTCGAGCACGAAAAGGAAGTTCGCCGGCAGGCCAAGATCCTGGAAAAAACGTTCCTCGACTTCGGCTTCCGAGTGCGCGTCGTGGAAATCGAGACCGGGCCCGTGATCGCGCAGTTCGAGGTGGAGCTGGAAGCCGGCCTGCGGCTGTCGAGAATCACCAGCCTGGCCGACGATCTGGCCATCGCCTTGCGCGTGCCCAGCGTGCGGATCGTGGCGCCGATTCCGGGCAAGAATACGGTGGGCATCGAGGTGCCCAATTCCGAGCGGCACCTGGTGCGGCTGCGCGAAGTGATCGAAGAGGCCGACGGCCGCGCCAACAAAATGCGCATCCCGGTCTATCTGGGCAAGGACGTTTCCGGCAAGCCGATGATCATCGACATGGCCACGCTGCCGCACCTGCTGATCGCCGGGCGCACCGGCACCGGCAAGAGCGTATGCCTCAACTCGATCATCGTGTCGATGCTGATGACGCGCCGGCCGGACGAAGTGCGCATGTTGATGATCGATCCCAAGATGGTCGAGCTCTCCCCCTACAAAAAGCTGCCGCACCTGATGCATCCGGTGGTAACCGACATGCGCAAGGCCGAGGCGATCCTGGCCTGGGCCGTGGAAAAGATGGAAGAACGCTACGCGCTTTTGGCCCGCGCGGGCGTGCGGCACATCGGGGTCTACAACCAGCTCGGCCACGACGAGCTCATGGAGCGGCTGCAGCCGGAAGACGAGGAACAGCAAAAGAACATTCCCACCACGCTGCCGTACATCGTGATCGTGGCCGACGAAATGGCCGACTTGATGATGACCTCCGGCAAGGAAGTCGAGCAGCACATTATCCGGCTGGCGCAAAAGAGCCGCGCGGTGGGCATCCACCTGGTGCTGGCCACGCAAAAGCCGACCGTCGACGTCATCACCGGGCTGATCAAATCGAATCTGCCGGCGCGAATCGCCTTTCAAGTGGCCAGCCGCACCGACAGCCGCGTGGTGCTCGACGAAATGGGCGCCGACAAGCTGTTGGGCAACGGCGACCTGCTGTTCCTGTTGCCCGGCACCAGCACGCTGCTGCGCGGACAGGGCACTTACGTCAGCGACGACGAGATCAACGCGATCGTCGACTTCGTGGGCACGACCGAACCGCAGTTCGTCAAGGAATTGGTGCAGCTCAAACCGTCCGAACCGTCCGGCGCCGATGGCGGCAAGAAGCTGACCAACCGCGACGAGCTTTACGAGGCGGCGGTCGACGTCGTGGTGCGCGAAGGCCGCGGCAGCGTTTCGCTTTTGCAGCGGGCGCTGGGCATCGGCTACGGCCGCGCGGCCCGATTGATCGACTACATGGCCGAGGACGGCATCGTCGGCGAGTACAACGGCTCGCAGGCCCGCGAGGTGCTCGTGACCATGGAACAGTGGGAGCAAATGAGCGGGCAGCAGTCGGAGCCCGCGCCGCCGAAACCGCCGCGATCGGGCCGCGTGTTAACGGTGGCCAGCCGCTCGATCCGAGAAATCGACGATGACGAGTATGACGACCACGGCCACGACGATTCGGACGAAAAAGACGACGAGTCCAACGACGTCGATGCCGAAGTGGACGAAGGTGACGATGAAGAGCACGACGAGCACGAGGAAAACGAGCTCGAAGGCTCCGAAGCGGACGAATCGGACGCCGAGACTCCCCGTTCGCATCCCCACTATCGCCGCGGCCGCGAAAGCGCGTAGCGGCGTCGCTTGGCCCCCTCGGTGCGGCGAGCACGTTGCACCGCGCGGTGTCGGATGCTTGAATGACGGTTCGGCGGCCACATTCCCACGACTTTTCCAAGGAGCCTTATCGTGATCACGCGACGAGCGTTTGGCACCGTCTGTCTGGCGGCGGGCGTCACGTCACTGACCGCCGGCCTGCGAGCCGCGGAAGTACCCAAGAAACCGGCCCGCATTCTCATGCTCACCCAAAGCGCCGGTTTTCGGCACGGCTCGGTGACCCGCAAGGACGTGCAACTGTCGCCGGCTGAACGGGCGATGACCGACCTGGGCATCGCCAGCAACCTGTTTCGCGTCGATTGCACGCAAGATGCCAGCCAGATCACCAAGGAGCAGCTCGACAATTACGACATCGTGATGTTCTACACCACGGGCAACCTGCCGCTGGCCGACGAGGTGCGCGACTACCTGTTCAACGACTGGGTGAAGCAAAAGGGGCACGGCTTCATCGGCACCCACTCGGCCGCCGACACGTATCACGAATACCAGCCGTATTGGGAAATGCTGGGCGGCACGTTCAACGGCCATCCGTGGAACGCCAACCAGCTTGTCACCGTCACGGTGCACGACCAAGACCATCCGGTCAGCAGGCCGTGGGGCGACGAGTTTGAAATCACCGACGAGATCTATCAGTTCAAGAACTGGCAGCCCGAGAAGGTCCACGTGCTGATGAGCCTCAACATGGCTAAGACCGCGCTCAAGAAGCCGTATCAAATTCCGATCGCCTGGGTCAAGAATTACGGCGACGGCAAGGTGCTGCACATGAGCCTGGGCCACCGCGAAGACGTGTGGACCAACGAGAAATACATGAATTCGCTGTTGGGGGGCATTAAATGGATGCTAGGCTTGGAACCGGGGGATGCCACGCCCAATCCGGCCCTTTCCAGCGTTCAGGAGGCCAAGGCCAAGGCCGATTTCGACGCGGCCCAAACCAAGTAAGAACCGCGTGACGGGTAAGACCATGCGTGCCATTCTTTGCGGCGTTCTGGCGGTCGCGCTCGTGGCGATCGGTTGCCGGCCCACGGCGCAACCGACGGTCGAGTTGCGGCCGCCCGATGTCACGGTCAGCCAGCCGTCGGAATTGGAAGTTGCGGACACCTATTATTTCGAAGGCTACACGGCGGCGGTCGAGACGGTCGACGTTTGCGCGCGGGTCAACGGCTACCTGGAAAAGATTTATTTCACCGACGGCGCCGACGTAAAAAAAGACGCCCCGCTGTTTCTGATCGATCCGTCCCCGTACGAAGCCGCGTATAAGGAGTCCGCCGCCGAGTTGACGCGCGCGGACGTGCAGTTCAAGCGGCTCGATGCCGATCTGGCACGCGCCCAAAAGCTGCTTCCCAAGCGCACCATCACGCAGGAAGAATTTGACAAAAAGGCGGCCGATCGCGCCGCCGTCGCCGCCGAGAAGTTGGCCCGCGAGGCGGCCGTCGAGCAAACGAATCTCGACCGGCACTTCTGCGCGATCAAGGCACCGATTGCCGGCCGCATCAGCCGCACGCTGGTTACGGTCGGCAACCTGGTCACGGCCAATGTGACGCTGCTGACGACGATCGTCTCGATGGATCCGATGTATGCCTACTTCGACGTCGACGAGCCGACCGTGCTGAAGATTCAAAAAGCCAGCCGCGAGGGCAAAGTGAAGGCCGGCCGCGACGCCAAATCGCCGCTCGAGCTGGGCCTCGACATCGACCAGGGGTATCCCTACCAGGGTACGGTCGATTTCGTCGAGACCCGCGTCGATCCGCAAACCGGCACGCTCAAGGTTCGCGGCGTGTTCCCCAACAAGGATGAGGCCCTGTCACCCGGTTTGCACGCGCGGATCAAAATCTCCCTGGGCAAACCGTACAAGGCGCTGGCCGTGACCGAGCGGGCGATCGGAAGCAACCAGGGGCAAAAGTTCGTGTACGTCGTCAACGACAAGAATGAAGTCGTCGCGCGCCCGGTAAAGCTGGGACCCTTGCACGACGGGATGCGCGTCATCGCCGAGGGCCTGAAGGCCGACGACCGCGTGATTGTCAACGGCATGCAGCGGGTGCGGCCCGGGGTCACCGTCGATCCAAAATCCGTTGAAACGGCCACCGCCGCCAGCAAGCCCGCGGCGCGCCAGCCGGCTGGCGGCTGAGCAGGGCATTGACTTTCGTCCTTCATCCGCCTTCATCCTTCAGCGTTGACTTGACCATGGCCCGGTTTTTCATCGACCGCCCGATTCTTGCGTGGGTCATCTCGATCGTGATTGTGTTGGCCGGGCTGGCGGCGCAGCGGTTCCTGGCGGTGGCCCAATATCCGGAGATTACGCCGCCGACGGTCCAGGTGACGTGCCAGTACACGGGCGCGAGCGCCGGGGTCGTGGCCGACACCGTGGCCGCGCCCATCGAGCAGCAGGTCAACGGCGTCGAAGACATGCTCTACATGTCTTCGCAGTCCACGAACGACGGCAGCTACAACCTGACGGTGACGTTCAAGCTGGGCACGAATCTCGACATGGCCCAGGTGCTCGTGCAAAACCGCGTGCAGCAGGCGATTCCGCTGTTGCCCGACGTCGTGAAGGCCACCGGCGTCACCGTCAAGAAACGCTCGCCGAGCATTTTGTTGGTGGTCAACCTGTACTCCGACATGAATCCCCAGACGAAGCAGCCCTACTGGGACCAACTGTATCTGTCGAATTACGCGACGATCAACATTCGCGACGAATTGGCGCGGATCGAGGGCGTGGGCGACGTGGCGCTGTTGGGCCAGCAGGACTACAGCATGCGCGTGTGGCTCGATCCGAACCGGCTGGCGGCCCGCAACCTGACCGCCGACGACATCGTCCGGGCGCTGCGCGAGCAGAACGTGCAAGTCGCCGCCGGCCAGCTCGGTCAGCCGCCGGTGAGCGGGGGCGTCGATTTTCAATACACCATGACCACGCTGGGCCGTCTTACCGAGCCCGAGCAATTCGCCGACGTCGTCGTGAAGACCGGCGGCGGGGGCGAGACGACGCGCCTCAAGGACGTGGCGCGGATCGAGCTGGGCGCCAAGAACCAGGATACGCGCTGCCTGCTCGACGGCAAGCCGAGCGTGGGCCTGGCGATCTATCAGCTTCCCGGCAGCAACGCTCTCGACACGGCCGACCTGATTCGCCAGCGCATGGAAGCGCTTGCGGGCAATTTCGAGCAGGGGCTCAAATACGCGATCGTCTACGACACCACGCCGTTCGTCGAAGAGTCGGTGCACGAAGTGTTCAAGACTCTGCGCGACGCGGTGATTCTCGTGGCCATCGTGATCCTATTGTTCCTGCAGGATTGGAAAAGCGTGATCCTGCCCCTGATCGACGTGGGCGT
Source organism: Pirellulales bacterium (assembly GCA_040877415.1). GTDB lineage: Bacteria > Planctomycetota > Planctomycetia > Pirellulales > PALSA-1355 > JBBDNV01. The sequence goes on from JBBDNV010000112.1 coordinate 89,368, forward strand.
ATCGCTCATCGGCACGTTTGCCGTCATGTATGCCTGCGGCTTCACGCTCAACAACCTGACCTTATTCGGGCTGGTGCTGGCGATCGGCATCGTCGTGGACGACGCGATCGTGGTGCTGGAAAACATCGAGCGCTGGCTGGCCAAAGGGCTGCCGGTGCGCGAAGCGACCATCAGCGCCATGCACGAAATCACCGGACCGATCATCGCCATCACGCTCGTTTTGTGCGCCGTGTTTCTCCCCAGCGCCCTGATTCCCGGCATTTCCGGACAGTTCTATCGGCAGTTCGCGATAACGATCGCGGCCTCGATGCTGCTGTCGGCCACGAACGCCATGACGATGACGCCGGCGCGGGCGGCCGCGATTTTTAAGAATCGCACGGTTTCGGCCCAGGGCCATCTGGAAGGCGCCGAAGCGCTTCCCTGGTGGGGCATTGCCCTGTTGTTCGGATGGATTTCGGCGCTGGCCCTGGCGCCGTTTGCGTCGCGCGTCGGGCTGGACGCGGCGGGTTCGGACTGGAAGTCCTGGGCCGTGTACGTCGGCCTTTTGGCGCCCGGCGCAATTCTCGGGTGGCTCGTGTGGCGGCCGGTCAACAGGATCTTGGGCGCGCTGTTCCAGGGCTTCAATTGGGTCTTCGATCACGGCAATCGCATCAAAATTTAGCGGTTCTCCGGACGCTAGCGTGATGAACTGA
>JBBDNV010000113.1:0-19954 GCA_040877415.1 Pirellulales bacterium
CGGGCGTGACCTCATCCTCATCGACCCCCAGCGCATCGACCAGCGCCGCCTGCACTTTTGAAAACACCTCCTCCTTCGTCGCCGCCATCGCTTGCCACCTCCGGTTATTCAATCATCTGGTTACACTTGGATTGGCGGTCTGCTTCTCGCAGTGCGCCGTCGACCGCCCATGCCTGAGGGGTAAAAAACGCGGACTCGCCGTGCCAACACATCGGTCAAACCTCGTCCCGGCGGGACTCGGGAGGGGAGGATAGCGGGGCCATCAACCGCGAGGAGGCGGCCGCGGCAAATTCCTCGGGGGGCTGATAGAGAAGCGCCAGCCGCGTCCTCAAATGCTGTCTCAAGTAGGCATCCGTATCGGCCAGAATGGGCCGGGTATCGGCCAGGTTGTAGCGTTCCAGAACGATTCGCCCGTTGACGGCCGGTCGGCCATCGACGCTGCCTTGCGTGTTGAGCTCGACGTCACGGTCATCGAATTTGCGGATTTCAGCGGTCACGGCCAGAACGCGGCCGGGCTGGACAAAGTCGGCAAAGCGCACATTGCGAGCTTCCTTGAGCGTGATCATGCTATGCGTAAAATCCTCGGTCGCCGCAACCAGCAGGGCGCCGGCGTCGATCATCGCCTGGAGCATGAGCACCCCGGGCATGACCGGGAAGCGAGGAAAATGATCGGCCAGGTATTCTTCTGCCAGCGAAAGACATTTGAGGGTCGTGACTTTCACGCCCGGCTCTAGCTGGAGGACGCGATCGACGAACGTAAACTGCATGGGGCTGGCGGCAGAGGGCCAATCCAAGGGCGTTTTTGGAAACGGTGTAGTATATCGGTCCGTCAATTCAGCCACAACCGACAAACTGTCGTGCAGTTCGCCCGGTTTGCCGCTTTTTTGGCCCCCCAGCCAGCGTCAAGGGCGACGGGCGCGACACGAGAACCGGCGCGACGATGCGGGCAACCGCGATGGCGCAGGGCCGTTTGTTGTGCATCAAAACGCACGCTGCTACGATTTCAGAATGCGAAAAGGGATCGGTGTTTCGCCGGGGGTGGCTGTCGGCACGGCGTATTGCATTCACGAGATCTACGTCAATCCCCAGACGCGCGGGCTCGAAAAGAGCGAAGCACTGGCGGAGTTGGAACGATATGACCAGGCTCGGGAGAAAGCGGCGGCCGATCTGAACGCCTTGTACCACAAGGTCGCCAGCCAGGTGGGCTCCGCGGAGGCCGCCATCTTTCGCGCTCACGAGTCGATTCTGCACGATCCAGCGTTTACCGCCAAAATCCGCTGCTGGATCGTCGAGGAGCGTCAAAGTGCCCAGAGTGCACTGCGTCGGCTGTTGGACGAATATGCCGCGCTGTTTGCCAGCACCAACGACGAATACATCAAGGAGCGGCTCACCGACGTACGCGACGTGGCAGTTCGGCTCAGCGGCCATCTGACGGACGTGTTGCGGCCGGAGATGGGCGTGCTGCGCGACCCGCTCATCCTCGTCGCGGGCGAACTGTTGCCCTCTCAGGTCGTTACGCTGGGCGATCGAGAAGTCGCCGGCATCGTTACCGAATCGGGCGGCGGGACCAGCCACGCGGCGATTCTTGCCCGCAGCCGCGGCATTCCGGCCGTTTCAGGCGTCCACGGTATCTTGCGCCAAGTCAAGACGGGCGACACGGTGGTGGTCGATGGCCGCGAGGGGCACGTCATCATCAATCCCGACCCGGAGACGGCAAGCGCCTATTACAAGCTGCAGCGCGAGTTCTTCGACTTGAAAGACGCGCTGGCCGAGAATCGCGACCAGCCGGCCATCACGGCGGACGGACAGCGCGTCGAGTTATTGGCCAACATCAATAGCGTGGCCGACGCGCGGGCCGCCGTTGCCATGGGGGCGTCGGGAGTGGGATTGTTTCGCACCGAATACATCTTTCTGACTCACCCGGACGTGCCGGACGAGGAGCAGCAACTGGCGGCTTACCGCGAGATTATCGCGGCCAGCCCCGGCCATCGGGTGACGATCCGCACGCTTGACCTGGGCGGCGACAAGACGATTCCCTACCTGGGGCACGCGCGCGAAGCGAACCCGTTTTTGGGTTGGCGCTCGATCCGGCTGTCGTTCGAACACCCGGAGTTCTTTACCACGCAGATTCGGGCGATTCTGCGCGCGGCGGCCGACGACGGCGGCGGCGGCGACAAACAGGTGCGAATTCTATTTCCCATGATCACGACGCTGGAAGAGATTCGGCGCGTGCGAAAGATGGTTGGCAGGGCGCGAAAAGCGTTGGACGCCGAGGGCAAGCCGTATGGCGCCGTGCGGATCGGGTTCATGCTGGAAGTGCCGGCCGCGGCGATCTCGATCGGCGCGCTGTTGGCGGAAGTCGACTTTGTGTCGATCGGCTCGAACGACCTGGTGCAGTATCTGATGGCCGCCGACCGCGACAATCCGAAAGTGAATCACCTTTGCCAGCCGCTCAGCCCGCCGGTGCTCCGCGTGCTCGACAACATCATCGCCGCCTGCAACGCGGCCGGCCGGGCGGTGACGCTGTGCGGTGAAATGGCGGGGGCGCCACGGGCCTTCGTGCTGTTGTTCGGCATGGGCTTGCGCAGCTTCAGCATGAGCCCGGCGTTCATTCCGATGATCAAGGAATTGACCCACCTCTTGACGCGCAAGCAGACGGAGCGGATTCTCAGGCGGGCGCTGGAGATCAAGACGATGGCCGGCATCCAACGATTCATGGGAGCGCAGATCGCGGAGATCGCGCCCAATTTGAAACTCCTCGACACGGCCTAGCAGGGGCCCGACGCGCTCGAAGAACAGAAGTGGGAGCGACGATTAACCTTCGGTTGGATTCCGCCGATCGCCGCCACGCGACCGGCGCGCGCGCCGAATGACGAAATACGCGGGACACAATCCGACCACAATCACCGGCAGCCAGGGGGCGATCGCCACGCCGGCCACCAGCAGTCCTTCGCCGGCCGACCGGAGGGCGGCCAGCGAGCCTTCGAACGAGCGCCGAACTCGAGTTGCAAGCGTGGGCGCCTCGGGCGGCTGGTAGTTGTGGATTTCGATGATCGACAGCTCCACGGTGGTCAGCGAAGTCAGATCGATCAAGACGCGGAGCCGCGCCTGCATGCGCTCGAGCTCCTCGCGGACGCGCGACAGTTCGCGCTCGATCGCGATCACGTCTTCGAGTTTGCCCGGCCGCTCTTCGAGCAATTTCAGCAGCCGCTCTTCCTCCTTGGTCTTATTGCGAATGCGGGCGTCCACGTCGTAATATTCCTCGCTGACGTCGCGCGAGGAGGTGCCGACACGGATCACTTCGCCCAATCCCTTGGCCGCGCCGACGAATTCTTCGAAGCGGGCCACCGGCACCCGGATTTTCCAAGTTCCGCGGCGACTGTCGCCCGTCGAGCCCGTGAGGCTCGAGTCGGCCACGTAGGCGTCGAACTTCTTGACCAGCGAGATCACGCGATCGGGCACGCCGGCAAAGTCTTCGACGGCCAGCTCGATTTGAGCGTTATAGATGATTTTGCGATTCAATCCCTCGGGCGTGCTCGTGACGCCCTCACCGGCCCCCGCCCCGACGTCGCCGTCGCTCAACCCGGCAACATTCTTTTGTTCGGCCAGATCAGCGGCTGCTGGGACGTCGGCGCTCGTCTTGGCGCCTTCCCTGGCCGACTGGACGCCGCAGCCGAGAAGGGTCAAAAGTGCAATCAGTGACAACGTCGCCGACAAAAAAATTGTGGGCCGCATTTGCCATGAATCCTTATTGGGACCTGCGTGGTGGAGCCGTCACGGCATTGGACGAACCTGCGGGGGGCAAAGTTCCCGGCCAGCGGATTGCGAAACGGGGCATGCCGGGCACATCGTCGACGCCTATCATCAAGATGCCCGCTGCGGCACGATTATTCCCTCGCTGCGCCGCGGCGGTCCTCGAAGTGCGGCTGCCTCGCCAGGCCCGTGACGCGACGCATCGAAAGCTGTGCTGTCGAGCCAGCCGGCAGCGCCGGCAAAATCCACAGGTTTGTCTTGCAAAAATGCCGGAATTCCGTGGTCACTGGCGGCGCCGGCGCGCGGGGCGAGCCAGACGAACCGGTGAAATCGAACGGCCGCTCCCATGCCTGCGTAACGGGCAGTGGGCGCTTTGTCCCCCGACCATGCGCCGCAATCCGCCTTGAGGTATGGTTCCAAGGCGGAGGGCAACGCGTATAATCGGGCATTCGGCGCCCCTGCTCGGCCGGAAATTGAGCAACTCATTCGAATCAGTAATCCGTAATCCGCGAGGGAATGACGATCATGGCTCGTACTCGAATCGCCACGTTTCTGGCTTTCATGATCATCGCAGCAGCGGCCTGTGGCGCCAGTGCCGCCGACGACAAGCCCGAGCAGGCCAAGGCCACGAAGATCCAGACGATCGAGGGCATTACCGAATACCGCCTCGACAACGGGCTGCTCGTGCTCTTGTATCCGGATCCCTCGAAGCCGACCGTGACGGTCAATCTCACGGTGTTCGTCGGCTCGCGCCACGAAGGCTACGGCGAAACCGGGATGGCGCACCTGCTGGAACACATGGTCTTCAAGGGAACGCCCACGCATCCGCACATTCCCAAGGCACTGCAGGAGCGCGGGGCCCGGTTCAACGGCACGACGTGGGTCGACCGGACGAATTACTTCGAGACGCTGCCGGCCAGCGAAGACAATCTGAACTTCGCGCTTGAGCTGGAGGCCGATCGGCTGGTGAACAGCTTTGTGAAGCAGGAAGACCTGTTTTCCGAAATGACGGTGGTGCGCAACGAGTTCGAGGCGGGCGAGAACTCGCCCAGCAACCTGCTCAGCCAGCGCGTCATGGCCGCTGCATTCGACTGGCACAACTACGGCAAATCGACGATCGGCAATCGCACCGACATCGAGCGCGTGCCGATCAAGAACCTGCAGGCGTTCTACAAGAAGTACTACCAGCCGGACAATTGCATGCTGGTGATCGCCGGCAAGTTCGATCCGGCCAAGGCCATCCAACTGGTCGAGCAGCATTTCGGAAAACTGACCAAGCCGACGCGCACGTTGGACAAGACCTATACCGAAGAGCCTCCGCAGGACGGCGAGCGATCGGTGACGTTGCGACGCGTGGGCGACGTGGGCATGGTGGACGCGGTGTACCACATTCCTTCGGGCGGCCACGACGACGTGGCGGCCTTGAACGTGCTGGCGAATATCTTGAGCTCAGCCCCCTCGGGCAGGCTCTACAAGGCCCTGGTCGAAACCAGCAAGGCCACCGACGTTTCGGCGGCTGCCGAGAATTGGCACGATCCGGGCGTTCTGGAGGTGCAGGCCGAAGTGCGCAAGGGCGACTCGCTCGACGCGGCCCGCGACACGATGCTCGAAGTCGTTGAAAAGGCCGGCGACACAACGCCCAGCGAGGCGGAAGTCGAACGGGCCAAGCAGCAACTGGTCAAGCAGCGCGAGCTGGCCGAGGCCGACACCGGTCGCATCGCCGTGCGGCTGAGCGATTGGGCGGCTCAGGGCGATTGGCGGCTATACCTGTTGCACCGCGACCGGGTCGAAAAGGTCACGCCCGAGCAGGTGCAGGATGTCGCCAAGCGCTACTTGCGGCGCGAAAACCGGACCCTCGGAGTCTTCATTCCTTCGGAACAGTCTGAAAAGACCCCCATTCCGCAAAGTCCCGAACTGGCGACGCTGTTTGACGGCTACAAGGGGCGCGAGGAAGTGGCCGGGGGCGAAGCCTTCGACCCGACGCCCGCCAACGTCGACGCCCGCAGCCAGCGCATCACGCTGGCCGAGGGCGTCAAGGGTATCCTGCTGCCCAAGAAAACGCGCAGCGAGTCGGTCAACGTGCGGCTGGTCTTGCGCTACGGCGACCTGGAATCGCTCAAGGGGTTTGCGGCGGCCGCCGAGATGTTGCCCCTGTTGATGACGCGCGGCACCAAGAACCTCACGCGGCAGCAGATCCAGGATGAGTTGGACAAAAACCTGGCCACGCTTTCGGCCGGCGGCAGCCCGGGCGAGGCCGCGTTTTCGATCCAGACGAAGCGTGCCAATTTGCCGGCCGTGTTGAAGCTGCTCAAGCAAATTCTGCGCGAGCCGACTTTGCCGGCCGACGAGTTCGACGTGCTGCGCCGGCAGCAGCTTGCCAGCCTGGAAGAGCAACTCACCGATCCGACGGCCCTGGCCATCACGCGCGTGCGGCGGCTGGTTTCGCCGTATGCCAAGGACGACGTGCGTTACGTGCCGACCATCGAGGAAGAGATCAAGCGCTACACCGACGTCGCGCGGGAGCGGGTGCAGACGCTGTACGACGCGTTCCTCGGCGCGCAGGCCGGCGAACTGGCGATCGTGGGCGACTTCGATCCGGTGGAAAACACCAACATTCTCGAGGAAGCCTTCTCCGGCTGGACGGCCGGAAAGTCTTATGCCCGCATTCCGACGGTCTATTTTCCCGGCGTGCCGGGCGTCCAGCAGCAGATTTTGACGCCGGACAAGGCCAATGCCACGTACGTCGCCGGCCTGGCGTTTCCGCTCAAGGAGTCGGACTCGGACTATCCGGCGATCGTGATCGGAAACTACGTGTTCGGCGGCGGAGCGCTGTCGTCGCGGTTGGGAGATCGCGTCCGGCAGAAGGAAGGGCTGTCATACGGGGTCGGCTCGGCCGTTTCGTCCGATGCCCTGGATGCCCGCTCGAGCCTGACGATCTACGCGATCTGCAATCCCAAAAACATGGAAAAGGTGAACACCGCGATCAACGAGGAGTTGACCAAGCTCTTGGCCGACGGCGTTACGGCGGCCGAACTGGCGCGGGCCAAGCAGGGTTACCTGCAACAGCAGCAGGTGGCGCGGACCAACGACGCGGCGCTGGCCGGGATGCTGAGCCAAAACCTGTTCGTCGACCGCACGATGGCCTTTTACGGCGAGCTGGAAAACCGCATCAGCGCGCTGTCGCCCGAGCAGGTGCTCGAGGCGCTGCGCAAATACGTCGATCCCAAGCGGCTGGTCGTGGTCGACGCGGGCGACTTTGCCGGCAAAGCCGCGGCGGCGAAGTAGCGGCCAGCTCGCTTTTGGTTGGATGATTCGATCCCCCGTCAAAGCCGGGGCGATTGGGGTGTCCCCCACTGCCGCAGTGCTTCGAACGTCACGATCCCCACGGCATTCGAGAGGTTGAGGCTGCGCGCCTGTGGACGGACCGGAATGCGCAACTGCCGCTCGCGATGAGCCTCGACGAGCGACGGCGGCAGTCCCCGCGATTCGCTGCCGAAGACCAGCACGTCTTGTTCCGCGAATTGCACGTCGGTGTAGCTCCGCTGTGCCGTTTTGGTGAAGTACCAAAACTCCCGCTCGCCAAGCCGCGCCACCAGCGCGTCCCAATCGTCGACAGCTTCCCACTCCAGATGTTCCCAGTAGTCGAGCCCTGCGCGGCGCAGGTAGTAGTCGTCCAGACGGAACCCGAGTGGCCGCACCAGCCACAGCTTCGCGCCGGCCGCGACGCACGTGCGGCCCACGCTGCCGGTGTTGTGCGGAATCTCCGGATGATAGAGCACGACGTTGAGGATTGGGTCGTATTGCATCGGCGATCGGGGACCCCAGGGTCGATGGGGACCGTCGGCAATCGTAAGTCGTCGGTGCCACCCTGGGGACAACCGGTTATCGGTGGCCCCGACGACAACGAAAACCCCCAACCCCTACTTCGCCGCCACTTTTTCCGCCTGGCGCAGGGCGCGCAGGAGATTGCCGCCGAGAATCTTTCTAATGTCTTCTTCGCTGTAACCGCGGTCCAGGAGGCCTTGCGTGATGTTGGGATATTTGCTCACGTCTTCCAATTGCTGGGGAACGCGTTCGATGCCGTCGAAATCCGAGCCCAGGCCCACGTGATCGACGCCGGCGACTCGGGCGATATGGTCGATGTGATCGAGAACGACGTGGACCGTGCCGGGCGGAGTGGGATTCCGGGTTCGCCAGCGGCGGATTTCGGCGCGAATCTGTTCGCTGTCCTCGCCGTATTTCTGTTTCAGCTCCCGGTAAAGGGGGATGAACTGCTTGCCGCGCTCGGCCGCTTCGGGAACGATGAAACCGGGATAGAAGTTGACCATCACCACGCCGCCGTTCTCGGCGGTCATGCCGAGCACGTCGTCCGGCACGTTGCGGGGATGATCGGCGACCGCCCGGGCCGACGAATGGGAAAAAATGACCGGCGCGCGGCTCGTGCGAATGGCCTGCTTCATCGTGGGCACCGACACGTGGGAAATATCCACCAGCATTCCCAGGCGGTTCATCTCGCGGACAACTTCCTCGCCAAAGGGGGTCAATCCGCCGTGGCGCTCTTCGTCGGTCGCCGAATCGGCCCAGTCGAGCGTGTCGGAATGGGTCAGCGTCATGTAGCGGGCGCCCTGTTCATACAATTGGCGGAGGACGGATAGCGAGTTTTCGATCGAATGCCCTCCTTCCACGCCGATCAAGGAAGCGATCTTTCCCTGGCCGCAAATCCGCTCGACGTCATCGACCGAGAGGGCCAGTTCGAACGTTTCGGGATAACGTTTCATCATGGCCTTGACGATCGCGATTTGCTCGAGCGTCATCGACAGGGCTTTGCCGTCGCGGCGCGTGCCGGCCGGCACATAGACGGACCAGAATTGAGCCCTGACGCCGCCGGCGCGCAGTCGCGGGATGTCGGTATGCATCGCCGGCTGCGGCTGGGCGATGTCGAGCTTTTCAAACGTCGACGAGCCGCGCGTGCGGACTTGCCAGGGAAGATCGTTGTGGCCGTCGACCAGAATCGCGCGATTGTGAATCTCTCTCGCGCGATCCGTGACCACGATCTTGGGGCGGCTTTGCCCCGTCTGGCCGTCTGCTTCCTGGCCGCGAACCGAATCGAGGCGCATCGACATCCAGCAGAACGCGGCGGCGGCAAACGCCAATCGGCGAACGGTTAACCAGGGCATGACGCCAATACCTTTCGACCGGAAAGACAAAGGGTTCCGACAAGAGTGGCACGGGCCGCGGAGTGGAAATCAAAACACTCCGCGCCAGCCGAAACGCGCCGTCCACCACCCTAACACCCGCCACGGCGGGTGCATAGGGTGGTGTCGCGGGAAGTATCCATTCCTATGCCGGGCTTCGCAGCAGCGCCGGGACGGCGTCGGTGGCCGGCGTCTCGAGCGGGTCGGGCAGCGGAAGCGGCTCGATGTTCTTGTTCTCCTGGGTGTCCTCCTTGGAGGAGTCGCGGTGGATGATCTCTTGCACTTCGTAGAGAGCGACACCCAGGGCGTAAGTCACGACGGTGTAGGTCGCTTTCGGCTCGGGGAGATTGACGTTGAAGCCCTGTTTGCTGATTGCGATCTCGGGATCGACGAGAACGACTTGCAGCTTGTACGAAGGGCTGCCCTGACCATCGCGCAAGTGGATGATCACCAGCTCGACTTCGGAAGCGCCCGAGCGATGCTTGAGGTCGTCGACCAGCTTGGAGATGCTGAAATCGTGGTCCCGCAGGTAGGCGATGATCCCCTCGGCCATGCGCATGCGTGCCGGTTCGCGCCGGGTCTGCTCGAACCGCTCGCGTTCGCTTTCGATCCAGCGCGTCATCTGCCGGGCCGGGCCGGCGGCGTCGGGCTTTTCGGCCACGGCGGCGGTAACGCCATCGAACAGCGCCTGCGAATCGGAGTTCGACGCGAGGTGACGCCGAAACCGCTCGGGCTCGGCGGAAAAGGCCCATTCGACGCCGGCCGCGTCATAGTAGAAGAACGTCACAACGGGCAGGCTGGGCGACTCGGCCGCGGGCTCTTGAGCCGGCGCTCGGGCGGCGAAGAAGAAAAGGACAACCGACGCGCAGGCAACTCCAGTTCGATAGTGACGGGGATCCATGTGACTTCCTCCTTAGAGATGCAATTTCCGAGATGCTAAACTGTTTTCGAAATCTCAGGCGCGCGGCCGACGCACTGCTGACGTCGGGCCGGCGGCCGGGACAATTTCGAATTCCCACTCCTGAGGACCCCAAGAATCTAGCAAGTTCTCTCTCCGGGTCCAACCGGGTGGAGGGACCGATTTGAGGCGAGCGGCCGGAGCCATGAGGCAAAAGGACGGAGGACAATTGTGTACGGGCGCACGCCGGCCTGGTGGACCTGGTGCGGCGGGGATTCTTTGACAAGTCGGCCAACGTGGTGTTCTGACACTCCGGGGGCACTGCGGCGCTTTTTGCCTACCGGGAAGCGTTCGAAACGTTGCTCACCGGCATGGCGCAGTGAGGACGATCCGCCGGACTGGAGCACCGGCCCCTTTTCGCCTCTTCCCGAGCAGATCTTTCTTAAGCGACTTGCTGGCGTCGGCCCCCGGCGTCCGATACATTGCATGTGCGTTACGCCCGTCAAGAGAGACACGGAAGCTCCCGAGCGGCCCGGCGCACGCCCATCCTGAAGGTGGCCACGGGATCGGCTCCGCGACCGATCCGAATGGCCCTGCGAAGGCGAAGAAGATCCTGCTTCGAGGAGGTCTGCCGAGTGGAACAGCCTGTCAACTTACCGCTCCAAGGCGCCGAAACGCACCAGTTGATTCACGATACGGTCGTCGAGTGGCTCAAGCGCGAATCGCGTCAGATCCAGAGCGAGGTCGACTACGACGCGTCGCTGTTCGAGCTGGGAATCGATTCGCTGGGGGCGGCATCGATTGCCGCCGAACTCGAACGCGCAACCCAAAAAAACGTCAATCCGGAAATCTTGTTCGAGCTCGAAACGATCAATGAGTTGGCCGACTATTTGAATGGCCTGCCGGCGGCGCCGGCACAACGCACGGGCGAAGATGCACCGGCCAGCGGCGACCGGGTCACGACCCAGCCCGCCGACGATTCCGGCGGACTCGTTCAGCAATACGAGCGGCTGAATCGTCGCGTCAGGTCGCTTCGAAAAGAGGGGCTTTACTTCTTCGAGCCGGAAATCTCGCAGCACGACGGCGCCTGGGTCACCGCCGACGGAAAACGGATGTTGATGCTCGCCTCGTACGAGTATCTGGGCCTGCTGGGGCACGCGCACCTCGAGCAGGCGGCAATTCGCGCGATCCAGGAGTTCGGAACCGGTCATCACGGCGCACGGCTGTTGGCGGGAACCACGACGGTGCATCGGCGGCTCGAAGCCAAACTGGCCGCCTTCATGCAAGCCGACGACGCGATCGTATACAGCAGCGGCTACGTCACCAATCTGGCGACGATTTCCACGTTGGTCGGTCGGGGCGACTGCGTCATCGGCGACCAGTGGAATCACGCCAGCATTGCCGACGGCTGCCGCATGTCCGGCGCGGAAGTCCGCGAGTTTCGGCACAACGACATGGACGCCCTGGCCGAGCAATTAGAGAAAGCGTCGCCGCGGCGCACGTTGGTCGTCGTCGACACCGTGTTCAGCATGGACGGAGACATTTGCGACCTGCCCGCGGTGGTGAAGTTATGCCGGCGGCATGGTGCCTTGCTGATGGTCGACGAGGCGCACAGTCTGGGAGTGCTGGGCCAATCGGGCCGCGGGGTCCAGGAGCATTTCGATCTGGCTCCCGACGCGATCGACGTAAAAATGGGGACGCTTTCCAAGAGCCTGGCCAGTTGCGGCGGCTTTGTGGCCGGCCGCGATGAGATCATCACCTATCTTAGGCATCATGCCCGGGGCTACATCTTCAGCGGGGCGCTGCCGGCCCCTCAGGCAAGCGCGGCGATCGCGGCGGTCGAAGTCCTGGAGCGCGAGCCCGAGCGCGTCGCCAACCTGTGGAACAATGTGGACTATTATCTGAACGGGGTGAAAGATCTCGGGTTTGACACGGCCGCGAGCGTCACTCCCATCGTGCCGGTGATGACGAAGGACGACGACACCACGCTCGAGATGACGCGCATCTGCCGCTCGGAGGGCTTGTTAGTGATCCCGGTTTGCTACCCGGCGGTGCCGGTCGATGCGCCCCGGCTGCGGACTTGCGTGTCGGCGATTCACAGCCGCGGGGACCTCGATTTTGCGCTCGAAATCCTGGCCCGAGCCGGCCGCGCGACGGGGCTGATCGGCTGAGCGGATTAGGATCGCGCTCGGCGTCGTGGCGAGTCGTTGAATTACTTGAGGATTTCCTTGCGGCTATGCTGGCGTATGAAGCTGACGAGCGTACGAAGCTTGTCGTCAGCCCGCTGCATGTCTCCCACCACTTTGACGCTGTTGTCGTTCTCTTCGACGCGCAGTTCGAAGGTCGTAATGTCGGTAGGCGGCCGGCCTTCAAGTTGGCCGGAATTCGACAGGTCGCACTGCTCAACGAGTTGGGCAAAGTGTTCCCGCTCGTCCTCGGGGAGATCCTTGTCGGAATCGAATACACGGCCCAGCAGAGGGTTTCCCCAGCCGCCTCCCGATTCTTGATACTCCACCCTGGGCGGTCTTTTCTTGTTCATGTCGGCAGCACCCTTAGAGCGAGAGCCCAACCGTTACCCAACCTTTTTTGACCGCTTTCTGCTCGGCGCTTCCCGGCCCATAAAGCATTCCGGCCGAAATGTAGGTCGCCTTTGCACAATCTTCAAAGTCGCTGTCCGGTTTCAGGCCACGGTCCAAGGCATCGTACCAGATCCTGCCGGCTTTTTCCCATGCACGCCCGCCAATTTCCACGGCAGCGATGTAAAACGCGTGGTTGGGGATGCCGGAGTTGATGTGGACACCTTGGTTATCCGCGAAGCCGGTATACTTATCGTCCATGTGGGCGGGTTGGGGGTCGGAGCCAAGATCGGGATCGTTCTGGTACGCGGTTCCGGGGGCCTTCAAGCTGCGCAAAGCCTTGCGCGTCGTCGTCTCGTGCAGGAGCTCATTTCCGATCAGCCAGTCCGCCTGTTTGGCCGTCTGATTTTTTTGCCATTGCTTGATTAAGCTGCCGAAAACGTCCGCAAAGCTTTCATTGAGAGCGCCTGATTCGCTTCGATACAAGAGATTCGCTTCGTACTCCACGACGCCGTGAGTAAGCTCATGGCCCACGACGTCAAGCGACGTGGTAAAACGCTTGAACACCATTCCATCGCCGTCGCCGTAGGCCATCTGGTCTTGCCACCAAAACGCGTTGTTGTACGCCTCGGCGGGATCTTCGCGGTATCGCACGCTCGACTTGAGAGGCAAGCCCCTATTATTGATCGAACTACGGCTGAAGACCTTACGGTAGAAATCATGTACGTATCCTGAAAAACGATAGGCTTCGTCCACTTCCTTGTCGCTGGCGTTCGAATCTCCCTCCCGACGGACGACGGTGCCGTTCAGGTTCGGCTTTCGTTTTGCGTCGTGAATCACGCGGATTTTCTTGGTCGATACGCCGAGGGCTAGTGCAGAGATCATTCTGGGACGGACTTCGGCCAAGGTCGCTCGCGCGGCACGCGCCCGTTCAGCCGCTGCAATATTCGAGATCGCCGCGTCTCTGACTTTCTTGTTTGGTGATTTCGCCATCGATTCAAGCATGTGCGGTGGAATGATTTGACAAAGCGTGGCGTCGCAGTGACCGTGCATCGTGTTGTCCTTTCCTGAAGGAAGCCGTTGCTTGGTCGTCCCCCACTACAAACGGATACTTCTACCCCATTCGAGCGTCTCGGCGAACAACAGTCAAGGACTACACGATCGTCCGCCAGCGTGAATCGATTTCCATCATCAGCACACAGCGTGCACTTACTTTGCGTAGGTGGTGCCGGGAGTTACCATGGACCGCTCTTGATACCCAAGCGATCCGACCAATAAACACAAAGCCACGGAACTTGGTGCGCGCCTGCAACTCTGAACGATGGTTGATTTTCACTCTGAGAAGTACGCCCGGGCACTGGAGTTTGCCGAGCGGCAAGTGCAGGCGACGGTCGAGCGCACGCCCGACTATTTCCCGATCTATACGACGGGCGGAAAGTGGTTGCACGAGGGCGAACTGTGGACCGATTGGACGGGCGGGTTTTTCGCCGGCTTGATGTGGCAGTTCTTCAAGCGCACCGGCAAGCCCGAGTGGCGCGAAAGGGCCGAGCACTACAGCCGGTTGTTGGAACACCGGCAGCACGACCGCAACGTGCACGACCTGGGGTTCATTTTTCTCAACACGTATCGGCCGTGGTACGAGCTGACCGGCGAGGAGCGGCTGCGCGAGGTGCTCATCCAGGCGGGGCGAACGCTGGCCACGCGGTTTCAGGAAAAGGGGGAGTATCTGTGCTCGTTCATCGGGCCGCAGTCGCTGTTCATCGACGTCATGATGAACGTGCCGATCATCTTTTTCGCGGCCCAGAGGACGGGGGATGACGAGCTGCGGCGGATCGCCGACGCCCACTGCCGCACGACGCGCGATCGGCTGGTGCGGCCCGACGGGTCGACGGCGCACGAGGGGCTGTTCGATACCCGGACGGGAGCGTTTTTCGGGCAGTCGACGCACCAGGGATTGCGCCCCGATAGCAATTGGGCCCGGGGGCTGGCGTGGTCGATGTACGGATACAGCCAGGTGTACGCTTTGACGGGCGACAAAGAATGGCTCGACGTGGCCGAGCGGAACGCCGACTTCTGGCTGACGCACTTGCCCAAGGATCACGTGCCGTATTGGGACTTTGCGGCCGACCTGAATGCTCCGTTGCCGTGGGGACCGCAGAAAGATTCGTCGGCCGCGGCGATTGCCGCCAGCGGGCTCTTGGACCTGGAGCGGCAGACCAGGTCGCTCGATCGGGCGGTGGCGTATCGGCAAACGGCGCTGGCGATGCTCGACGCGCTCGTGGAGCCCGAGTACCTGGCCCACCAGACGCCTGGTTGGGAAGGCATCCTCAAGCACGGCGTCTACCACACGAAGAAGAATCTTGGCGTCGACGAATCGGTGATGTGGGGCGACTATTTTTTCGTGGAAGCGATGATGAAGTTGAAAGTTTAGCGCAGGGCCGACCGGGCCCGGGCCGGAGCGTGGAAGGGGTTCGCCGTTAGGGGTTGGGGTCGGGCACTGCTTGACGAGCAGGCGCAGTCGGCACCTCTGATTGCACACGGACCTCGGAACACCAATCCCCAACGCCAATCGCCTACCCTATAATTGACGCATGGAAGCTGCCGCCACGCGACCGATGCGCATTGCTTTCCTCGGGGCCGACGATTCGACGGCGGATCTGGTTCGGGCCGTCGTCGAGAGCCAGCAGCTCGTCCTGGTCGGGATCTGCGAGTTCGCCGGCGCGCAAGACGCCGCGGACGAGCTCGGGCGGCTAGCCGGACAGTTTCGGCCAATCGGCCAGTGGGAAGCCCTGCTCGACGACGAACGGGTCGACGCGGTTGTGGTTGCCCGGGGCAATGACCAGGATCGCCGGGCCGAGCAACTGCGAAAATTCATTCAGACCGGCATGCCGGTGCTGGCCTCGCACCCGGTGGTCGACTCGATGCTTGTGTACTACGAGCTGGACATGATCCGCCGGGAGACCGGTTCGGTGATCGTGCCCCATCTGGCCGGCCGCAACCATCCGGCAGTGCGGGTTCTGGCCCAAATCGCGCGCGGGGGAGCCGCCTCGCCGATCGGCAAGGTGGAGCACGTCACCGTCGAGCGGTGCGTCGCCGAGCCGACCAGGCGCAACGTCGAGCGGCAGTTTGCCCGCGACGTCGATCTGGTGCGCGGCATCGCCGGCGAAATAACCCGGCTGGGAGCCATGGGGGGCGCCGCGGGCGAAGATGCCTATTCCAGCCTCGGCGCGCAGATGGCGGGGCCGGCGGGCATTGCGGCGCGGTGGTCGGTGGTGCCGATCCAGAGCGCCGACGGGGCCAAGATCACGCTCACCGGCTCGCGCGGCCGAGCCGCTTTGGACGTTCGCGGCGACGGCGAGCCGTGGACGCTGGAACTCTCCGTCGATGGCCAGACCGAGCGGCAAGAGTTCGACGCCTGGGACCCGGCGGCCGCCTCGCTTGCCGAATTGACCGCGACGATCGGCGGCGGCACGCCGCAGCCCGATTGGGTCGACGCGGCCCGCTCCGTAGAGCTTGCCGAAACGATCGACCGCAGCCTGCAAAAGGCGCGCACGATCGACCTCTATTACGAGGACTACACCGAAGAGGGCACATTCAAGGGAACCATGACGTCCGTCGGCTGCGGGCTGTTGCTGTTGGGAATCTTCGTGCTGGTGCTGGTCGGCATTGCCGAACAGGTGCACATCCCGTACGTGCGCTACTGGCCCTACGTGATGCTGGGCCTGTTCGGCGTGTTCCTGTTCGTGCAGCTCGCCATGCTCACGAAAGGCAAACGCCCCCGCGAGGCCGCCGACGCCGTGGGCGGCGAGCAGGAGCTCGACGAGTTGGGCGTTGGGCGTTAGTCGCTGAGGCTCACGAGCCGCGATTGTTTAGCCCCGGGCCGGCGCGCGCCGACCGCGATCCCAAACCCCAATCCTTACCCGCGGATAAGGTGGGCGAACAGTGCCGCCTGTGCGGTGTGCTGGCGCGTCAAGCTAGGCCGTTTTTTCCGGCTGAACTATCCGCCCCTTATGCGTTTGCGCTTGTAGGACGATTTAGCTTTCGTCCCACTTAGAAACCACGCCTGCGGCCGATTTCCGTGTTTGCCAGCCTGCAAGTCCCATGGCCTTGGCGCCCGTCGAGGCCGCCAAACCCCAATCGTTTCCCGCCCATGCCCGCCAGACCAGCTTGCGCCTGCATCCGACTAGCGGCGGCGCTAGGTTTCGGATTCGCGGCGGCCGGCGTGTTGTGTACGGCCGCCGAACCGGCGCGCGCCAGCGAGCGGCGGCAATCGCCGACCGTCAAAATCGTCCAGCAGGCGGGGGCCTCGATCGTCAACATTCACGGCCAGAAGACCCTGGCGCCCGGCGATGAGAATTATCGCCGCGGCGAGACGCAAAACGTCAACGGCATGGGCACGGGCGTGGTCATCGACGAACGCGGCTACGTCCTGACGAACAACCACGTCGTGGACGGCGTGAAGCGGATCGAGGTGACGCTTTCGGACAAGGAGGAGTACGTAGCCACCCGGGTGGCCCACGATCCGAAAACCGACCTGGCGATCATCAAGATCAACAACAGCAAACTGCCGGTGATCAACATCGGCACCTCGAGCGACCTGATGACCGGCGAGGAGGTCGTGGCCGTGGGCAATGCGTACGGTTATGAACACACCGTGACGCGAGGCATCATCAGCGCGCTGCACCGCACCGTGCAGGTCAGCGAAACGCAGAGCTACAGCGACCTGATCCAGACCGACGCCAGCATCAACCCCGGTAACTCGGGCGGGCCGCTGTTGAACATCGACGGCGAGATGATCGGCATCAACGTGGCCGTGCGGGCCGGCGCGCAGGGGATCGGTTTCGCGATTCCGGTCGACATGGCCGTGGCCGTGGCGGCCGAGCTGATGTGCGCCGAGCGCGAGCGGGCGGAAAACACCTGGCACGGCATCGTCAGCAGGCTCTCGGCCTCGCCCACCGAGCGGTTTTGCATCGTGGGGGAAGTGGACGACGCCAGCCCGGCCGCCAAATGCGGCTTGCAGCCGGGGGACATCATCGCGCGGATCGGCGACAATCCCGTGGCACGCCCCCTGGACCTCGAACGGGCCTTGCTCGGACACCGGGTTGGCGAAGAGTTCACGCTCTCCGTACACCGGGGCCAACAGCCGGTCAAGGTGAACCTGGTGCTGGCTTCGGCCCCCAAAAAATCGACCGACGCCGAGCGGGCCTGGGAGACGCTGGGGATGCGGCTCGAGCCGGTCGGAGCGGCCCAGTTGCGCGGCTACCGGAAGCAGTATCGCGGCGGCCTGTTGGTTACGTCCGTGCGGCGCGACGGTCCCGCGGCCCGCGACGGCATTCGCCAGGGAGACATCCTGCTGGGCATCCACATCTGGGAATCCATCTCGATGGAGAATGTCATCTTCATTCTGGGGAGCGACGAGTTCGCCAAGCTCGACGAGGTCAAGTTCCTGATCCTGCGCAACGAGGCGACCTACTACGGCCATCTGTCGACCTCGACGCGGCGGTAGCCATTGCCGGCGCGCATGCCAGGCAAAACGGGTACAATCGCTTGCAGTATGCGCGGGCATTCCTGGATTGCTTTCCCGGCGAGGTGGCGCCCCCATGGAGCTGGAATTCATCCGCTGGCTGCGCGCCCGGCTTGCTTCGCAGCCGAGCTTGCCCGTGGGAATTGGCGATGACGCGGCCGTTTTGCGGCTGGCCGAGCGCGAGGGGTGCGTCGTGACCGTCGACCTCTTGACCGACGGGGTTGACTTCGAACTGGCCAACGACGCTCCCCAGCGAGTCGGCCGCAAAGCATTGGCCGTCAATTTGAGCGATCTGGCCGCTATGGCGGCGCGGCCGCTGGCCGCGTTCGTGGCGCTGGCGCTGCCGCGCGCCGGCGCGCTCGAATTGGCCAAAGCGCTCTACGAGGGGATGATTCCCCTGGCCGAACGGTATCAACTGGCGATCGCCGGCGGAGACACCAATACGTGGGACGGGCCTTTGGTCACCAGCGTGACCCTCGTGGGCGAGGCCGGCGCAAGCGGCCCGCTCTTGCGATCCGGCGCGCAGCCGGGTGATTGGATCGTTGTCAGCGGGCGTTTTGGGGGCAGTCGGCTGGGGCATCATTTTGACTTCGAGCCGCGCGTGAACGAAGCGTTGTGGCTGGCCGGCCGCTATCCGCTCCATGCCGGGATCGACGTGAGCGACGGGCTGTCGCTCGATTTGGCGCGAGTGGCCGAGGCGAGCGGGTGCGGAGCCGTCATCGAGCTGTCCAAGGTTCCTGTGGCGGAGGCAGCCGGCCGCTGGGCCGCCCAGTTAAACGATGGCTCGACGGCGCTTGCCCACGCACTTGAGGACGGAGAAGATTTTGAGTTGATCCTGGCCGTGCCGCCCGCGGCGGCCGCCGAGCTCGTGGCGCACCAGCCGCTGGATTGCGGCTTGAACGCGATCGGCCAGTTCGTGGCCGAAAAAGGGCTGTGGCAGGTGGGCGCGTCGGGCACGCGCCAACCGCTAGTGCCGCGCGGGTATGAGCATTAGCAGGTCTGTCGATTTAACGCACGAGACAACGCACACTAACCCGAAGCGCTACAGGATTATGCAAGTGACAGCGTCTGATCGCCGATGCCGGAATGCAGCCGCAACGCGGCGACCTGCGATAGCCAGGGGCGCAGCCCCTGGAACTGGTGAGACAACGTGCTCTTCAAGCCCCAACGGGGCGCTCTCAGATCGCCCCGTTGGGGCTAACAAAACGTTGCTTTGAAACCGGAGTCCAGGGGCGTTGCCCCTGGCTATTGCAGGTTGGGCCTACGGCCCACCATAGTTGACGGACCTTCTGCTTGCACTTGCATAATCCTGGCAAGCGAGGGAGATTCTGAGTTTGAGGTAGACATCACCTCGCCGACGGCCTCGGGCTGGTAGTTGTCAAGACATGCTCACGCCGGGCGTGAGCATGGCACCCCACTTCCCCATTCACCATGCAAGCGACTTTCACTTTTCGCTCGGTAAGCGAAAACGATACCGAGCGGCTTGGCCGGGCGCTGGCGGAAGCATTGCCGCACGGGGTCGTTGCGCTCGACGGCCCGCTGGGGGCGGGCAAGACGCGGCTGGTGCAGGCGGCCGCGGCGGCCTCGGGCGTCGACCGCCGCGACGTGGTGAGCCCGACCTTTGTGCTGGTGCACGAATATCGCGGGGCGCGCCCGATTTATCACCTAGACGCCTACCGGCTGCGCGACGACGACGAGTTTCTCGAGCTGGGAGCCGACGAATACTTTGAACCGCCGAACCTGGTGTTCGTCGAATGGGCCGGCCGCGTCGAGCGTTGCCTGCCGGCGGAGCGGATCCACGTCACGATCAGCGTCGTCTCCGACCACGAGCGCGAGTTTACGCTGGTCGGATCCGGCGACGAACCGGCCGCCGCCGTCGAGCGATTGAAAAAGCTGCTTGCATACGGCGAGTCGCAATCGTAGTAGAAGAAAGGGGACATTCTACTTTTTACGAAAAAGTAGAATGTCCCCTTTGTGCGCCGTGAAAAGGCGTGGGTTTTCAGTGGGT
>JBBDNV010000114.1:0-19569 GCA_040877415.1 Pirellulales bacterium
ACCCGGAAACCGCGCGGCGGATGCACGACGAAACGCTGCCGCAGGACACGTTCAAAAGCGCCCACTTCTGCAGCATGTGCGGACCGCAGTTCTGCTCGATGAAGATCACCGAACAGATCCGCGAAATGGCGGCCGAGAATCCGCTGCCGGCGACCGCCGAAAAAAAGTAGCGGCGCGGCGCTACCGCAGGATGTAATAGAACCAGCCGAAAACGGCCGCCAGGACGGCGGCCAGGCCGAGCATGACGATCGTCGCGGCGCGATTGACCTCGGCCGATAGAAACGGCGGCGTCGCGTGCAAGTCCACGGGCGGCGGCTCATAGCCGTCCGCGAACCGATGCCCACACCATTCGCAGCGCGCCGGAAACTCGGGCGCGAACGGCTCGTCGCACGTGGGGCAGATCACCAGCGGCCGGGGGTGATCGCCGGCCGCGTCGGCGGTTTCTGCCCGCTCGTGGTCGGGCATGAAGGCTTCCGCGAATTGGGTTCCGGCCGTTTCGCAGACCGGACAACTGGTGAGCCGCGGCCGGCCGCAATGCGGGCAAGAGGGCCACTCGGCATCGTCGCCGGCCTCGGCTTCCAATTGCGCCAGCTCCGGCGAGGGCAGTCCCTGCTGCAATGCCCTTTCGGCCTCCAAGGCGATGCGGCGTGCTTCCAAAGCGTTTTCCTCGAGCACCACGACGCCGGGCGCGGTGTCGTAAAAGCCCGGCCCGCCGGTCCCGCGCACAAACAAATCGCCGACGGCAAAGTGCACGGCGTTGAGCGTATCGTTACTGACGTAGGCGGTAATCCCGTGCTCGGCCAACAGGTTTTTCAGGGCGTACGCCTGCGGGAGGTTGGCCGCCACGTAGATGACCCGGTGCGTGCCTGTCAATTCTGAATGCCTTTCGGGTCAGGAGGGGGGATCGATCGATCGGCCCCAATTCGCCCTCGACACTGGAAATCGCGATGCCTTGCGCCTATTCTGGACGGGTGTTCGAGCACCGGACAAGGCCTGATGGCGGGTCAGGCCAGCGGTGTTTCGCGGCCGCCGGCGACTTAGTCGGGCCGAATCGGTAGGTTTCGTCCGGCCGTTGCTAGTATACTGCGACGGAGTAAGGTCCCAAAAGAGCGGGTTACCCGCTTGGCGCCATGTTGTGCGACATCGGTATTCACGTGCGACACACCGCGACGTTTTTTGTTTGCTTGTTGCTCGCGGCTCTCGAAAGCGCCTCGGCTGACGTGCCCCGCGTTCTGCCGGAAGGCCAGGTGCCGCAGGATAAGCGGCTGGGCAAACTCAACGACCTCGACGGATACTTCCCGTTCACGCCCGCGGAAACCAAGGAAGCATGGGCCAAGCGGGCCGAACCGGTGCGGCGTCGCATTCTGGTGGCTACCGGCACGTGGCCGATGCCTGGCCGCACTGCGCCGAATGCCGTGGTTCACGGCAAGGTCGATCGCGACAACTATACGGTGGAGCGCGTGTTTCTGGAGAGTTATCCGGGACATTTCGTCACTGGCAGCTTGTACCGGCCCAAGGGCAAAAGCGGCAAATTGCCGGCCGTATTGTGCCCGCACGGACATTGGGCGGGCGGACGCTTCACCGACGCGGGAGTCGACGCGGCGCGCAAAGAGATCGTCGCCGGGGCCGAGCGGTTCGAGAATTCCGGACGCTCACCGTTGCAAGCCCGCTCGGTTCAATTAGCGCGGATGGGCTGCGTGGTGTTTCACTACGACATGCTGGGCTATGCCGACAGCGTGCAGATTTCGTTTGAGCTGGCGCATCGCTTCGCCAAGCAGCGCCCCGAATTCGACACGCCGGAAAACTGGGGCTTCTTCAGCACGCAGGCCGAGCTGCGCCAGCAGAGCGTGATGGGCCTGCAAACGTACAACTCGATCCGCGCGCTGGACTGGTTGAGCGAGCTGCCGGACGTCGACCCGAATCGGATCGGGGTCACCGGCGCCAGCGGCGGCGGCACGCAGACGTTCATTCTCGCGGCGATTGACGAGCGCGTCACCGCGGCCTTTCCGGCCGTCATGGTCTCGACGGCGATGCAAGGGGGGTGCACGTGCGAGAACTGCTGCCACCTTCGCGTTGGAACGGGCAATATCGAGTTCGCGGCGTTGATGGCCCCGCGGCCCTTGGGCATGACCGGCGCCAACGACTGGACCAAGGAGCTGGACACCAAGGGGTTGCCCGAGTTGAAACAGCATTACAAGGTGCTGGGCGTGCCCGACCTGGTGATGGGCAAGGTCCTGACGCAATTCGGGCACAACTACAATTTCGTCAGCCGCGAGGTGATGTATCACTTTTTCAACAAGCACTTGGGTTTGGGCTTGAGCGAGCCGATCATCGAGGAAGATTTTGAGCTGCTCTCCGTGCCCGAAATGACCGTCTGGGACGAGAGTCATCCCAAGCCGCCGGACGGCGGCGACTACGAGCGCTCGCTCGTGAAATACATGACCGAGGAGTCCGACCGGCAGATCGCGGCCCTGACGCCCAGCGATTCGACCTCGCTGGCGCGCTTTCGCGAAATCGTCGGGGGCGGCGTCGACGTGCTGATCGGCCGCTCATTGGTGCCCAAGGAGGACTTGGAATACAAACCGGCCGGCGAGGATTCCCAGCCCGAATACACGCGGCGTTTCGGTCTGCTCTTGAACAAGCCGCGCGAGGAAGCGCTGCCGGTCGTCATTCTCCAGCCCAAGACGTGGAACAAGCGGGTCGTGATCTGGGTACACGAGTCGGGTAAGGCGGGTCTATTCGTCGACGGAAAGCCGGCGCCGGCCGTCGAGGGGTTGCTGAAATCCGGCAGCGCCGTCGTCGGGGCCGACCTGGTGTACCAGGGCGAGTTTCTCGCCGACGGCAAGCCGCTCGAAGCGGCCCGCCGGGTCGACAATCCGCGCGAGTTTGCCGGCTACACGCTGGGGTACAATCCGTCGCTGTTTGCCCAGCGCGTGCACGACGTGCTCACGCTGGTGTCGTTCTGCCAATCGTTTGCCGACGAAAAACCGCAAGTCGACCTGATTGGTTTTGGCGTCGCCGGCGCCTGGGTGGCCGCGGCCAGAGCCCAGGCCGGCGGGGCCGTGGCTCGCTCGGCGATCGACACCGACGGATTTCGCTTTGCCAAGTTGCGCTCGGCGAGCGACGTCAATTTCCTGGCCGGCGGAGCCAAGTATGGAGATGTGCCGGGGATGCTGGCGCTTGCCGCCCCCGGCGAATTGTGGTTGGCCGGCGAACAGCCGACGCCGCCCGGACTGGTGAGCGCCGCTTATACGGCCGCCGGCGCCATTGGCCAGCTTGTGGCATACGGCGGACCGCCGGAAGAACGGATGAACGAGGCGGTCAAGTGGCTGGCGCGGCCCTGACTGGGGGCCAAGCGCCCCGGATGTTGCGTCCGGTGGCCGCGTCTATGGTTGCCGAAGCTTGCGCTCGATGCGCCAACTGCGACTCGCGTTGGGAGCCGCCGTGTGCATCCATTGGGCCACGAGACGCTCCAGCTCGTCATCCATCCACCGGTCGAACGCCGCAAAGGATCGGAATTCCTTGGCGATTTGAGCGGGGTCCCGTTTGCGAGACGGCGGGCTGGGCAGGAAGTCGTGCATCATGGTCGTTGCCTCTCCTCGGGCGTGTGCCTGAATTCGCTGGGCTATACACGATTCGCTCGCCCGAGACGCTTATTGCAAAACCCGGTCCAATCCGGCGCGGGCGCGGCAGTGACGGCTGCTCCTAATACGGGACAAGGGGAATTGTGGTTCGGGTTCGCGCGAAGTTGGCAGTTGGGCCGTCCGCGGCGGATTTTCGCCGGCGGTTTTTCACTTGCTGGCGTCTGACTCGCTCCAGGGGTCTGTTACGCCCGGCACAATCTCGTCGCAAGCCCCGTGATGCGAAAAGCAAACCGGCGGCGGGGCGGACGATGAAAGTTTTCGACTCGGCAGGCGCAAAATAAAGGCATCGAGCCGGCCCATGGCTCGATGCCTGTCGAAACCGGGCCCGTTGTGGCCGATGCCGGCCCGGGGCCTGGTTCCCTTATGCCGAAACGTCCGATTACTGCTTCTTCTGTTTCGTGTTCCGCGCGGCGCCGGCCAACACTTCGCGCGCGGTTACGGTGCCGTCGCCGTCCTGGTCCAGCTTGCGAATGGCGTCAGCCGCGGCGGCGATCTCGGTGCTCGTGAGCTCGCCGTCGTGATCGGCGTCAATGGCGCCAAACAAGCCGGGGGGCATGGGGCGGTCAGGGGCGGCATTGTTCTTGCGCTTTGCGTCGGCATCTCCCGGTCCACCGCCGGGCCTGCGTTTGCCGAAGACGGCCGTGAACTCCTCGCGCGACAGACTCTCGTCGCCGTTTTTATCGCCCCGCTCGATCAGCCGCTCGAGCATTTGCCTGCGCTCTTCGGGCAGCTCGTCGGCGGTCAGTTTTTCGTCGGCGTTTCGATCCAGGCGCTTGAAAAGGTGGCTGCCGTCTCGATCGGCTTCGGGCCGCTTGCCCTTGGCGCCCGGCTTTTTGGGATCGCCGAGCGGCGCAGCCGCGGCGAATTCCCGACGCGTCACCGCGCCGTCTCCGTCTTTGTCGGCCCGCGCGAGCAACTTTTGAAACCTCTCACGTCCCGGCTCGGGCACTTCGTCGAGCGCGACTTTGCCGTCGCCGTTCGCGTCGAGCCGCTCAAACAGTCGGGCGGGCCCGGGACGTCCATCGCGCCCCTCGGGATTCGATCGTTCTGACCCTGGCGGCTCCGAGGGCGAGAGAGCCTGCTGCCGGCCGCCGGCCAGCCCGGCGGCGAATTCCTCCGCGTTCAGCTTTCCGTCGTTGTTTTGGTCCCCGATTCGCACCAGCCGGTCGAACAGCGATCTTCGGTCGTCGGGAATCTCGTCGGTCGCCAATTGACCGTCTTTGTTCGTGTCCAGTTGCGTAAACAGGGCACCGGCGTCCGGCGCGTCGGACGAGGGCTCATCTGCCACAGCGGGCAACGCCAGCAAGGCCAAAGCTGCCAAAGTTACAGATGGTTTGATCACGGTGGTTCTCCCTTGCCGGCAGTATTCCGACGATGGCAGATGATTGCAATGGGCTCGTGCGGTAGGTTCCCAGTTAATGGAACCGCCCGGAATGACGGGAGTTTCGGCCGGGGCGCGCGGAAATCTGCGAATTGCTTAACCTGAGCATGTTTCCTGAGGCCCTACCAGCCGGGAGGGGCCGTGCCTGCGGGCACCTTGGTGCCAGCGATCGGATGATGGCGCCGAAGTACCGTGTACCGGCCCACGATTCGGCCTTGTCGGCCTCAAAAGGGGCTTCTATAATCCGCGGCCTAAAAAACGAGACCATTTGCGGCGCGATGCAGTCACCGGATGCGCGGGGCCGCGCCTGAGGCGAAAAGGCAACGTGCGGCAAATCGTCGGCGCCCCAGATGAGCCGGCGAGACAAAAATCAAAGCTTCGAGGGCGCTTTTGTTCGCGCCTTCCGCTACAGTTCGTACAGGCGCCAGCGGTACCGACGATAAGCAGATGGAGGACTTGAAGTTTGGTTCAATGGCCGGCAGCCGCCAGGTCGATACATAAGGTGCTCACTTCCGCGCTCGCGAAGTCGACTCCCTGACATGGATTGCGACGCCGGCAAGCAGACGAGCAACGGATATCGACAGCAGTAGCGTGCCGATTCCACGAGGTTCGTCGGACCCCCATCAACTTATTCGCAGGCTCTTTCGAGCCGGGTCAAGACGAACAAGCGAATCGGAGCTGCCCGAAAGCAAGCCGTTGCGATCGACCGGCCATTTCCAGTAATCCAGTTCGTTCGGCAAGTGCTAATTCGCCGTTCAGGCGGGCTTTCTGTCCGCGCCTGCGCGAGGTAGTATAGTTGCCAGGGGAGAAGAAAAATGCAGATTCACGGCCCTTCGCAGATTCACGGCGCGCAACCGATTCATGGTCCGCACACGACGCGCGCGATCGAACCTTCCACGTCGCCCGGTACGGCGGGCGTCGGCGACCGCTTGGATATTTCCGAAGCCGGCCAGATTGCCGGCCGGCTGGCCGAAATCCCCGACATCCGCTCCGAGCGCGTCGAAGAGCTTCGCGCGGCCATTCTGGACGGCACGTACGAGACCCAGGACAAGCTCAGCACGGCCGTCGACCGGCTGCTGGACGAAATTGCCTAGCCCCGCCGCCAGGGACGGCGCTTGCATTAGCGGTCGCACCATCTACAATCAATAATCATTCTTGGTTGCGCTGCGCGGCATTCGCAAGGGGATCGCGCCCGCGGCGTGTGGATCTCGTGCACGGACTGCGGCCGCCCTCCTGTCTGCCATGGCTCAAGATTTCTCTTTGGGTACGGTTGAGGTCGCGCTCTCGCCGCGTGAGCGGTTCGAAGAGTTTCTGCAGAGCAAAGGCAAACGCATCACGCAGCAGCGGCGGATCATCGTCGACGAAGTGTTTAAACGCCACGACCACTTCGACGCCGAAGACCTCATCGCGCATCTGGGCGGCGTTGCCGCCCGACGCCGCGCGAGCCGTCCGACCGTGTATCGCACGCTCAGCGAGCTGGTCGACGCCGGACTGCTGCGGAGCATGACCCTCGGCGGGCGAACCGTCTATGAGCACGACTACGGCTATCCGCAGCACGACCACCTGTACTGCCAGAAGTGCCACAAGCTGATCGAATTCAAAAGCGACGAGGTGGCCCAGATCGGCGAAGCGCTCGAGCGGGAGTACCAGTTTCGCGTCACCGGGCATCGGCTGATCTTTACCGGTCTGTGTGCCGATTGCCGAGTGCAAAAGCGACCCACGCGCAAGCTGGACCTGGTGTAAGATCGCAGAAATCAGACCTTGATTTCGGCCGCCGGCGCGGGCACGCCGGGATAACGCTTGCGGATGGGGGCCACGATCTGGCTTAGGAATTCGTCCACCTGCTCGCCAGCGCGGCCCACGAAGCGGGCCGGGTCGAGCATGGTTTTGAGGTCGACGCCGGCAAACGAGGGGTCGGCGGCCAGTCGATCAAGCAGGTCGTTATCGGCGCCCTTTTCCTTGACCCCGGCGGCGGCGGCCTGGCTGTGACGCCGCATGCGCTCGTGCAGATCCTGGCGGTCGCCGCCGGCGGCGACGGCCGCCATCAGGATCGCCTCGGTAGCCATGAACGGCAGCTCTTCGGCCAGGTGTTTGGCAATCACCCGGGGATAGACGACAAGGCCACGGGCAATGTTGTCATACAGAAGCAGCACGGCATCGACAGCCAAAAATGCCTGCGGGATCACCAGCCGGCGGTTGGCGCTGTCGTCGAGCGTGCGTTCCAGCCACTGGGTGGCTGCGGTGGCCGCGGCGCTGGATTGCAAACTGGCGACGAATCGGGCCAGGCCGCAAATGCGTTCGGCGCGCATCGGGTTGCGTTTGTAGGCCATGGCCGACGAGCCGACCTGGTCGGCCTCGAACGGCTCTTCCATTTCCTTTTTGCTCTGCAGCAGGCGCAAATCGGTGGCCCCTTTGTGGGCGCTGGCCGCGATGCCGGCCAGCACGTCGAGAACCTGGGCGTCGACTTTGCGCGGATACGTCTGGCCGGTGACGGCATAGCAGGCGGAAAAACCCATCTTCGCCGCGATGATTTCTTCCAGCCGGCGGACTTTCGCATGGTCGCCCTCAAAAAGCTCCAGAAAACTGGCCTGGGTGCCGGTCGTGCCTTTCGCGCCGCGGGCCTTCAATTGGCCCAGGCGATGCTCCATCTCGGCCAGATCCTGCACGAGATCATAGATCCACAGGCACGTTCGCTTGCCGACCGTGGTGGGCTGAGCCGGCTGCAGGTGCGTAAAACCCAGGCAGGCCAGGTCGCGATGCTCCTTGGCGAAACGGGCCAGGGCGTCGATGACGCCGACCAGCCGAGAGCGCACCAGATCGAGCGATTCGCGGATCAGGATCAGGTCCGTGTTGTCGGTGACGTACGAGCTCGTGACGCCCAGGTGGATGATCGGCCGCGCGGTCGGGCAAACGTCGCCATAGGCGTACACGTGGGCCATGACGTCGTGCCGCAGCTTGCGCTCGTACTCGGCGGTCTTGCGGAAGTCGATATCGTCGACGTGCGCGCGAAGTTCCGCGATTTGTTGGGCGCTGATGGGCGCCCCCAACTCGGCTTCGGCCTCGGCCAGCGCGACCCACAGCCGCCGCCAGGTGCTGAATTTTCGCTGGGGTCCCCACAGCGTCGCCATCTCGGCCGAAGCGTAGCGATCCACCAGCGGATTGTCGTAGACACTGGGAACGGTCATGTGAGAAGAACGGCCTTGTCGGGGAATCGTGAGAATCGGCTCATGGGCGTAAGGTACCACCGGACGCCTGCGGCGGCAAAGCCACCGGCTTTGCCGGCGGATCATGAGTGAGGGTTCACATGTTCGTCAAGTCGTCGCCGCCGCCCGGTCCGATCAGGGCATCGAGCGCCGCGGCCAAGGCGGGGGCGTGCGATTCGTCCTTGACGTAGACCCGGCAGATGCGATGCGAAAGCGGCAACTGCCGAAATAATTGATCGTCGGTGAGGGGTCGAGGTTCGTTTCGAGCCGGATCCCAAAGAAAGTTCTGCCCCGTGCACGGTCCGCGCGTATGGGGCCTATGGATGTGGCGCGGCAGATCGACGCGCAGCGGCAAGTCGACTAGCTCCCGCGGCAATTGCGATCGCAGCTCGCGCTCGACGAATTCGGCTCGGCTGAAAATGCTGCCGCGCTCCGTCTCGGCGGCCCCGAAAACGAGGTTTCGCTGGCAGGCCATCTTCCAGGGAATCTGCCGGTTCAAGAGCGCTTGCCAGCGCTGGCCCAGCTCGCGCTTTCCCGGGTCGTCCGACTGCGGCCAGCGCGCCACGTCGACCAACAGCGACCATTCGGTGAAACGCCGGTAGAGATCCAGATGCGCAAGCGGATTGCCGGCAAACAGGTACGGCTTGCTGTCGGCGAAGAGTTCGGCCAGCGCCAGGTCGATTGCGCGGACCGTGCGGTGGAAATAAATCGTGCGGAACAACTCGGCGCGCACGCCCATGAACTGCACGAGCGCCGCGACCCCGCGGCTGTGGATCGTCAGCCCCTGGGGCGTGAAAAAGCTGTAGTGCAGCAGTCGCGCGAGGTCGAACGCCCGGGCGTTGTAGCCCGACATGTAGGCGTCGCGCAACACGAAATCCATGTTGTCGATGGTGTAGATGCCGGCAAACAGGCTGCGCAAAAGCTCGAGCCAGCGCGGCAACTGTTCGGACGATTCGCCTTCCTTGGGCCGGGTGATCAAAAGCGCGATCTGCGCCGGATCGAGTCGCTCGCCGGGTTCGAGCCGGCCGCCCGGATTTGCGCGGATGCGCGTGATCATGTCGCCCAGCTCGCCCTGGATGATCGCGCTACCCAAGGTTTCATGGTTCAGGCCATGGTCGGCCAGAAAGTGGGCGTCGAAAAAGTGGCCGAACGGTCCGTGCCCCACGTCGTGCAGCAGGCCCGCCATGCGCATGAGCGATTCGACGTAGCCGCGGCTAGGCACGTCGGGGCACACGTCGCGCAGGCTGTCGTAGAGGGCCCTGACGGCCCGGCTGGCCAGGTGCATCACGCCCAGGACGTGCTGAAACCGGGTATGCTCGGCGGTGGGAAACACCCACCAGGCGGTTTGCAGTTGATGAATCTGTCGTAAGCGTTGGACCCAGGGATGGTCGATCACCGCTCGCTCGGCAACCTCTTCGCCGCCCGAGCGGACACGCGCGACAAATGGGATGTAGCCATGCACGGCGTCATGGCTGAGGTTTTCGCTGTGGAAGTCTCGCATCGAGGCGATTCCGGCCGGCTGGTGCGGGCGACGGCGCGCGATTGGCCGGCGGGGTGTTGAAATCAAGGGGAGCACGCAACCTCTGGCGGCCCATCCACGAGCAATTTGGGCGTCGCGCGGGGCGTCGGCCTGTTTATTGTATCGCTTGCCGGCCGATAAACTACGTGGCTCGACGCCGTCGGGCGGCTTCTCAAGACGCGCCATCGTGGTGCGCCAGCTTCTCCAGCTTCACGTACGGCAATTACATTTTGCCCAAGCCGTCCAACACGAACGAACTAGCATGCGTGCGATACGGCTTCGGATGGAACTTCCTGCTCGGCAAGAAGTAGCGTGCACGGAGTCGGTACTGATTGCTGCCGGGGGGACAGCCGATCTAGTAACATCAGCCACCGAAGCATAAACTTACCTGGGCTCTGTGAATTACCGGCTTTTGCCTGGTGCGTGTTGAGGTCAAGGGGACAGGCACCGTGCGAGCGCTTATTCCTCGTAAAAACGGTAGTGCTCGGAGCCAGCCCCCTTGATTTCAAGGGCCTGCTCAAGCCAAGGAGATCACGATCGTGGCGCGATTCAGTTGGGTGTCCGTTGCCGTGCTTGCCGCGTGTACGCAAGTCGTTAGCTACGGTGCGGTTCCCCCCACGGAGAATCTCCTGCCCAAAACCACAAAAGGCTACCTGTCGGTAGCCGACGTCGAGGGGCTCACAGAGGCCTTCGACAAGACGCAATTGGGTCAGCTCGCCAACGATCCGGCGATGAAGCCCTTCGTCGAGGATCTCAAGCGCCAGCTTCGCGAGAAGTGGACGCAGACCCATCAGAGGCTCGGCGTCACCTGGGAGGATCTGGAGGGCGTACCGTCGGGCGAGGTGGCGATCGCGCTCGTTCTGCCGAACGAAACCGAACACGCCTTGGCGATCCTGGCCGACGTGACCGGGCACCAGCAGCAGGCCGACGCGCTGCTGGCGAAAGTCGCCGAGAACATGGCCGCAAAAAAGGCCGTGCGCACGGAGCGCCGCGTGCTGGACGCGACGGTCGTGGTGTTCGAAATTCCGAAGCACGACGACGTTCCGGCCCGCGAGATCGTCTACTTCGTGAAGAACGACCTGTTGGCGGCGTGCGACAGCCTCAAGGTGATGGAAGGGATCGTGAACCGGCTGGCCGGGCGGCAGGCCGACAGCCTGTCGACGTTGCCGGCCTTTGAGGCCATCACGAAGCGCTGCGCGGCGGCCGCGGGCGGCCAAGCGCCGCATGCCCGCTGGTTTATCGAGCCTTTCGGCTATGCCGACGCGGTTCGCTTGGACCAGCCGAAGAAGCGCGGCACGGACATGCTGAAGATCCTCAGGACCGAGGGGTTCACCGCGGTCGAGGGCATCGGCGGTTTCGTGAACTTCTCGATCGACAAGTACGAAATGCTGCATCGCACGTTTATCTATGCACCGGGGAATCAGTCGGGCGAGCGCTTTACGCTTTCGGCGCGGATGCTGAAGTTCCCCAACGGCGGCGCCTTCCTGCCGCCGAGCTGGGTGCCGCGCGACCTGGCCATGTACACGGCGATCAACCTGGACACCAAGAACGCCTTTGAGAATTCCAAGACCCTGGTCAACCAGATCGTGGGCGACGAAGTGTTCGAGGACGTGCTGGAATCGATCAAGACCGACGAGAACGGCCCCAAAATCGACATTCGCCGCGACCTGATCGAATACCTGGGCAACCGCATCACGTTCCTTTCCGACCTGCAGCTTCCGATCACGCCCAAGAGCGAGCGGCTGTTGATCGCCGTCGAAACCAAGGACGAAAAGCACATGGCCGGCGTGATCAAGAACTGGATGGAGACCGATCCCGATACGCGCCGCCGCGAGATCGCCGGCCACGTCGTCTGGGAGATCGTCGACGAAAAGGCCGAGTTGCCGATGGTCACGATCGAGAACAGCCCGCTGGACAATGAAGTCCCCAAGGGCGAGGAGGAAGAGGAAGAAGAACGCGCGCTGCCGCCGAACTCCGCCGTGACCGTGGCGTATGGACAACTGTTCATCGCCACGCATATCGACATTCTGACCAAGGTGTTGACCGAGTATGAAAACGGTCCGAAGCTGGCCGGCAGCGCCGATTATCTGCGCGTCGAAGCCGAGCTTGGCAGGCTGGCTCAGACCGAACTATTCGGCCAGGCCTTTACACGCACCGACGAGGCCTATCGCGGCGTGTACGAGCTGCTGCGCACCGGCAAGATGCCCGAGAGCGAATCCATGCTCGGCAAGCTGCTCAACTCGCTGTTGGGCGACGGCAAAGAGGGCGTGCTGCGTCCGCAGCGCATCGACGGCAGCAAGCTGCCCGACTACGACATGGTTCGCCGCTATCTCGGCCCGGCCGGCATGACCATGACCGCTGAAAAGACCGGTTGGCTCTTGACCGGCTTCACCTTGAGCAAGGAAGTCGGAAAGCCCGGGTCATCCTCGGACGACGCTCCGAGCAAGCCCGACACCGTCACGACCGGCTCACAGTGACCTTCCGATCGCACGGCCGCGTTACGGCACGACCTTTGCCCAGAACGGGTGCAACCGATCGCCGCGCGTGCGCGCGTCTTCCAGCAGCACGCTGATCGCCGGCTCGACCTTCACGCTCGTCTTGCGACCGCCGAGGGTGACGTCGATCGTGCCGCGCATCGGGTCGACGACGCCGGGCGAAAGCCATATCGTGGCTTGAATGCCGCCGGAGCTGACGACGATGTCGCCGTTGGCCAGCACCTTGGCCTTCAGCTCGGCCGCCCGTACGCCGCGCGCGGGGGGCCAATCGCCGGGCTCGACCACGGACCGCTCGGGCAGCTTGGTCGCTTCCAGCCACCAGAAATAGTTGTCCCAGGTGCGCATGGTCGAGACTTCAAACTCCTTGGGAAAGAAGTTTCGCGGCTCGCGGCGGGCCATCCAGTCGAAAATATGCTGGATTTCCTCGTAAAAGTCCTCGTGGCCGCGCCCCTGATACTCGACCACGGTGACGTCGTAGCGGTGCGTCAAGTAGCGGTCCAGGTCGCGGGCGTTGTCCTTCACCTTGTCGCCGTCCAATTCGCCTTGAACGACGTAGAAGGGCACGAGCCTGGCGTTCTGCCAGTAACGGGCACAATACTTCCTGGCCTCGGCGACGATCGGAATCACTCCGGCCCACAGGTCGGGATGCGCCAGCCCCAGGTCCCAGGCGGCGTCGCCGCCGATCGAGTGGCCGGAAAGAAAGACGCGATCGGTGTCGATCGAAAAGCGGCGGCAGGCGTCGCGCAGGCTGGTGAGGACGGCGGCATGCTCGCGGGCCGAAAAGCCGTATTCCGCCTGGCCCTCCTTGAGCCAGTCGACGGCGATCACGATATAGCCCAGCCGGGTGGCCTGTCCGAGTCGGTTTCCGCTCGTCTCGCGAGCCCCGGCCCACCAGTCGACCTGATTCTCCGGCGTCGTGCCGGCGCCGTTGAGGGTGAGGATCGTCGGATAGCGAACGAGAGGATCGTATTCGGGCGGCAACTGCACATAGCAGGTGACGTCCGGCTCGCGGTCGATTCCGATCGGAACGTCGAGCTTGTAAAAGCCGGGCGTGGCCACCGAGGGCTCGGGCGTTTCCAACGGGGGCTTCATCTGCGCCAACAGCCGGGCCACGAGCAGCGGCGCGGCGCCTTCCATGTTCCGCAGTTGAGCTTCGAGCTCGTTGCGCTTGAGTTTCACCGGCTCGTTCATGTAACGGTGCACGATGTCGCGGATCCTGGCCAACGACAACGTGACCGGCAGGTTGGTGTCGGCGTAGTCGGCGCCCAACAGCCAGCCGCTGAATGCCAGCGAGATTTTTTGTTCGTGGCCCAGGCTCATGTCGTCGCTCAAACGCAGGTAGGCGGCCATGCGATCGAGCGAGCCGATGCCGGCTTCGCGGCGCATTTCCTCGAGCAGTGCCTGGCATTGCCGTTTCTGGTCGCCGTCGCCAATCGCCTGGATGTGCGCATCGAGTTCGGCATCGATGCGATGGAACTTCTTCTGGATTTCGCGGTAATTGGCGAGCGTTTCGCTCACTTGCTGAAGGATCTCGCTGGCCACGTCCTGGGTCGGAAATTTCTCCAACAGCGCGTACGCCAGGCGGTGTTGCCCAGCCCCGCGGCGCACGCCGATCTCCTTGACGATGCTCCGCGCGTGCAGTTGCCGCAGCGCCTGCACTTCCCGCTCCAGATCCTTACTTTCCGGAAAATCGGCGATAACGCCTTCGAGCTCCTTTTGCGCGTCCTGGAACCGCTCCGACTGCAACAACAACTTCACCACGCGCAAACGCGCGTCGAGGCTCTTGCGGTTCGTGTTGTTCACCAGGATGGCGTGCAGCGTCTCGCTGGGAATCGAGCTGGTCGCGATCCGCATGTCCCACACCAGGGGTTGGAGTTGTTCGGTCACCAGCCCCTCGACCTTGGTCCAAACGGGCGTGATTTGCGTGATGCCCTGGATGACATCCAGCGGGCCCTTGTCGGTCATCATCGTGACCACGCGCCGCCCGAAGTTGTCGAACGGCGTGATTTTGATGATGGGCCCGACGCGGCTGATTCGGCCGCCTTGCCTGGCCACGCGCTGATGGACGTTGATCTGCTGTGGAATCTCGCCGGTATTCACTTCCTCGATGGAGCGAATCTGAAACGTGGGGAAGAAAACTCGACGCAATTCGTCGTCGACGAAGGTGATCGTGGCCAGATCACCCGACTTGTTCGCGAGCGGATTGTCGGCCAGCCCGGTGGTCTCGCCGACGGCACCCTGCAAGCGGCGGCCGTCCTTGAGGATGATCGTCGAGGCCTGCGCGGAGGCGGCCAGACAGACACCGGCCAGGCACGCCGTCCAGAACGACCCTTTCAGCCTGGGCTGGCCCACTCGGCTCATGACGACGTTGCCTTGAAGTTGACCTTGCCGGTTCGGCACGCGCCTGGAGCCGGCAGAAGCTTGGGCTGCGAGCCGCGGAGAAAATCCCCTTGGCGAGAGGGTCCGCGCTCTTCTCTAAGCTTTATTGTGTTCAAGCAGGCGACATAGTCAACAAAAGGGGCGAGCAGACCGCGGGATTGACACTGCTGCGGCGAACTCGCATAACTGGGAAATCTGGGAGAAAACGGCTCAGGCAGGGACCCACGTGATTTCTCGACGCGTGCTCTCGATTCTGGTCGCGCTGGCCTGCGTCTTTCCGCTGGCCATTGTGGTGCTGCTGGCCGCGGCGCGGCTGTTGGCCGCCATGCAAGACGCTGCCGCGGCAGGCGTGCTGGATCGCGTCGCGTTGGCGATCGGCATCCTGTGGGCGATCGACCTGTTGTGCCTGCTGCTGGCCATCGGAGTCAACGCGATCGGCCCTCCTTCGGGTCCGGGCGATTCGTCAACGTGACGGCGCTAGGGGTGTCAAGCTCGCGGCCCGGCTAATCCCACTCGATGTCGGTGTTGGGGAAGCTCAGGATAAAGTCCTTGCCGAAGGCTTGCGAGGCGGTCGAGAAGCCGCGCGGAACGCTCTTGTCCAAGGTTTTCTCGAGTGCCGCCACGGCGGTCATGGCGGTGAGCTCGTAGCCGCTTGGCGTTTCGAGCGTCGCAGAGACGCCGTTTCCCTGGTCGTCGCACACGCGGCCCCAGAGCGACGCGCGAGCGCTTTGGCGGGTCTCGTCCGCAGGGCCTTTGACGGTCTTGTTGATCCGCCGGCTGGCGAACTTCTGAATCGGCTTCCAGCCCAATAGCGGCAGCAGAAACCGCAGCCGCCGCAAACGGGCCACTTGTTTGCGCGACATGGCGGTGTACACCTCGATATTGGGGATGCCCGTCGAATAGTACGCGCTGGCGACGTCTCCCCAGGGAATCGTCACGGCGAATCGCTGGCCGTGTCGAAACGGGATTTCCATGGTCTTCCAGGCGGTCGGCACGTCGCGAATCTCGCCGTCGATGCGCACGCGGCCGCCGTGCGGCAGGGCTTCGACCATGGTCTTGGCCGTGCCGGGGCTGAGGCCGCCGGTGTCGGTAAACGCCAACTGAAGCACGCGCGGCGCCGGCAATTTTTCGGCCAGCATGGCCGCCAGGCAATCGCTGGGCACGACGTCGAAACCAACGGCGGGCAACAGCGCCACACCGGCCCCGCGAGCCCGCTCATGGCGGCCCGCCGCCGCCAGGATCACGTCGATCTCGCCGGTGATGTCCAGGTAATCGGCGCCGGCGGAGATGCAGGCGTCCATCATCTGGCGGGCCGTCTGCGAAAACGGTCCGGCACAATGCATCACGGCGGCGTAGCCCTTGAGATATTCGCTGATCTGCGCCGGCTGCTGCAGGCTGAACGAAACGGCAGGGCAATCGAGCTCGGCGGCCAGGGCCGTAATCGCCTCGTGATTCCGCCCGGCGAGCGTGGGCCGAAGGCCCCGCTCGCGCGCGCGGCGGGCAATCAGCCGCCCGGTGTACCCGTTGGCGCCATAGATCATTGCCCTGGGCGGTTCATTCATCGCCTTCGCATCCCGCTCGTGCTCTGTCTGAGGAATTCTGCTGGGTGCCATGCTCGCGCGAGAGCGTGAGCATGCTGGCCCATTCGAACGTAGTCGTCCGGCAGTGTAAGGGGGCACGGTTGGACGAGCCACCCGTGGCGCCCCGTCAGGCGACGATTTCGCGTCGCCGGTTCCGATAATCCCACACGACGTAGCGGTCCAGGTCTCGGCCGGCGGTGAAAAACACGCGTCCGCGGGTGCTTTCGGCCAGCCGATAGGCAAACTGTACATCCTCGCTCGACTGCGACCAACTGGGAAGCAGAAAGATATTGATGGTGATCCCTTCCCGCTGGCAATTGAGCCCTTCGCGCATCGTGGCCGCTTCGGTGGTCGCGTCGGCCGGATAAAGCAGATACAAGTGCGAGCCCTCGAAGTGCGCGGTCGGCAGACCGTCGGTGATCAGGATGATCTGGCGATTGGGCGTATCCTGGCCGGCCAGGAACCGGCGGCCCATCTGCAGCCCATGTTGAATGTTGGTGAAGTGCGGCGGAATGTAATACTCGCTGATATCCTCGCGGCTCATGTCCGCCCGCAAGCGAACCACCGGATCGAACAGCGTCACCGGCTTGGGCATCAACGAGGCGATGTCGCCGGTTCGCACCGGCTTGGCGAAGGTGTACATCTCGACGAATTGCAGGTAGTCGCCGGGATATTCGCGGCGAATCAGCCCGTCGAGAGCCAGGCCCATCCGCTTGACGTGCACGTACTGTCCGCCGTAGCGCATCGATCCGCTCATGTCCATTAAAACCACGCTTGCGCACTTGGGCGTGTTCCGCGTGCGGTGAATCTCGATGTCCTCCTGCTTCATGCGGACGGGCAGGCCGGGGCCACCGCGAATCATGGCGTTCACGAGCGAAGAGGGCATGTCCATGTTGGCGACCGAATCGCCGAACTCATAGGGTTTCGTGGGCTGCAGCTCGACGGCGCCTTCGCCGACGACGGGCCCTTGATGCCGTCCGGTGCGCGAGGCTTCCAGGTTGCTGTAAATCCGCGCAAGCAGTTTGCCTTGAAACAGGCGGTAAGCTTTCGGCGTCAACTGATAGCCTTGCGGGCCGCGCTCGAGCCCTTGCTGCTCGGCCATGTGCCGGAGCAGATCTTCGACTTGTTTTTGAAGCGCGTTGAGTTTCTCGACTTCGCCCGGCTCGGCGAACTGGGCGAGATCTTCCAGGTCGATCACGCCGATCTGGGCGGTCTTGGCCGCTTCGGCCAACTGTTTGAGCAGCCGATCGATCATTTCCAGCTCTTCCTTGATGGCCAATGCCTGGGGCACTGTCATTGGCGTCCGGCCGGTGAATTCGTATTTGCTGGCCAGCTCGTCGACCTGGTATTTCTCGCCCAGCCGGGCCACGAGCTGCACCAGCCCGCGCGCAAAGCGCGAACGATCGTCTCCCGTTTGATACCACAGCCGTTCCAGCTCGCGGATCTGCTCGTCGCGAAAGCTTTGCGCGAATCGGTTCTTCAGGTTCGGCGGCGGCTTCATCGAATCGCCCTGCCGGCGATAGTTCTCTTCGGCCGCCTTTTTGACCTTCCCCGTTTCGTACTTTTCGAGAATCTTGCGCTTGCGCTCCTCGAGCATGGCGCGCAGGGCGTCGATGCTCGGTCCCAGGCCGGCAATCTGGCTCGGATCGAGCCGGATGGCCCGAGCCAGCTCCTCGTCGGTCAATTCGCGCATGCTGCCGTACATCAGCAGGTGCTCGAAAGCCGGGGAAACCAGGTCGGGCGGCGGAGAGGTCGGGCTCGGCAGGTTCTTGGGATCGAACCGCTGATAGGTGTGAATCACGCCGCCAAGATCGTTAGGCTTGCTCATAAGAGAAGGATGAAGGATGAAGGATGAAGGCAGAAGGCAGAAGGAGAAAAAAGACGCCGTATTCTACACCGCCCTTCTGACTTCATCCTTCTGCCTTCTGCCTTTATTCCGCCTTCTGCCTTCATTTAATCTCGTACACGATTCGCCCGCGATGTTGGGCTCGCGAGATGCGGTCCGAGGCGTACAGTCCGGCCAGGACAAATTCGACGCACGAAGCCCGCACGGCCGGATCGCTCGAGGCGTTGACCTCGAATGCCTTTTCCCAGGCCGGCGGCACGCGCGCGAGGCGCTGCGCATAGTGGCTCGAAGGGAGCATGTCGCCGACTTCGATCTTCACGCCCTGCGAAAAGATCTCGGCGATCTCTTCCAGCCCGTGGCGGTCGACGTATTCCTCGAACACCGTGCGGATGGCCTCGGCCAGGATGGCGTCGAGCACTTGCCGTTCGGACATCTGGTGGCTGCCCATCATGTCCAGTTCCAGTTTCCCCAGCGAGGAGCTGTACAAGTGGCCCAGATCGCTGATCCTTGGGACGGCCGGCTTTTCGCCCAAAAGCGCGCCGCGTTGGCGGGCGCTGGCGACCATCGTGCGATAGTTGGCGATGCTGAACCGCGCGCTGACGCCCGACTGCTGATCGATGTATTTCGAGGCCCTGGCGGCGATGCTCATCTGCTCCACGATTTCGCGCATGAAGTAAGGCACGACCACCGGGAACTCGCCGTCCAGACTCAGGTGGGCTTCCTGTTCCATGATCTCGATCCCCAGCTCGCGCTGGCGCGGATAGTGCGTGTGGATGATCGAGCCGATGCGGTCCTTCAACTGCGGAATCACTTTGCCGCTGCGGTTGTAAGTTGCCGGGTTGGCCGAGAACACGATCAAAACGTCGATGTCGAAATTGATCGGATAGCCGCGAATCTGCACGTCGCGCTCTTCCAGGATGTTGAACAGCCCGACCTGCACCAGCTCGTCGAGCTCGGGCAATTCGTTGAGGGCGAAGATGCCGCGGTGCATGCGGGGAATCAGCCCGAAGTGCAGCGCCTCTTCGGCCGACATGCTGGCGCCGCCGGCCAGCTTGGCCGGATCGATTTCGCCGATGATGTCGGCGAACTTCGTGCCCGGCGCGAGCCGCTCGGCGTAGCGCGCTTCGCGCGGCCACCAGGCGATCGGCACTTCTTCTTCCGCGGCGCCGGCCACGAGCCGCCGACCGACGCGGGTGATCGGCCGATACGGGTCGTCGTGCACCGGGGACTCGGGAACGTCGAGGTAGGGAATCTCCTCGTCGAGAAACCGCACCAAGAGGCGCATCAACCGGCTCTTGGCCTGTCCCTTTTCGCCCAGGAACAGCAAGTCGTGCTGGGCGATCAGGGCCAGATTGATTTCCGGAATCACGGTGTCTTCGTAGCCGATGATGCCGGGGAACGATTCGTCGCCCCGGCTGAGCATCCGCATGAAGTTGTCGTAGACTTCCTGTTTGATCGGCTTGGAAATCCAGCCGCTTGCGCGCAGTTCGGCCAACGTGGCCGGTTTGGTGGTCGTGGTCAT
>JBBDNV010000115.1:0-19155 GCA_040877415.1 Pirellulales bacterium
CCTCCCCCGCACAGAACTGGCTCGCCAAAAACCCGCACGCCACCGACCGGGTGATCGCGGTGCTTGGACTGGAGCATCTGGGGCAAATCGAATTTGTGGAAGACGGCAACCGTCTGCGGCAAAGTGGCCGCGTCGACCAATCGAACCTGTGGGTCACGAACAATCAGAAGATGATCGACCTGGCCGTGAAGGCGGTCGAGGACAACGAGCTCCAAGGCGTCTGGGTCCGCGCTCCGGCCCGGCCCGGCAAGAACGGCCGTTCACAGGGACCCTGGTACGGATTGGGCCGCCTGGCCAACGAGCTCGGAAAACCCGGCTTCTCGACCATGGGCACGATGGGCGTCTATTGGTCCACCGCCTCGCGGCTCGACCGTTTCGACGCCGGGCTCTTCTGCCGCCAGATCGCCACTTTCTGCCAACTCACCGGCGAGCTGATGCTGGCGGATATGAGCGAATTGCAGACCGTCCCGGGGCCATCAAATCGATAAGTAACGTCGCATTTCTGCACGCCTTGCGCGAGTTGGCGGTGGATGGTGCAAAGACAAGGTGACGTGGCGTGCCGCAAGCCGTAGCATGCCTTCTCGCCTGGCCATGCAGGCCGAGGGACGCCGCATTTCCGCCCGACTGGTTCGCCACGCTCTACTCCGCGTTGGGCATCAACGACGGCGAAGATCTCCACGGGTCAGGTGGCAAAGTTTGTTGACAAACCCTCGGCGCATGTTGTAAGAAGGTGGGCACGCACGACCCAAACGAAGGGATGCTAACGGCCCGAAAGCGTGGCAAGCCGGACACACCAATCACCGAACGTGTCCGTTTTCCAAGGATGATTGCGAGCGCGAACGGGTGATTTCGGCACATTAGTCGAACCTCGGTCAAATCACGCAGCCGTCCAGCAGTTTCCTCTGAGAAATGGTGACACCATGACGCGCTATCGAGCAGGCCGTTTTCTAGTACCCGCGGTTGTCCTGACACTGGAACTTGCTTTCGTAGCGGAACACTGCCTTTCCGTTGAGAAGCAAACGCAATCGGGTCAAGGCACACATCGTACCGAGGTGTCCGTTAAGTCCGCCAGGTTAACCCAAAGCCGGGTCGTCAGCCGCACCACGCGAACGTCGAGCGTCACGAAAACACAAGCCGTTTCGGATTTTCGTTACGTGTATTTTGGTCATTACGGTACTTATCACATCACGTCGACCATCGGCACGGCGCATCAATATGTTGGATGGTACAGCACGCTCGTGGCTCTTAAGTATGAACGAATAGACCCCAATTTTATCTACTATGCCGTCACCGAACACGGCTATGAGGAGGAGCGGTGGGCATTTGCATTTGTTCCATATTATCCGTGCAACCAGTTCGCCGTCTGGCGCAAGGCCGACTTTAACCGGGATGGAAAACTCGAGTGGCGGTTCGTCGATCTGGCGGACCGCATCGTTCCAAGACTGCCAGTCGACTAACGTTTGCGCATGGCCTGCCTTTGAACGCATCGTGTGCGCGACATCTTTGATGCCCTGCGTACCATAAATCAGCAACCGGATTGGGGGTTTGTATGGGCTTCAAACGTTCCAAAACGCAACCGGAGTCGGATTTCAGCTACTTTGACAAGTTCAAACAGCGTACCGTCCAGTTTCGTCCCAAGGGCGACGAGGTCGTTGCTACATTGCGGACCCGCGGTGCCGACGACGAAGAACATTTCGCGGCTGCGGAAAAAACGCTCACGGAAGTGGTCGACGAGACGTCCCTGGCCTTTAGCAGGGGTGGCAACGCCGACCTGGGGGTGGGCGTGTATCGCGTACCCGAACAAATGCGCGTCGAGGACGCGGCGACTCGCCTGCGTGCCGTATCGAGTGTGGCCAATGCAATCCCCGCCTTTGTCGATGACGAGGGAAACTCGCGATACTTGCTCCCGGATGAGTTGACCGTGCAATTCAACGACGATGTTGCCGCGGATGTCGCGGAAAAGTTCATTACCGACAAAGGATCCCGCGTTCTCGTCCGACAGCGCACTCGCGGGTACTACACGATCTCCGTCCCCACTGGGAAAGGCTTGTTCGAAACCATCCACGAGCTCAATCAGCTTCCCGAGGTGAGATTTGCGGAGGGAAGCGAGATGGGGTTCGACGACGCGCTAACCTACTTCCCCGACGACCCTCGTTTTTCAGAGTTGTGGGGGCTGCACAACGTCGGGCAAACCGGAGGCACAATCGATGCCGACGTTGA
Organism: Pirellulales bacterium; assembly: GCA_040877415.1. Taxonomy (GTDB): domain Bacteria; phylum Planctomycetota; class Planctomycetia; order Pirellulales; family PALSA-1355; genus JBBDNV01. The sequence goes on from JBBDNV010000115.1 coordinate 2,221, forward strand.
CGCTCCGGAAGCCTGGGACCTCGAACGCGGACACCCCCAGGTGATCGTAGCGGTTCTAGACACCGGGGTCGACATTGATCACCCGGATCTTGCGGCAAATCTGTTGCCCCGCGGTGCCGAAGATTGGGACTTTTCGGATCCCAATAGTCAGAGCCCGGACGATTCCGACGGACATGGCACCCACGTTGCCGGTACCACGGCCGCCGTGGATAACAGTGCCGGCGTCATCGGCGTGGCTCACCGATGCCGCATTATGCCGCTTAAGATCGATCTTACGGCCGGCATGAATCAAAACCGCGCCGATGCCATCAACTATGTCACCGATCAGGCCCTGGCGAATCCTGGTCGCCGGTACATCATCAACGCTAGTTGGAGAACGAGCGGCAACATGACGGCCGTGGAATCGGCCATCATTCACGCAAACAACAATAACGTTCTACCTGTCTTTGCTGCGGGCAACACCGACGGGGGCGCGGTCACGTATCCCGCGCGCTATCCCCAGACCGTCGCAGTGGCCAATACCGACCACAATGACCGAATCAGCAGCAGCTCGGCCGTCGGTTCGGAAGTTGACGTATCGGCTCCTGGAACGGCCATTCTGTCCACGGTTCTAAACGGGGGCTACGGGTTGAAAAGTGGAACGTCAATGGCGAGTCCTCATGCTGCCGGCGTGGCCGCACTCATCTGGTCGCGCAACCCGCGACTGACAAACCAGCAGGTGCGAAACATTCTGGAAAACACCTGCGACAACATTGACGCCCTCAATCCCGGAATGGCTGGATTGATCGGACGCGGTCGAGTGAATGCATTCAGGGCCGTACGCGAAACTCCCTTGCCGGTCACGCCCGTGCGCAGCTTTCCCTTCCCCCAAATCAACAATGGGGACGGATCCGGTTTGGCCTTCGCTCCGAATCTGCCTAACGGCGCCGGGACGCGGCACGCGATCTTCTTTCTCACCCAGCGGCCGTTTTCGGAACGTATCCATTTTCTCGATCCGCAAACCGGGACTCCCTTTGCAACCGTCGTTCCTGTCGGCAACGATACCATTGGCTGCCTCGAATGGAACGGCACGTCGATTCTCGCCGCCAACGTCTTTCCCAACGGATGGATCAAGAGGATTAATCCGACCACGGGTGCGGAAGAAGGTAAAATCCGAGTTCCATCCGGGCGCGGACATGGTCTGGCACTCCGCGGTACCCGACTTTATTACTCGACAGTCGCCAAGGTGCACGAAATCGACGCGGCAACCGGACAGCTCGTTAGCCAGTTCCCCGCCCCGGGCGGAAATTGTTACTCTTTGGCAGCCGAGGCAGGCCGCCTGTTCTGCGGCAACTCCGAACGGGGCGTGGTGACCGTGTACGATGTCGTCAATCATTTTGTCGTGGGTGAATTTGCCGTGCCCGGCGGCGGCGCTCGCCGCGTCGACGGCCTCGCGTTGGACCCAACGCAAAAGGAACTGTTTGTCGCCAACCAGAGCACAAACACCATCCACGTACTCCATCTCGAATTCTGATGGAGGCGCGGCCGACTCGCTCGGCGCTGGCGGCGCAGTCCCCGCCCAGTGGGTGGCCAAATCGACGAATTAGCCATCCAAGCCGCAGAATCCGCCATTTCTGCGGAGGCTGGCTCCGACCGCGCGGCGTTCTGGCGCAGCGCTCGCCGTTGCTTGCTGCTCGCCCAAATTATTTCAGCAGGCGGCCAAAGTGTTATAACAGAAGCCGGGCCCCACGACATTTCCAACCACGGAGGCAGATTCATGGCAACGTTCATCAGCACCATCAATTTCACGCCCAAGGGCGTCGAGGCGATCGGCGAGACCACCAAGCGGGCGGCCGCGTTCAAGAGCGCGGTCAAAAAAATGGGCGTCAAGGTTTCGGACATCTACTGGACGCTCGGTCCCTTCGATGGCGTCGTGATTTTCGACGCCCCCGACGACGAAAGCGCCACGGCGGCCATGCTGCAACTGTGTTCGAAGGGAAACGTGCACACGTCGACCGTTCGCGCTTTCGACGCCTCTCAAATCGAAAAGATCATCGCGAAGCTTTCGAAATAGACAAGCTGGGTGCCACGGGTGGCTTGTCCACCCGTGCGATTGCGGGCATGCCACTGCTTCGAGGAACAGCATGCTCACGCAAGCGTGAGCATGGCACCAGGCACCCGAGTTGACGGTTATCGACCTGCCGACGACGACGCGACGACCGGATTGACCAGGGTCCCGACGCCTTCGATCTCGACCTCGACCTTGTCGCCCGGCTTGATCGCGCTGGTCGTGCCCGGGGTCCCGGTGAAGATCAGGTCGCCCGGGTGCAGGGTCACGTGCTGGCTGATGAAGCTGACGGTCTTGGCCAGGTTGTGGATGAGCTGGCTGGTGCGCTCCTCCTGCATCACCTTGCCATTAAGCCGCAGTCGCACGAGCAGGTCGTCGTAATTCAACCCTGCCGCGATATACGGCCCGATCGGGCCGAACGTGTCGCTCCCTTTCGCCCGCCACCACTGGACGTCGTTTTTCTGCCAGTCGCGCGCGCTCACGTCGTTGCCGCAGGCGACTCCCAGGATGCAGTCTCGGGCCTCCGCCTCGCTGACGTTTTCGGCCTTTTTGCCGATGACGATCACCAGCTCGGCCTCGAAATGCACGTCGCCCGTTCCCGGCGGAATGACGATCGGCTGGCCGCTGGCCACCAGGCACGAGGGCGTTTTGAAGAACACTTGCGGCAACTGAAATTTCTCGGGCACTTCGCCCGGTTTGACGCTTTCGACCGTCGTCTTGCTGTCGGACGTCGTCTGGCCCGACCTGGCGTCGGTCGTCACTTTCGTCGTTGTGGTGACGGTGGTCACATGGTTTCCGCCGCCCAGGTGGCTCTTGTAACTGCCCGCTAGCGCCAACACCTGGCTCGGGCGCGCCACGGGCACCAGCAGCTTGACGCTGGCCAGCGGATACGTGCGCTTGCCCGGCCGCCACTCGCCGAACAAGTCGCCGTCAATCTCGCGCACCTCGTCTCCCTCGACAATTCCGTACGCCACGGTGTCTCCGATCTGAAATCGGGCATAGCGCGTCACGTTGGCGGCCTGGCTCGCCCAGCACGTGACAAGCAATCCGCAAGCGACCAACAAGGCGGACATAACGGCGAATCGTCGACGGTGCATGACCATCTCCTTTGATCGGAAACTTGAAATGCTGGTGTTGCCGGACCGGCCGCCCTCATTCTAAGCGCGTGCCGTTGGCAGCACCACAATCCGCGGCGTTTTTCTTGCATACCACCGGTGCAGGAGCCAAACGAGCACGCACGGATACAGCCCAAAGCTTACGGCGAGTCCCGCCGCGGCTCCGGCTGAGCCCAGCGCGGTCGTCCAGGGCATGTCCTGCCAGAAGTGCCATACCATGGCGACGATCAAGAACCCGATCGCTTTGCGCTCGATCGAGCGAAAAACGACCGCGGTGAAGCACGCCTGCACGATAAACGCCCCCAGCACGTGGTAGACCGCGTCGGCCACAAGCGCCGCCGGCGCCAGTTGGGCCGATTTTGTCCGCTCGAGCGCGCAAAGCATGCATTCCCCGCCCGAATGACCCGCGGCATAGACCAACACGGTTCTCCAATCGACAACCGCGACCGACCGGCGGACGATCCCCAGCGCCGCATAGCGAAATGACTCCTCGAACACTCCCGCAAGCGTCGCGAAGACCAGGCTGTGCGCCAGGGTCGGTTGGTCCGGCGCGAGACCCAGCCAGGCCAGGAGCCCCAACAGGCCGTCGATCGAGATCCAGGCCAGCAGAAACGTCGCCATGCCCAGGGCGAACACGTTAAAGTCTCGACGCGCGCGCCTGCCGCTCGCGAGCAGAAACAAGGCCGCCGGGCCGGCGAAGTACAAGCCGTAGCCCAACCAGCCCAGCACCTGAGCGACGGCCGGCGAAATCGTCATGGTCAGGCCTGGGCCGGCGCCGGCTGCGGAAAGTACAACGGGCCAAGCGTCTTGCGGAAGTAGGGATCGCCAAACTTCCAGATGAACGCCTCCATGAAATAGTGGAACACGAACAGTCCGTCGAACACGTGAATCACGAGGGCGTATGTCACGGGAGAATCCTGGATGGTCGCCCCGCTGCGGCCCAGCCACAGGTACAACGCGGAAATCGCCAGCAAGGCCGCATAGAAAACCAGCTTGTGGCGGCGCAACCGCGCGTACCAGCGATCCAGGCGGCTGTCCTCGTCCAGCTTCGACTTGAAACACCGGGGCACCATCAGCACGTGATACTCGACGTAGTGAATCGCCAGCGCAAACAGGTAGAGGGCCGTGCTGTAAATGGCCAGGCCCGCCGCCCCCGACTGCAACAGCAAATAGCCCAGCGGCGCCACGAGCGCCGCGGGCCTCGACGCCTTTCGCGCCGCCGTCGCGTAGCCGTACAGAATCGCGGCGAAGAATCCACACGCTATCGCCAGCGCCGCCAGAAACGCCGGGTTGCCTGGATCGACGCGGTGGTCGGCCGCCAGAAACGTGAGGAAGATCAGCACCACCAGCGTCATGAAGTATCCCTGTTCGGCCCGCCGCATCCACGCGGGAAAAAGCGTCCCCGACTTGCCTTTGAACAATTGGTGCACGCCGAAATTCTGCCGATTGAAGTGCAGAAAGTCGAGAAAACGAATCGCCGCGAACAGCACCACCGCGAACCCCACGAACCGCAGATTGAGCCCCAGCGCGAAATACAGGTCAAAGAAAGCGAAGATCACGATCGGCACGGCAAAGAAAATGATCCGATTCTTCGTCGAGCTGGCAAAGTGCCGCAGATTGCCCCATTGAAAGTAAATCGTGAGCGTCAGGAAGAAGTGCGTCAGCCCCAGACAACACACGTAAACCTGGGCCGGCGTCGACAGCGCGATCGACTCCATCGTCGATAGGGCCGTCCCCAGGTGCGCGCCGGCGGCCAGCGTCAGCGGAATCGTCAGCCCGAAAAACGCGCCGAAAATCAGCAAAAGCGGCAGCGGCTGCTCGAGATAGGGCCTCGCCGGGCCCCTTTCCGCCGGGGTGCTCATGGCTTGTGTCGTCCGCTGGTTTTCTGGCGCGCACTCGAAAACGCTACTGAAAACCTAGGTCACGGATGACACGCCGCGGCGGGCCGCGCGCGCTCGCAACACCCATCTTCGCAAGGGCTTACGGAGATTCCTCGCAAGCGTGCTTTGACGGTCCCGTCGGCTCGTCCGTTGACGCCGCCAGAATCGCCGCGCGGCCCGGCGAAACGACGCGCGACTCAACCCCACCGGGCCTCGGGCTTGCCTTTCCACAGCCAGATGATCCAGTCGACGTTCTTGGGCTCGCCGCCGAAATCCTTCAAGCGCGTCATGCACTGGCCGCGATGGTGCTGCGTGTGCATCGCCGCTTGCACCAAAGCCTCGGCCGCCGTGACCACGCAAGGCGGATCGGGAAACCAGGGGATTTGCACCGTCCGCGACAGCGTCTCGCTCGTCAAGGCCGCCGCGAAGCCGCCGAGTCCGCGGTGAGTCGCCACAGCACGGGTTTTCAAATCCTCATACGACGCCGGCGGGCCATCGGGCGGTCCGCCCGCCGCTTCGCCGTTCAAAACCGACAGGAACCCCTGCTGGACGCCGACGACGTGCCCCACGCGGCGCCGCAGCTCCTCGTGATCGCGGGCCGGCGTTTTGCCCCACGTGTGAAAGAACACGGCATTGGCCCACTCCGAGTGCGCCATTAGTTCGCGTAAAAAATCAAGCATGACACATCGCTCCCATGGGCATCAAACTATTCGTTGAGGTCCTCACCCTTTTTCTGTTCTTCGCCCAGCACCTTGCCGGCCGGATCGAGCTTGACTTCCAGGCCGTCGTCTCCGGTCTTGAGCTTGTACTCGTAAAAGACCTTGGCCGATTCGCCTTCGCCCTCGGTCACTTTCTCGATCAACACGACCTTTGCCTGGGCGTATTTCTTGGCCACGACCTTCTTGACCGTCCCGGGAACGTCCGTCTCGGCGATCGTCTCCTCCACGGCCACCAGCCCGCCCGTCGGGTTGAACGACGCGTCCCATTTGCGCGTCCCTTCCTTGAGGCCGAATTCGAAAATCGTGTTGCCGTCTTCCTCCTCGCGTTCAATGCCCAGGATCTGGGCCTTGGGCCATTTAGCCTTTTCGGCCTTTGCCACCGCGGCGGGAACCGCTTCCAGCGACACCTTTTCTTCCTTGCCCGCGGCCGACAGCGGACCGATTCCGGCCACCGCGAGAACGATCACCGCGCTAAAGATTCTCAATCGCATGACATCTCTCCTTAAAAAGTGAACAGCCAATCTCGAAACGGCCCCCGTCTCTCATGCTTGACCTCCAGCCCCAAGCATCCGATCCAGCGAGTCGGAAGTCTGGTAGACGAGCGCTTCAGGGTAGTGCATCCAGGGGTGAAAATACTCGAACGTCAGGTAGCCGCGATAGCCCGCCTCGTCCAAGGCCGCAATCACGGCCGGCCAATTCGTAGTGCCGTCCAGCAGCGGACGAAACGATTCCAGCGAGTGGTCGGTCCCCTTTTTCGAAAACTCCTTGAAGTGAACGTTCTTGATGCGCGAGCCCAGGATGCGAATCCAGTGCTCGGGAAACTGGAACAGCATGATGTTGCCCGTGTCGAAATGAACGTGCAGCCGCGGGCTGGCGAAACTGTCGACGAATCGGGCCATCTCATCGGGGGTCATCAGGTAGCCGTTGAAGAAGATGTTCTCGATATTCAAGTTCACGCCCAGCTTTTCGGCCTGCGGCAGCAATTTTCCGATCGCTTCGCGGGCCCGGCGGTCGCAGACGTCGTTGGCCACCGGCGCATAGTCGTCTCGCCACGGAATGTGCACCGCCCCGGGCACGACCAGCAGGTTTTCGGTGCCCAAATCGTGCGCCGCCCGCGTCATCAAGCCGGCCAGCTCGAGCGAGCGGACCCGCTTCGCCGGGTCAGCCGTCGTCATCGGATACGGCCAGAACAGAAACGAGCACACGCCGCTGATGGCGATTCCGATCTGTTCCGCCTGGCCGCGGATGGCGTGATACTGGGCCGTGCCGCTCCCCGGCGACAGGTCGTTCTCCAGATCGTAGTTCAATTCAATGCCGTCGAAGCCCGCGTCCTTGGCCAGTTGCAGGCATTGCGCCAGCGACATTTGATCCGGGTAGGGAAAGGCCCACAAGTTGATCGACTTTTTCATGTCGAATTTTCGCGCCGGGGGTTTTTGCGCGGCGTCCGCCCGGGTTTCGCTGCCGGCGAAGCCCGTGGCCGCTCCGCCGGCCGCCATCGCGCGCGCAATGGCCGCCCGCCGCGTCACGCGAGATTTTGCCCATGAATGCTCGTCCTGGAACATGTTGGCGCTCCTCAACCCATTTACAGTGCCGTAGCCACATTGTCGGTCGGCGCGCACCCGCGCTCAAGCAGGGCCCGAAGGATCATAAAGCGGCGCCGGCGACGTGGCCCGGCGATTTTGGGCCCAAATACCGCAGGCGGGCGCTGCGCAGTCGCTCGCGGCCGGGCATCCGCTGGCCATGACGGGGCTCCCCGTTGCCTGCGCCGCTCGCGCGGCTGATTCTTTTGTCGGCATCTTATCGGTGGGCTGTCGCCCACCGCTACAAACCTGGACCCCTCCGGGGCCAGAGCCGGCTCACAGCGGTCCCATACAGCAATGCGCGCCAGGGTGACAGTCGCCGTCGGAGCGCACGTTGCACAAACGCTCGCGCCGCGCCGCGCCGCTGTCCAGGCCTGTAACGGCCGCGTGGCTTCGGCCAATAGTAGCCGCGCAGCGGCTTAGGCATGTAGCGGCGGGCGCCAGCCCGCCGATAACATGCGTTAACAAGTCATTAAGCCGCGTAAGCGGCGCAGGCGCGGCGGGGTCGACGTCACCCGCGCCGCCGGCGGCGCGGCTTCCCTTCGGCGGGCGCTTGGCTGTAATCGCCGAACGGCGCGTCGCGCTCGGTAACGGCCGCTCGCACTCCCTGCTCTTGGGCGGTGCGCACGAACTGGCGTCCCTCGGGCGTGTTGCGCATGATACCGTCGAGAATCGTGCCCAAGTATTGCGTGCTCTGCAATCCCATGTTGTCGAACGCCTGGTTGACGATCAGCTTCATCGCGGCCAGTTGCGTGAGCGGGATCTGCGCCAGGCGCTCGGCCCAGTAGCGGGTCTTGTCGTCGAGCTCCTCGAGCGGGTAGGCGAAATTCACGAGCCCGATTTGGGCCGCTTCCAGGCCGCTGACCGGTTCGCCCGTCAAGGCGTAAAACTTGGCCCTCGTCAGGCCCAGCCGATAGATCCACATGCCCGTGAGATGACATCCCCAAACCCGGCCATACGGGGTTCCAAAGCGGGCATCTTCCGAGGCGATGACCAGATCGGCGCACAGGGCCATTTCCGATCCGCCGCCGACGCACCAACCGTGCACCTTGGCAATCACGGGCTTCGAGCTGCGCCAGATGCGCATGAAAGCCGGGATCGGCGCGGTAAACGGATTCGTCGCAGAAATCACATCCAGGCCCGGGTCGTAACCTTCTTCGGCCAGTCCTTCGTAGTGCGCGAGTCCTTCGGAAAAATCGAACCCGGCGCAGAACGATTCGCCCGCTCCCGCCAGAACGATCACGCGCACGGCCCCATCTCGCTGCGCCTCGGCCAGGGCGGCGTCCGTTTCCTCCCACATTTCCGGCCGCAGCGCGTTGTGTTTCTCCGGACGATTGAGCGTGATCGTCGCGACAGAATCGTCCTTTTCGTAGCGGATCATGTTAAACGGCATCGAAGCGCCTCCGAGAATGGGAACGCGAGCGGGCGAGCGTCACACCGACTTGCCGCGCGCAGCAACATTTTGGCGCGGCAAGGGCTCCGCGCTCAAGCGCCCCAAGCCTGGGGCGTGCCTGAATTCTTGCAGCGCTCGGGCGGCGCCGCTAGTAAACGCGATCCGTGTCAACCAGGAAGTAGCCGTTGTTGGCCACCGGCAGCGCGGGCATCCAGCACTGTCCGGCCACGGTCCTCGAGCGGGCGTTGTAGGCGGGGTAGAAGGACAGCCCGATCGAAAAATTCCAGGCGTCTTCCTTGGCCCCTTGCGGGCCAAGGGAAGCGGATTGGTGCATATACGTGATCAAAGCGGTCAAAGCGACCCGGTTGCTGAGCGGGGCCTGGGCCAAAGCTCCCACCGTGTAATCGCCCAGGCTGCCGCCGCCCACCAGTCGATCGTTTTCCGGTTTGCCGATCCACAGCCAGGTGTCCGACGCGCAGGGACCCCACTTGTAATGCCAATAGCCGTTCAGTTGATTGATCGGCCGCCACGACGTGGTCCCGAAGCCGCTGATAAACCGCGTGTCTCCGCGGGCCCGCCAGGTCCCCCAAATGCCGAATTCGTTCCAGGCGCTCACCGCGTAGCCTGCCTGGCCTCGCCATTGGCTGAGCGTCGGATTCTCGGCGAACTCGCCATAGTTGCTGTTGAGCATCCAGTCCTGGACCACCGCGCCGCTCCAGCCGGATGATTCATTGGCCTTGCGGAACAGTCCGTACGTGACGAAGCCTTGTGCCTGGGCGTCGTCCTGGTGCGTAGCGCGATAGTCGGTGCCGGCCCAATTGTAGGCGCCGGCGCTGCCGCCGATCTGGAAACCAATTCCGGTAAGGTCGCTAATCCGCCCCAAGCGCGTGGCGAAGTTCACCCCGGCGTTGACGCCGTTGTTCTGCCAATTGCCGTCCGGGATGCCTCGCCAGGAGTCATAGTTGAGAAAGGCGATGACGCCCCGCCGCGGGCACTCCTGGCAGTACGGGCACAAGCAGCAGCCAGGGTCACTTTGCTGCGCGGTATGGTCCCGCGGCGAGCTTTCGCCCGGCGACTCGATGATTTCCGGCTCCCATGCGGTGCCGCCCGGCGACCACGCATTGGCCCGTGAACCGACGGTGTCGGCGTGCGACCAAACGTGTGAGATCAGTCTGGCCGAATCGTCCGTCGTGTCCTCGGCGATGTCCGGAAGCCGCTGGCCGAGGGCGAGAGCCGCGCAAAACATATTGGCGGCCAGGGCCGGCCAGGCTCGCTTCCACAAGTAAGAGAATCGCACTGCTCCCTCCCTGGCGCGTCGTGGCTTGATGTGAACTCGCGCCGCGCACCGGCGACTAGACGTGTTACCCCACAGCCGGACCTCAAGGCGAACGCCTTTCGAGAATTTGGGAACCGGCTAAAAGTTCCAATCGGTTCGGATGTAACGGATTTGACAGTTTTGATCGTGGCAGGCTTGCCACCGTTTTTTTCGATAGTTTCGGCGATAACCGCTACGGTTTGCCTAATGGGACGGGTCCTCCGGCGCGCGAGACCCCGGCTGGCGGCTCGAATTGCCCGACTACAACTCCGCCAGCAAGCGATCCACCTCGGCCATTTGAGCTTCGACCCGCGAATGGAATTGGTTTCGGTCCTGCCAGCGCTGGAGTGCATGCACGCAATTGGCATCGAGCCCTTTGCCGGCCTCCTCGGACATGACCTCCTGGATCTTCCACCAGGGGATGGCGTCGCGGTAAGGGCGCTTGGCGGACATCGCTTCGCAAACGTCGGCAACGGCCAGCACGCGGGCTGCCCAGGAAAGCCGGGTGCCGTCGAGCCGCCGATGGTAACCGCTGCCGTCGAGCCGTTCGTGATGCGCGCCGGCCACGTCGGCGAGCGCGCCGAAGGCCTGGACCTGCTCCAGGATCTGCTGCGTGTATTGGGGATGTCTGCGTATTCGCTCGAATTCTTCCGCGGTGGGCTTTCCCGGCTTGTCCAGGATCCGGTTGGAAATACCCAGTTTCCCAATGTCGTGCAGCAGGGCCGCGCGCTTCAAATCGCGTTCCAACTCCGCCGAACAGCCGAATTCCCGCGCGATGCCGACGGCGATCTCGGCCACGCCGGTCGAATGCTGGTAGGTCCACGGACTCTTGGCGTCGACCACCTTGGCGAACGCTTCGGCCACGCGGTCGAGACACGTTTCATCGCCCAATAGCACCGCGTCTTCCGGTTCCCAGCGGCCTAGCTCGCCGAGGACGTCTTCGTCGAGCAGCCGATCCCAGAAGGAAGTGTCCCTTTTGAATGCCAAAAGCGCGTCGACCAGTTGCGGGTCGAACCACTCGCCGCGACGCTGCGTTGCGACGTCGATGGCCGATTCCAGGCCATACGCGGTGAAGAAGACTTCCACCGTTTGCGCCAGGCAGCAGATGCGCGCCAACAGGGAGATCTCTTCGCGCTCCAGCCCGCGCGGGTTGCCGCGGCCGTTCCAGTGTTCATCCAGATCGAAGATGGCTTGGGCGGTGGCCTCGGGCAAGCGCAGCATGCGGGCAATATCGGCGCCGCGCTGGCAGCGGATTTCAGCGATCTTTCGGGCTCCCACCGGGCCCAACCGCGCGATTGCCGCGATTCGCAACAGCTTGTCGATCGCCGAGCCTTCCGGGGAGCAATGTTTCCAGCAGTGCTTGATGCACTGGCCGGCCTTGGTCCAGTCGATCATCCGGCCGGAACGCTTGACAAGCTGGTCGTCGGCGCCGAACAGGTACGCCATCTTTGCCGCGTTGCTGGAACAGCCGAGGTCTTTCAAGAGCGCCGCGTAAAACAGGGCCGAGCAATCGGCCGTCGATAGCCGCAGCTCCTCCGCCAGCCGCATGCTCACGAGCGCCGTGCGCATGCAGTGCCCCTCGGGATGCCCCTGCGTGATGTCAAGCGCCACCGATAAGGCCGAGATGATTTCCGAAAATCGAATCTCGTCGGCGACGATCAGCCGGCTGGCGGTGACAGGGTCGTCGCACGACGATCGGACGATCGGACGGTTCGAAGAGCCTGGCGACATGGTATTGCCTCTCACTGGTCGCGGATGCGGAAAAAAGCGCGCAGATTGCCATCCGAAATATAGGACACGCCGCCGAGGGGTTATTCCGGTTGTCCCGGCGGCGCCTGTGGAGTTGCCATTTTCCTTGCATCGCCCGCCGCGTCCGCTACAATCGGTTCTGCTGGCCGGCGGAACCTGGACACTGATCACGGGGAGCGTCAACATGCGTCGCGCGGCGATCTTCCTTGCCCTGTTTGTGCTGGCACTCACGGTGCGCGGCACAGCCAAGGGCGCCTGAGGGGCTCGGGGCTGCCGGCCCGGTTCGGGCTCGGTTTTATCGCTGGGCAGTTATCAGCGCGCACTCTACGCCCAGGCGGAGATGGCCCAGCGCGCGATACAGACGGAACTACTTCGCCAGGCGGCTACCGACGAAGCAAGACTGGCGGCCGCCGACGCGGCCCGAGAGGCGGGCGACATCCGTCGCGCCACCGTTTTCTACCGTAGTCTGGCTTACAAGAAGCCGCCGTCCGAGCAATCCCAGAAGGCCAAAGACGCCCTGGCCCAGCTCCAGGAAGAGGGGCGCAAGCGCCTGGGCGAGATCAATTATGAAATCACAACGGGAGACGTGGCGGAGGCCTTCGCCCGGTTGCGCCAGCTCGCCCGCGATTTTGATACGGTCCCGGAAATCGGCGGCGAGATACGCTCCCACCTGAACAAAGCGCGCCGCCGAGACGAAGTCGCGGCCGTATTGAACGAACCCGACGCCAAAGAGTTCTGGACGCGAGGCCAGGAGCACGAACGCAAAGGCGCGATGTGCTGTGCCTACCTGACGTATGAAGAAGCGCAGAAGTTGGCGCCGGCGCCAAGCGCGCTAAAGGCCAAGGCACGATTTGACGAGCTTAGCGGTGACGCCCCGCTCGTTAAATCGGCCGAGCAATGCCGAAACTTGCAGCAGTGCCACCGCACGTATCGCCGTGCCGAGCGGCTCGTCGAAGCGCGTCCAGTGCGTGCCGCCGAGCTGTTCAAAGAGGTGCTCGACAAGGCTCCCCACGACGCCGAGATTCATGTGGCGGCGCGAAAGCAGTTGGCCGCGCTCGACGGCTCGTTTTAGGGGCCGTATCGCAACCGTCGGGGACTCTCCGCCTCGCCGACGCCGCCCCGCGGTCACGGCCGAGCCACGCAGAACAGGTGGCGTTCTCCGCGAATGAATAGTCGATTCGACGCCGGAACCGGCGAGGCGATCACCGGCTCGTCCAGGTGGTTCTCGGCGAGCAATTCGAATTTGCCCTCCACTTTGGCGACAAACACCACGCCATCCTCGCGAGCGGCGTAAAGATTTCCCCCGGCCACCAGCGGCGACGCATAAAACGCAAAGCGGCTTTTCGGAAAGGCGCTGCTCCACAGCGTTTCGCCCGTCGAGGGGTTGACGCACGCGACCTCGCCGCGATCGCGCACCAGGTAGACGCGCCCCTTGTATTCGACGGGCGTCGGCGCGAAAGTTCCCATGTCTTTGCGACTCCAAATCCGATGCGTGGCGGTCACGTCGCCATCGCCCCCGAGCTGGATGCCGTGCAGCCTCGGTTGACCGCGGTCGTTGCGCCCAAAAGCAATCACCGCCACGTCACCGGCGATCACCGGAGTGGCGATCGCGGGCCACATGGCATTCGAGTCCGGATTGAAGCCCCCGCAAGACCAAAGAACGCTGCCGTCCGCGGCGTCGTGGACCGTCACGTGTTGGGCACCCCACACCAGCAGCGCCTCCTTGCCGCGATGCTCGATCACGACCGGCGTGGTGTAGCCGTGATCGCATTCCATGGGCGTGTCGTAGTTGCGGGCGACTTTCCAACGTATCTCGCCGGTGGCCTTGTCCAACGCGGCCAGCCAAGACTCGCCGTGGTGCATCCGGGCCAAAACGACGCAATCGCTCGTCAAGACGGGCGACGTGCCATGGTCCCAGAACAGGGTGTCCGGACCGAAACGCTCGACGAGATTCGTTCGCCAACGGGTCTTGCCGTCCAGCTCGAGCGCGGCCACCGTGCCGCTCTTGAAATTAACGAATAGGCCCTTCCCGTCCGTCGCGGGCGACGGGTTGCAGCCCGAACCATTTCGATGCTTGCCGGGCGATTCCGCCCCGAACGTGGTCTGCCACAGCGGCTTTCCCTCCCAGTCGAAGGCGACCACGGCGTCCTTCCCATCCGCGGGCGCCGTCAGGTAAATGCACTCGTTCCAGACGATCGGGGTTGAGCAACCTTTGCCCGGCAGCGGCGCTTTCCAGAGTACGTTCTCGGCATCCCACTTGATCGGGTAATTTCCGCTTTCGGTGCTGCCGTTGTCCCGCGGCCCGCGCCAGCGCGGCCAGTCGGTCTGCGCTTCGGCGACCGCAACACTGCCTGCGAAGAGGAAAAAAAGCGCCGTCAGTTGGTACGATTTTGTGGTCATTGGATTACCGGACTGGTGGTTTCGGTTTTTCGATAAACGGCGCGCCGACCGCGACTCGCTGACTTGTCGATGGCCATCGGTCTCCGCGGCAACAATCGCATGCAAGGATTCGCTGACGCTACGGCTTCGGATTATACCACAACCCGCTTGCCAGGCCGCGGATCGACGAAATGACCGCGGCTGGCTATAATCCGAGCGTACCGGCTGCCTCCAGGCGATCCGACGAGTTATCCGCACAAAGATCATTTCTGCAACGGCTGATCCAGATACCAGCAACTATGGATTGAGGGCAGGTGCGCCATGCACGTCCGTTGTCCACATTGTCACAGCCCGATCGAGTTTGTCGACGACTCCTCGTTCGCCGAAATCAACTGCCCCTCTTGCGGCAGCAGCTTCAGCCTGATCGGCGGTGACAAGACCGAGACGCACCGCACAACGTCGCGCCACCTGGCGCAGTTCGAGCTGGTGCGCGAGCTGGGCATCGGCAAGTTCGGTAGCGTGTGGATGGCCCGCGATACCGAGCTCGATCGCACCGTGGCGATCAAGATTCCCCGCAAAGGCGCGCTCAACACCGACGAGACCGAGCTTTTTTTGCGCGACGCTCGGGCCACGGCGCAACTGAAACACCCGAACATCGTCAGCGTGCACGAGGTGGGGCGCGCAGAAGAGACCGTCTACATCGTCACCGACTATATCAAAGGCGCTAACCTCAGGGACTGGCTAACTGGTCAGCGGTTGACGTTTCGCGAATCGGCCGAATTGATCGTCAAAGTGGCTGACGCCGTGCATCACGCGCACCAGGCCGGGGTCGTACACCGCGATCTCAAGCCGGGCAACATCATGGTCGACGGCGACGGCCAGCCGCACGTGATCGATTTCGGACTGGCGCGGCGCGAGGCCGGTGAGATCACGATGACCGTCGATGGCCATATCCTCGGCACGCCGGCTTACATGTCGCCCGAGCAAGCCATGGGTCATGGCCATGACGCGGATCGCCGCAGCGACGTCTATTCGCTGGGGGTAATCCTGTTCGAGCTACTGACCGGCGAGCTGCCGTTTCGCGGCGAGGCCCAAATGCTGTTATTGCAGATCGAGCGCGACGAGCCACCCCGTCCTCGTCGCTTGAATGCCCGTATTCCGCGCGACTTAGAGACGATCACGCTCAAGTGCTTGCAGAAGGAGCCTTCCCGACGCTACCAGACGGCCCGGCAATTGGCCGACGACCTGAATCGTTGGCTTCGTGACGAGCCCATCGTGGCCCGACCGGTCGGCCGGTTGGAGCGCGGCTGGCGGTGGTGCAAGCGGCGGCCCGCCGTGGCGAGCCTGGCGGCGGCCGTCCTGCTACTACTGCTGGTCGGCACCGGGGTGTCGAGCTATTTTGCCATCGAGGCAAACGCGCAATCGCGCGAGGCGATGGTCGAACGAGAGCGGGCTGAGGAGGGGTTCCGCCGGGCTCGTCAAGCAAGCACCCTCGCTGAAGCACGAGCACAAACTGCAAATTCGGTGTCGCAGTTCCTCATCGACATGTTCCAGAAACCCACGCCGTATCAGCTCTTCGCCACACGTTTGGGAAGTCGCGACTTGGATGCAATGTCGCGTGGGCTCCTCGATAGCGGCGCAGAGCAGTTGACCGGCCGACTTGACGACGAGCCGGTTTTGAAAGCCAGATTGATTTCGGCAATCGGCCGCGCGCATCTCGGGACGGGGAGCATGGACAAGGCCTCGCAGCTACTGGAACAGGCACTAGTCATTCGCCGTCGTGACCAGCCTCCCGACGATCTGCAAATCGCAGACACCTTGCAGGACCTTGGCGTTGCGTACATGTTTCAGGGTCGCATGAGTGAGGCCGAACGCATCCTAAATGAGAACGTGAAGTTACGCGTCGCGGCCCTTGGCGAACAGGACAGCTCGGTCGTCACTGCCAAAGCGCAACTCGCTCTCGTCCTAGGTATGAGCGCCCGCCGACTCGACGAGGCAGAACGTCTGTGGCGTGAGGTTCTTGCAGCGCGGCGCAAATCCCTTGAGAAGGACGATCCCAGAATTGGCGAAGCACTGGTGGGATTAGCGGGCGCGATGCTCTGGGAGGGTGAATCAACGGTGGAGAGCACACTAAGTCGGCGGGCAGAAGCGTTTCGGCTTGTCACTGAAGCGACGCACATTTTCGCTGCACACGCGGCCACGCGCGAAATCGGATTGGCCGTCGCCGCATTTCAACGGTCGATCTTGCTAGCAGGCGTTGGAAACTGGAAAGGATATCTCGACTCCATGAAAGAGGCGTATGAGCGCACGAAGAACTCATTCGGAGACGAGCACCCCATCACCGTTTTCATGATGGCAAGTTACGCGGCCGTCCTCTTCGACAGGGATCGAACCGGCGCTCGACCCGTATACGACCGTCTGTTTACGATTTTTCAAAACCGTGGCATGTCGTTCCTCTTTCCTGAACTCGAACATGCCGTAGTCGAGGGGTTCACACAGCTTCTGGAAGAATCAGGGGAGCAAGAAAGGCTTGTGCGAATATTTCGCGACGTGCTCGCAAAGCAAAAGGAGCTGACGAAGTACCATTCGCAGAATGGAATAGCCGTGCTTGATAAGCTAATCGCTCTTTTGACGAAGGCGGATCGGGCACAAGAAGCATGCGCCATTATTGACGACTACGTAGCGACAGCGTTCGACACCTTCTCTAACAGGCCGTTGAAAAATGGGACTGGCTCCGAGCACGTCGCGGCGAGACCCG
>JBBDNV010000116.1:0-19096 GCA_040877415.1 Pirellulales bacterium
CCGTAGCCGTCGCCCATGCTGGCGCCGCACGGGCAGAGCAGGTACTTGTCGGTCAGATAGGCATAGCCGTGCAGGCTGACGGCCGTTAGTTCCAACTCGCCGGAGAAGGCCCGGCGATTGAGCGTTTCGATGTCGACCAGTTCGTGGCGGAATTCGTACGGCCCGGTATCGATTTTTCGATTGGCCAGGGCGTGGAACATGAAGGCGTCGTCCGGATCGGGGCTGTGTCCGACGCGAATCGTGCATTTGGTCGTGCTCACCGGTCCTCCTCGCGCAAGCGCGCGTGATCCTCTGGCACCCATCATAGGAGCGCGGCAGCGCCTTGAGGAGAGGCGCGCGGCGGGGGCACGAGAGTGGGGAGGGCCCGTCGCCGCTGGCTCCGGGCTAAACAATTTAGCGGTCGGACGCGGGCCGTTTGCGGCCGGCCGGGGGAGTGCCCAAGCCCCGCGTGTCCTTGGGCTCGACGCGGGTGGCGCGGCGGTTTTCGCGCTGAATAGCCTCGTAGATTTCCTGGCGGTGAACCGGAATCTCGGTCGGCGCGTTGATCCCCAAGCGAACCTTGTCGCCGCGAATGTCGACGATCGTGATGACGATGTTGTCGCCAATCATGATGCTCTCGTCGCGCTGTCTCGACAGGACAAGCATCGATGCTCCTTCTTCTACGGCGGTGCCGCGCCCTTGCGCAGGCACCGTCGGCGTTGTCCGGAAAGTGGCGATCGCTTTCCAGAGGGCCTGCCTCGCGCTTGCGCGCTTGGGCTGCGCGGGCGAAGGCGTCTGGGTCTTTCTTGCGGGTTATTGAGGCAGCAAAGCGACGCTTTCGAACCGCGCGCTGGGCCGGCGGTCGATTGCGGCGCGCTTTGGCTGCCGGTGTCTCTCTCTATCAGGCAATCTTTTTCCTAACCGACGCCTCGCGGCAAAGCTCGTATTGCACCGACTGGTCGCCGCTGGAAACCACCTGCCGCCCAATGCGCTCGCCCAGGTGAATCACCAGCGGCGCCTTGAGGTTCAACGTGATCCCACGATCGTTCTTGCCGACAATCGCCAGCACGTGGACGTCGTCGATAAGCTGCGAGAGCAACGAGCCGAGCTCACCGCGGGTCACGCGCAACCGGTAGTCGGGCACAAATCGCCGCGGGCTGACCACCGCCAGCGCCACCTCGGGATGCGTCGTGCTTTGCAGCCATCCTAAGGCGTCGTTCTGGGAGTCGGCCAACAGCACCCACGCCGTGCAGTCATCGAGACCGGGCAATCCGGTCGGGAACTGAATGACGTCGCCGGGCGCGATTTCTACGGAACCAAATCGACTGGTACGAATTTCCATGGTGTTTTCTCGTCCGTGAACACCGGGCGCGCCGCCGGCCGAACCGTCACAGTTCGGCAGCGTCGCGTAAACTTTGCCGCTTGCGTGCGCGCAATCGCTTAAGCGCACATAGCCTAAATCGGCCGCCCCAGCGTGCCGCGCCACAAAAAAGGATCGACACGGCCACGCTCTCGTCATGCCCGGCCCAGGACGGCACGGGTATCTGGCAAACCCTTCCGGATGTGGCGGACCTGACGGCAAATCGCCTGCTTTTCGCCGCAGGACGTTCAGCGCGTCGAGCGCGATTGCGCGATCAGTTCGCTCGCGCCGTCGGCGATAAGCCGGGCGGCCACGTCGGCGCCCAACCGCGGCGCCTCATCGATCGGGCCGGCTGCGAAGGCGGCGAGCCGCCGGCGCCCGTCGGGGCTGAGCACGACGGCGTCCAGGCGCAATAGTCCGTCGGATTGAAGTCGGGCCCAGGCCCCGACCGGCGCCAGGCATCCACCCCGCAGATTCGCCAAAAGCACGCGTTCGGCGACGACCGCCTGGCGCGTCGGCCCGTGATCGAGCGGCGCGACCGCTTGGCAGGTCTCGCGGTCGGCCGCGCGGGCTTCGATCGCCAGCGCTCCCTGTCCCACGGCGGGGAGCATGCGATCGGGCTCGAAAACTTCGGTGATTTGATCTTCGAGTCCCAAGCGCACGAGCCCGGCCTGGGCGAGCACCAGCGCGTCGTACCCGCCGCCGGCCAATTTTTTCAGGCGCGTATCCACGTTGCCGCGCACGTCGAGCAACCGCAAGTCGCTTCGCGCGTACAATAGTTGGGCGCGCCGCCGCAAACTGCCCGTGCCGACGGCGGCGCCGGGGGGCAGTTGGTCGAATCGCAGTCCCTCGCGGCTGACCAGCGCGTCGCGGGGGCTTTCGCGCTCGGGCACGGCGGCCAGGCACAAGCCTTCGACGCTTTCGGTGGGCAGGTCCTTCAGGCTGTGCACCGCCAGGTCAATGCGACGATCCACGAGCGCCCGCTGGAGCTCCTTGGTGAAAACGCCCGGGCTGCCGAGGTTTTCGATTCTGTCGCGCTTGTGCACGTCGCCGCGAGTGGTGACGGGCACAAGTTCGACGTCAATGCCGCGGGAGGTCAACTGCGCGGCCACCCAGTGTGCCTGCCAACGGGCCAGGGCACTGGCGCGGGTGCCGAGTCGGAGACGCAGCGTGCTCATGACGAATCGGTCGAAAACGAAGAAGCGCGAGGTGCAAAATTGCTTGCACTTATTCTTGCCATTCCCGGCGCGCCGGCAAGGCGAATCGCGTCGCGGCCCGGCGGCCGTTTTTTGGGGGACGCGGCTGCGAGGCCGCTCAGGCGAGCCCTTCCGCCCGGGCCAACACGGCGACGGCCACGACACGGGCCCCGGATTTGGACAAGATTTTGGCGGCTTCGTCGACCGTGGCGCCTGTGGTCATGATGTCGTCGACCAGCAGGATGCGGGCGCCGGGGAGATCGGGGTCGCGGCGAGCGCGAAATGCCCCGCGGACGTTGGCCCGACGCCGGGAATGCGACAGGCTGGCCTGCGGCGCGGTCCGGCGGCAACGCACGAGCAAATCCGGCCGCGCCGGCAGTCCGAGATGGGCGGCCAACCGCTTGGCGATTGCGTCGGGACTGTTGGCGCCGCGCCACAGTTTTCGGGTCCAGTGCATGGGCACCGGCACGACGACGTCGGGCGCAAGCGCCGCCAAGGGCGCCGCGGCAGATTCGGCCAGGAGTTCGGCCAACGCCACGGCCAGCGCGCGCTGGTGCGACCGCTTGATGCGCAGCACCGCGCTGCGCAGCGCGCCCTGGTAAACGCCCAGCCGCGACACGCGGTCAAAGTGAAACCGCTTGTCGCGGCACCGCGCGCACTTTTGGGGGTCGCCGCCCGGCGGAATCGACGCGCCGCAGCGCGGACAACCGGGCCGCGCGTCAACCAGCGCCGCGCGACACGCCGCGCACACCGGCGCGAATGAACCGGGTTCGACCGCGTCGCGACAGCACGCACAAACCGGGGGGAAGACCAGGTCGAGCCCAAGGCCCAGCCACCGGCGCGCCCGCCCGTGCCGCGGACCAACATCCGGCGGTGACGCAGCTTGCCCACCGGCGCCCTTGGCCATTTAGTTTTCCCCTCGCGCGTCTTGTGCGCGGGACGAATCAATCCTGCCTAGTGTAATCGAACAACAACTGGATCTCGGCCGCGCTGAGCGCGCGGTTGTAAAGGGCCTGATCGACCATTTGACCATTGAACCCGTTCCGGTACGGATCAGCCCGACTGCCGATGTACAGATTGTGGACGGACGGACTGACAACGTTGGGGCCGGAGACGCCGGAACCGAAGCCGTACGCGGTGACGGTGGAATTGGATACCGGCGTCACGTAATAGGTGACTCCTCGGCCCGGCCCGTTGCCGACCGCCGCCACGTGATACCACACGTCGCGCGCAATGAGGCCGGGCGCCGAAGTGTCGTTGAGCCGCAGGGTCGAATTCGGCCCGACGATATACAGGCCCAAGGACCCGTCTTCGTTGATGGTAAGAGAAAAGCCGCCGTTGGCCAGGGTCCCGGCGGTGTTGTCGAACAGCGTCATGGGCGCGGAGCTCGCGCCCGCCTTGACAAACGTCGAAATCGTAAACACGCCGGTGTTTTGGACGAAATCGAAGTTGTTCGGGCTCGCGCCGCTCGAGTTGTCGACGATCCACGGGTGGCCGAGGCTCGGCCCAGCCGTGTCGTAGCGCCAACTGGGACCGACCTCGGGATCGACTGCATACAAGACCTGGCGCGTATCGAAGGCAACCTTGGCATGGAATCGGTTGGTCGAGGCGTCGATCGCCGAGTGGACGGCCGTGCCGGCGGCCGGCGTCGCGGGCAACGGATCCGCGAAGTTAAAGTCGGCGAAGTAATGCGCGGGGTCGTAGGCCGGCAGCCAGAATTCCAGGCCCCCGATCGTGTTCGGCGCGTCGCTTCCGTAGTCCGGCGCCGGGTCGCGCGGCGGCTCGGCGAAGCCGGCCGGCAACCACTCGCCGGGCAATAGGGCCCGCCGCGTGACGCGCAACACGTCGATGTCAAAGGCCAACTGCTGGCTGCCGCTGGCGGCCGCGCCGAGCAACACCGGTTCGTCCGCCCACAGGCGCAGCATCGTGTTGTCCGGGCCGCCGGAAAAGTCGGCGCCGTCGATGATCAAGGTGAGCTGGTGCGTCGCGGCATTCCGCAGGGCCGTGATGCGATGCCAGTTGCCGTCGTCGATCGATTGAGCGCTTGTGACGGCGGAAGGAAGCAGCAGGTCGTCGACTTTGAATCGGACGCGCCCGTCCACGAGCTCGAGCGTCCAGCCCGCTGCGCCGTCTCGTGAGCCGATGATGATCCCCGAGGAGTCGGAGGTGCGAATCGTCGCTTCGACGGTGAAGCTTTCGGTGGCCTCGAATTGCAGGGCCCTGGTCCGCAGCGGCGTGAGCATCACGTGGTCGGAACCGGAGGTGAGGCGCAGCGCGGTGTGGCCGTCGGGCGCGGCGACGTACCGCGGCGCTTCGGCGGCCGAATCGGCCCGCGGCACGGCGCGGTTGTCCCACAACGAACGATCGAAGATCGAAGGGCCGCCCAGTTCGGTCAACCGGCCGGGTTCTTTTTCGTTGAAGTGCCAGATGAATTGATAATCGTCGGGAGTCTCGAGCCACCTCAAGTTGAAGCGCATGAGGTACACGTGCTTGACCCAGTCCAAATTGTCGCGGCCGCCATTGAAGACCAGCAGGACCGTGTCGGGAGAGACCAAAACCATGTCAGAATACGAGGCGTAGCCATAGAAGACCGAGTTGCCCTTGACCCAAGTGGCCATGTTGTCGTGGCTGACCCAGATGGTCATCTTCTGGCGCGTGCCGTCGTGCAGATGCCCGGCGTCGGTCGCGTCGGGCGCGGAGAACAGCACGGTGTTCTCATTGACGCGAAGCAGCGAGGCGTGCACGGGAGAAGTTATCAGGCTGGCTTCTTCCTGCATGTTGCTCCAGGTCATGCCGCCGTCGAAGCTTCGCGAGCTGCCGCGCACCGGCCGGTTGTTGATGCGAATGCTCATGTAAATCGAGCCGTCGCTCCCCTCGGCGAGCGTGTTTTCGTTCGAATAGTCATTGACCGGATTGGTCTGATCGAGCCCGCCGCCCAGGTGCCAGGTCTGGCCGTGATCGTCGGAATAGATGACGTGCGACCAGGAGGTGCCGCTGAGGTCGCCCGAAAGACGATGATCGGCCGTGATCAAAAGCCGGCCGGCACGGGGGCCGTTTTGGAGCTGGATGCCGTGCCCGGTTCCCACGGCATACCAACCCCAGGGCTCGTCGGGAAACGCCGCGGGGTTGGGGTTTCCTTGGGCGGTGACTTTCACGTCCAGGGTGACGTCGCGCGGGATCGACCACGACAGTCCGCTGTCGGTGCTCGACATGACGAACACCAGGTCATTGTCCTTGGTGAAAAGCACGAACAGCTCGCCGGTTTGCTCATCGACGACGGCCGTGGGAACGCCGACGTCCACGGTGCCGCTTGGCACGCTGAAAATCGCCGTGAGGGGAGTCCAGCTTACGCCGTTGTCGAAACTTCGGCGCATCACGATGGCGAAGCTTGTCGCGTCATTGCTGCCGCCCCAGCGGCCTTCACTGAAGAACAACAGCGTGCCGTCGACGGCCCTTATCAGGGTCGGAGCGTAGGCGGAATAATAGCCGCCGTCTCCCCAATGGACGAAATCGGCCCCGGGCCGCGTGGGCTCGAGCACCGTTTCGGCCGGCGGCGCGGCGAGCCATCGAAAGACCGGCATGCCCACGTGGAGCAACGCGATTAATTCGTCGGCCATGTTCACCAGCGAATCGCGGTTGTAGTCGACGACACTGGTGATCGAGGCGGGGTTGGCCAGCGAATGGGGGCCGTTGCGCGCGGCGAGCCGGTCCGTCGCGTTGACGACCGGTTGCGCCGAGTTGGCGCCCGAGTCACCAATCAGATTGCCGAAATAAAAGACGTCGGGCCGCTTGAGCCCCGTGTTGGGCGAGGCCTTGACGGTGACTTGCAGCCAGGTGTTTTCGAGAGCGTTATCGGGCCAGGTGATCGTCACGCGGTCCGAGCCGCCCACGCCCGCGGCGTGGCGCACGGCGATCAGCAGCGGCTCGGGCGCGGCCGTCCAAGTGCTTGGATCGGCCGAATTGCCCGTGCGAAATTCGAAATCGTCGGGCGTCGGCGTGCCGCTCAATCCGTCGATGTCGACCAGGATGCCGTTGAGCCCCCGGCTATAGCTGGTGTAGTTAGCCATCGTGGCGGTCTGGCCGGGCAGCAGCGCCCGCTTGTCCAGAGCGATCGCCGCGTCGTCCGCGGCGTTGGCCGTTGGATTGGTGCCGTCAAACTGGGAGTGGTTGTAAAAGACCGACCGCCCCACCACGTCGGCACTGACGAAATCGACGAACGCGGGCGCGCCGGCCGAGGGTGCGGAGGCGGGACTGGCGTCGACGGGGGCGTCGTCAGGGCCGAGTTGGTGACTCGCGGTGATCAACCGCAGGATTCCCCCCTGGCCGTTGTAGGCTGATCGAGCAATGATCTCGTCCGCCTGGTTCACGAGCGCGTCCCGGTCGAAGTCGTACGCCGACGTAATGGGCGCCGGGTTGGTCAGTCCGTGCGGATGCAACCGGGTCAGCACCCGGTCGGACGCGTTGGTGATCGCGTTGGTGGCGACGTTGCCCGTCTCTCCGACCGCGCTGCCGAAATAGGAAACGTCCCGCTCGGCGAGCCCGGTGTTGGGGGTGGCGCGTACGGTGACTTGCAGCCACTCGTTCTTGATCAAGCCGTCGGGCCAGGTGATCGTGATCCGCGTGGAACCGTCCAGGCCGCCGCCGGACCGAACGCTATAGCCCGCCGGCGCGGGCGCTAGGGCCCAACTTTCCTGGTTGTTGTTGTTGCCGACGCGGAACAGGAAATCCGAAACCGTGGGCACTCCCGCTGGCTCACGGATGTCGATCATCAGACCGTTGACGCCGGAGGCGTAGCTGGTGTAATTGGCAAACGTGGCCGTCTGGCCGGGAAGCAGCGCCTGCTTGTCGACGGCAATCGCCGCGTCGTCGGACGGGGTGGGTGCCGGATTGCCGCCGTCGAATCGCGAATTGTTGTAGAACACGTGCCGCCCGATCACCGCCGTGGCGACGCTCTCAAGCGGCGCAGCCACGAGCGCCGTTTCGTCGCCGGGGGCCGAGACGCTCAACATCCGCCGATCTTCGAGCTGGTCGACCGCCGGACGATAGCATCCGAGGCGCCGCCGCGACGGCGCCGCGCGCGGCTTCGGCGAGCGGCCGTTTCGGGCCCAGCGTAGCCAATTACGGAAAGTGCGTTCTATCATGAAATCCCAACAGGCCGTCCTGACCGTCGTAGGTCGAAGAGCCATCAAAGGGGGTAAAATCAGCGTGTACGCGGATCGATGCTTGCCCTGCGCGCCGGGGAGAAGTGCAGCCAAAATGCTTGGAAGCACAGGGGCAAACAGGGTGCGCACCACGAGCGCCCGTCAAGAGGGCGTCAGAAGGCGCGATCGACGCGCTCCAGGTCCAGTAGCGACCTCGCGAGGAAGTGTGTCGCGGCCTGCGCGCGATAGGGCCCGCGCAAACCGCAGCCGTGGATTGATTTTAGCGACGACGAGCGGTCGTTTGAAGTCCCAATCAAGAATTTTTCGTTAAAATCCGGTGAGTTCGCCGCTCGACGCTGATTTGCCGGACGTCTGGATAGGGCGGCCCAACGGATGCACCCGGATTGACCGATCTTGACTCCACGCAATAACTTAAATATCGTTCCCCTCGCATTTTTTGATCGAGCACGCGCTCGATGAGGGCGTGTTGTACGTGCCCGGCGAATACTGTTATCCGGCCGAGGGGGAAACCGGCCGCAAAGATCGAATTCGATTGAGCTTCGGCGTGCAAAGCGGCGAGAATATCCGCCGCGGCGTGGAGGCTCTGGCGCGGGCGATTCGCCGCGCGCGATAGAGTGTGTCTCTTGGCGGCGGACAGCGGAGGTCCCGATTCGTGGAAAACCGGCAAGTATCGGCGCGAGGCGGCGGATTGGCGCGATTGCTGATCATCGATCGCTATCTGCTGCGGCAGTTTCTGCAGACGTTCTTGATTTGCTTTGGCAGTCTTACCGGGCTGTTCATCGTCATCGACGCCTTCAACAACCTGGAGGAATTCATCACCCATTCGCGCGGCCGGGGCAGCTTGCTGGCGGTGATGGGAGAATACTATGCGTATCGGGCCATCTCGTTCTTCGACACCACGAGCGCCGTAGTGACGCTGATCGCCGCCATGTTCACGGTCACCTGGATCCAGCGCCATAACGAGCTGACCGCGCTGGAAGCGGCCGGAATTCCCAAGTCCCGGGTCATCAAGCCGCTGATCGCGGCCATGCTGGTCATTATTGCGCTCAACGTGGCAAACCGCGAATTCATGATTCCGGCCGTTCGCGAAAACCTCAGCCACAACGCGCAGGACCTGGGCGGCAGCCGGGGCAAGCTGCTGGTGCCGCGTTACGATTTCCAGACCGGCGTGCTTTTGCGATCCTCGTCGCAGACGTTCGCCAACGAAAAGCGGATTCACAAGCCCGATTTTCAATTGCCCGCCGGACTGGACCGCTATGGACCGCGGTTGATCGCCGAGAACGCGTTTTATCGGCCGTCCGAGGCCGACCGTCCGGGCGGTTACTTGCTGAGCGGGGTTACGCAGCCCGCCGGGCTCGACGGCGAAAAATCGCTGCCCCTCGACGGGTCGCCGGTCGTGTTGACGCCCAAGGATTACGCGTGGCTCAAGCCGGGAGAGTGCTTCGTGGCGAGCGACGTCAGCTTCGAATACCTCTCGGCCGACAGCAATTGGCGGCAGTTGTCAAGCACGCTGGAATTGATCCGCGGACTGCGCAACCGCAGCCTCGACTACGGGGCCGGCGAACGGATGGCCATTCACGCGCGGATGGTCCAGCCGATTTTGGACATGACGCTCGTGTTTCTCGGCCTGCCGCTCGTGCTGTCGCGCTCGAATCGCAACGTGTTTCTGGCCATCGGGATGTGCCTGGCGCTGGTCGTGGCATTTATGCTGGTCGTCTTGAGCTGCAGGTACCTGGGCGCCAGTTATTGGCTCGAACCGTCGCTGGCCGCTTGGCTGCCGCTGATGATCTTCGTACCTTGTGCGGTGGCACTGTCTCAACCGCTTCGCGAGTAGCCGCGTGTAGATTGAGGAACCAGACCATCATGACCACCACGAAACGACGTCCCAAAATCGACGAGAACGCCACGCCCTGGGTGGAAGGCAAGACCATCGGGCAAGTGCTGCGCGAGACCGCCGGGCGGCACCCGAAACACGATGCGCTGGCATTTCCGGCCCTCGGGCTGCGCACGAGCTATCGAGACTTCGACAAGCAGGTCGACCAGGCCGCGCGGGGTCTGCTGGCCCTGGGCATCAAGACCGGCGAGCACGTGGCCATCTGGGCCACCAACGTGCCCGAGTGGGTCATCTTGCAGTTTGCGGCCGCCCGGATGGGAGCCGTGCTCGTGAATATCAATCCGGCCTACCGTCCGTTCGAGCTGAAGTACGTCTTGAACCAGAGCGATTCGGTGGCGCTGTTTCTGGTGTCGAAGTTCAAGACGTCGGACTATTTCGCGATGCTTCGCGAAGTCTGCCCGGAGCTGGCCGCCGCGGAGCCGGGCAAGCTAAGCGCGAAAGAGTTTCCCCGGCTGCGCTGGGTCGTGGCGCTCGAAGACGATGTCCCAAACGGCTGCATCACCTGGAACGACATGCTCGGGCGGGCCGCGGCGGTGAGCGATGCGCAACTCGAGGACGTTGCCGGCGCGCTCGATCCCGGGCAGCCGATCAACATCCAGTACACGTCCGGGACGACCGGCTTCCCCAAGGCCGCCACGCTCAGCCATCGCAATCTGCTGCTCAACGGCTACTACACCGGGATGTGCCAGGCGCTAGAGGCCGACGATCGGATTTGCATTCCCGTGCCTTTTTATCACTGCTTCGGTTGCGTGCTGGGGACCCTCTGTGCGGTCGTGCACGGGTCGGCGATGGTGATTCCGGCCGAAAGCTTCGACGCCGAAGCCACGCTCGCGGCGATCGAAAAGGAACGCGCCACGGCACTGTACGGCGTGCCGACGATGTTCATCGCGCAGTTGCAGCACCCGTCGCTATCCGAGCGCGACCTGAGCTCGCTGCGCACCGGAGTCATGGCCGGAGCCCCGTGTCCGATCGAAGTCATGCGGCAGGTGATCGACGTGCTGGGCGCGCGCGAGGTGACGATCGGCTATGGGCTGACCGAGGCCTCGCCCATTATCACGCAAAGCCGCACCACCGATCCGCTCGAGCTGCGCGTCGAGACCGTTGGCCGGCTGCTGCCCGGCGTGGAGGCGAAAATCATCGATCCGGCCACCGGCAACACGCTCTCCGACAACGAGCAGGGCGAACTGTGCGGCCGCGGGCACGGCATCATGATCGGCTATTACAAGAATCCCGAGGCGACCAACGCGGCCATCGACGCCGACGGCTGGCTGCACTCGGGCGACCTGGCCATGCGGCTCTCGAACGGCTATTACCGCATCACCGGCCGCATCAAGGACATGGTCATTCGCGGCGGCGAGAACATTTATCCGCGCGAGATCGAAGAGTTTCTGTTCGCTCATCCGGCGGTCGAACAATCGGCCGTGGTGGGCGTGCCCGACAAGAAGTACGGCGAGGAGCTGTGCGCGTGGATCAAGCTGAAAGCCGGCTGCACGGCCAACGAAGACGAAATCCGCGGATTCTGCCGCGCCAGCCTGGCCCACTTCAAGGTGCCGCGGCACGTCAAGTTCGTGGAAAGTTTTCCCCAGACCGTGACCGGCAAGATTCAGAAGTTCAAAATCCGCGAGCTCATGATCGAAGAGCTCGGGCTGGAAGAGCAGGAAACGGCGTAGAATTGAGGCATTCCACGGTTGTCAAATATTGACAATTTTTGACATACCGGCTAGCCAACTTTGGCGTTGACAGGCTTCGACGTTGTCGTTGAAATCGAACCCAAAGATGGCGCGCCGCCGGGCGCGCGAAGGGTGACGCGCTCAACAGGGCGGGGTGAAAGATTCCAGGTCGCGGATCGATGATGACGATGTTCGTGTCTTTTCTGGGCGTGCTGGTGATTACGCTGGTCGTGCTGCTCGGCGTGTGGGCGATTGGCCGCATCACGCTGGGGCCCTAAAAGTAACCGTTCACACCCTCGGGTGATGGGCTTGGGAAACCGCTCGTCGCCGACCGGCGCAAATTGACGACACATCTCGCAGCCCTCGGCCTCCGGTCCGAGAATAGATTTTCCAGAATTTTAGGAATTCTCGGGGGGGCATAAAATCGCTTGACTTCACTCGAAATCCCCGCCAGACTCATAGCCGTAGCCCACCGGACTGGTCGGCCCACATGGGCAGGACTCCGCAGGGATACCGAATCGGAAATGTCGAGTAGACATTGACCTTGGGCGTGGAAGGCCGCTGATGCCTCAAGTCTCTTAGTTCGAGCGCGACGTAATAGCCGACTGGGCAGCCCCGCCCTCGGCAATTGACGAATCTTTTCGTGCTCCCGCGCTCCCACGCCTCTTGCTGTAAGCGATCTCGACGGCGAAGCGCGCGCTGTGGCGGCTTGTTCCATCGAGAAGCGTGGTTAGTCTTCCCAATCCTGCAAAAACTGATTGGAGTACAACATGAAGATGGTACAGCGTAGGTGGCTTGTTTTGACGCCTTGTGTCGCGATGTTGACGATTGGCGATTACGCCTATTCGGCGACCATTATTCAATCTGCTGTCAATCCCGCGAATCTTCACACCTATCATGCGCTGGTCGCCGACGATGGATTCTCAGGGATCACGGCAACCGATGCCGAAACTTTCGCGCTCACCATGGGCGGCCACCTTGCCACGATAAATGATGCCGCGGAAGATGCCTGGGCCCTGACGACGTTCCACCAGTTCTATCTGTGGATCGGACTCAATGATGTCGCGCAAGAGGGCCAATTCGAGTGGTACAGCGGGGAGCCCGTTACCTATACCAAATGGGCACCAGGCGAACCAAACGACTTCGGCGGCATTGAAGATTGGGTGCATTACTACAATTTCGGTGGCGGCGACTTCGAATTCAAATGGAATGACAACGCGAACCTCGATTCGATCGGCGGGTCTGCCACAAGCGCGCTAGTCGAAATCGTCCCCGAGCCCTCGTCCCTCGTGCTAACCATCGTGGGCCTGCTCGGCCTAACTGCGTGCCGCTGGCGGCCGAAGCGCTGAAGCCCCCAGCCCGCTACGCCGCGGCTCGCCAAATTGTCAAAGAGCAGACGGTGCCGGCGATGGTCTAAAGCTCGCGCCGCTCGGGCACGAGCCCCCACGGGGCGACGCGTCAATAGCCAGGGGCGGCTAGCCCCTGGAAATCTATTGGCGAAGCGCCGCTTCGCGGCTGGCCGGCGGGACGACGATCGACCAACGGCAAGTCCTGTTGACGCACGCCGCTTCGCGGCTGGCCGGCGGGCGTCTTTCGGCAGTCTGCGCGGCGGTTCGTGGAACAACAACTCGTACAACCTGCAGTCCTCGAACCGGAACAACAACAATCCGACGAACGAGAACAACAACATCGGATTCCGCGTGGCAAGCCCCTGAAACAGAGACTTTCCCAGGACAAGTCGCCCCTTCCGCGCCCGCGCGCGTTTACGAGTCGTCGGCCGACAGGCGCACCGGCACGTTCACTTCGCGGCCGCCGCGGACCACGGTGATCGTTACTTCGTCGCCGGCCTCTTTGGATTCGATCAGCGAGAGGAACTCCTGGGGGCTGGCGATCAGCTCGCCGTCGACCGCCACGATCAGGTCGGCCGCGCTGCGATCGACCGAACGCGTTTCGTAGGTAAACGGTCCCTGCCGGCGCCGCTGTTTGGCGATTTGGAAGCCCCGCAGGCCGGCTTTTTCGGCCGGGCCCCCCGGCGTCATGGCGGCGATCAACAGCCCGCGCTCCGTCGGATACACGTGCGTAATGCCGGCGTCGGGCCGGACGACGCGGCCCGTTTCGATCAACGGCGGGACGACGCGCGTGATGTTGGCCACCGGAATGGCAAAGCCCACGCCGGCGCTTTGGCCGGTGGGGCTGGCGATGGCCGTGTTCATGCCGATCAGCCGGCCGTGGCTGTCCAGCAGCGGCCCGCCCGAGTTGCCCGGATTGATCGCCGCGTCAATCTGAATGATCGACTTGATCAGGCGATGATTCCGCGAGGGAAGCGTGCGATTCAGGCTGGATATGATGCCCGTCGAAAGCGTGCGTTCGAAGCCGAACGGGTTGCCGATGGCGTACACGCGCTGCCCGACGCGCAGCCTCGTCGAGTCGCCCAGCTCGACCGGAAACAGCGATTCGGCCGGGGCGTTGATCTTCAAGACCGCGATGTCGGTCGATTCGTCCTTGCCGACGATCCGCGCGTCGTAGTTCTTGCCGTCAAAGAGCGCGACCTCGATCAACCGCGCGTTCTCGATCACGTGGTAGTTGGTGAGAATGTGTCCGCGCGTGTCCAGAACCGAGCCGGAGCCGGCGCCCTCGCCGGGAACTTCGACTTCCAGAAAGAAAAAGGCGCCGTTGCGCAGCGTCTCGGTCCGGATATTGACGACGCTGCGATTCACCTTTTCGTAGACCGAAATATTGACCAGCTCCTCAGGCGTCAACGATTCGTCGGCCGGGGCGATGCGCGGATTGGGCAGCCGGGTGGCGGAGCGGCCCGGGGCCGGCGAGCTGTCCGCGGGCGATTTTCTGGCCGAGGGGGGCCGAGATTCGAGCGGCTCCTGCGCAGCGACTGGGCGAGGGCCCAGCGTGGTTCGCCAGGTTTCTGCGAGCACGGCTCCGCCGAGGGCTGAAACGAGGCATAAGGCGATGATCTTTTTCATGGCGACGTTGCAACCTGACTGGAGAAGCGAGGCCGACGGGCGGCCGGCCGGGAACAAGAAAATAAGCAATTACGGGCTTCGAGACCAGAAGAACTAAAACACCGAAAGAATTAGCCTCGGCTGGGCGCGAGGATGGTCAATTTCAAAAAAGGCGTCCGAACCAAGCGACTTGCGCCTGCTACCGACCCCCCCGGGCACCGAGTGGCCCGTTTCCCGGCCTTTTTCGGCCTTTGGACCTCGCAGGCCGCCCCCAGCCGCGCGCAGCGGACCGCCGCGCAGACCCCGTTTTATTCCGATTTTTCTAGCGTAAACCCTGTCAGTTGAATAGAATAGGCGTTCGGGCAGGGGAATTCCATGCCGCTCTTTCTGGCAAGTCAATCCGCGCGCATTCGCCGTCGCTACGGAACACGACGTCGCGAAGCCGCCGGCACTTAACGAGTGGAGACACGTCGATGTCTAAGCCCTCTTGTTGTATTGTCGCGGCCGCAATTCTTGTTGTAGGGGCGTTGGCTGGGCGTCTGGCCGCGGCCGACACGGTCGTTTCTGATCCGCGCGTCGATGCGTTCGTCACGACCGACGGAACGCCTTATTTCGCGCTGAGTCTATCACCCAATGCGGCGGTCTCGCAGGCGGGTCCGCGCGACGTGATGATCCTGTTCGATACGTCGGCCAGCCAAACGGGCGAGTATCGCAAAATGGCCCTCGATGCGCTCGGGGTGCTCTTCGACGGCCTGCACCCGGGCGACCGCGTTCGTCTGCTGGCGGTCGACTTGGAAGCCGTGCCGCTGTCGGCCGGTTTCGCGGCTCCCAAAAGCGACGAAACGCGTCGCGCGGTGATCGCCTTGAAGCGGCGCGTGCCGCTGGGCGCAACCGACATGCCCGCGGCCCTTTTGGCGGCTGCCGCCGGTTTCGACGCCAAGAGCAAAAATCCGCGCGTGCTGGTCTACATCGGCGACGGCATGAGCACGGCCCATTTCATGGTCGCCGAACAGTATGGCGAGTTGGTCGATGCCTTGGTGCGCGCGAGGATTGCCATGTCGAGCTACGCGATCGGCACGCGGGTCGACGGCGCGTTGTTGGCTTCTTTGGCCAACGCCACCGGCGGCATGCTGGCGATCGACGGCGAGAACATAAGCGCGAAGCAGGCCGGAGCGTTTCTGGCCGGCGCCGTGCGCGGGACGGTGCTGTGGCCCGCGAAGGTGACCTGGCCGGAGGCGTTTGTCGACGTCTACCCGAGCCGCCTGCCGCCCTTGCGCACCGATCGCGATACGATCGTGCTGGGCAAAGGGGCCGCGGGCAAACTGGCCGGCGAGCTCGAAGTGGCGATGACGGCGCAAGTGGGCAATCGCTCGCAGACGTTTCGCTGGACGGTGACCGCCGGCCCATCGAATCCTGATTTCGCCTTCCTGCCGGTGCTGGTCGAGAGTTCGCGAAGCGACGGCGGGCTGCGACTGATCACGCTGGGCAGTGCCGGCTTGAAGGAAGCGCGGCGAATTCTGGACCAGGGAACCGAGCTATTGGGCAAGTTGAGCCGACAGGCGCTGGTTTCCGGGAACCTGGAAACGGCCGAGCGGTTGGCCAACGAAGCGCTGCGCCGTGACCCCAACGACGAATCGTCGCTGGGGGTGAAAAAGCAGTTGACCAAGATGCGCGCGGCGGGAACCGTTGCCGCTGGGTCCGAGGAAAAACTGGAAGTCAAGCGGTTTTCAAGCGAGCAAGCCGCCCCGCCGGAGCCGACGACGACGCCGGCCACGACGCCGGCCGAAGCGGTCGAGCCCGCGGCGCCGCCAGCGCCGGCCGGCGCGGCCGCCCCGATTCCACCCCCGGTTGACGAAATCAATGACGGCGAAGGCCGGCTGTTGGCCGACGTCGAGCAGCACAACCGGCTGGTCACCGACATGGTGCGCACGCAGGTCGACAACGAGCTGCGCGAAGCGCGGGCCCGCATGGGCAGCGACCCGGCAAGCGTCGAGCAGTCTCTCAAGCTGACGTTGGAGCGCGTGGTCCAATCGCCGGAGCTGAAGGCCGAAGTGCGGGCTCAATTGCGTGGACAACTGGAAGCCGCGTTGCGCGAAGCGGCCCGTCGCGGGGCCGACAAGGACATTCGCGATCAACAGCACCTGGAGGCCCAGGCCGCGGCCCGGGATCGGCTGCTGATTGCCGGGGCGCTCGAGCGCGATCAAGAGAAGATCACGCAGTTGATGGAGCGGTTTAATTCGCTGATGGCCGAAGGTCGTTACATCGCCGCCGACGAGATCGGCGAAATAGAAATGGCCCGCATCGCCCCCGACCTGCCCGTCACCACGTCGGCCGGCATGACGGCGCACATGACCGGCGCGTGGCAGGCCGATCTGGCCTTGCGGATGGCTCGGGCGAAAGCCGTCGTCGACACGCTGGGCACGGTGGAAGTGTCGCACATGCCGTTTCCGGATGATCAGCCGGTCGTGTATCCGCCGGCCGACGTCTGGTACGACCTGACGGTTCGCCGCAGGCGATACGCCTCGACGGATCTCAAGACCGTCACGCCGATCGAGCAAAAGATTCGCGACGCTCTTGAGGAGACGACGAAAATGGAGTTCGTCGAGACGCCCCTGCAAGACGCCGTTGATTACCTCAAGGACTATCACCAGATCGAAATCCAACTTGACAACAAATCGCTGGAAGACGCGACGATCGGCACCGACACGCCGGTGACCCGCAACGTCAACGGCATTTCGCTGAAATCCGGGCTGCGGCTGCTGTTGCGCGACATGGATCTGACCTACATCATTCGTGACGAAGTGTTGTTGATCACGACGCCGGAGCAGGCCGAATCGGCGCTTGTGACCAAAGCCTATCCGGTGGCCGACCTCGTCATTCCCGTGCAATCGATGGGTGGAATGATGGGTGGCGGAATGATGGGAGGAATGGGGGGAGGAATGGGAGGCATGGGTGGAGGAATGGGAGGAGGCATGGGAGGAGGAATGGGCGGTGGAATGATGGGTGGCATGGGTGGAGGCATGGGTGGAATGGGAGGAGGCATGGGTGGAGGCATGTTCAGTGTTCCCGATGCGCCCGTCGCTGCCGTGCCCCTTTTTCAGGCCTTTGCTGTACCCGACGATCTGAAGCTGACCCCGAAGAGCAAGTCCGCCGCGGCTAAAGGCAACGCACCGGCGCGGCCGGCGGGCAAACCCGCGGTCCGGCGGACGACAGAAGGGGCTCGGCCAGTTGCCGCTGGCCAGGGGACCAAAAATGCGGCGGCCATTGAGCTGGTGATTCCCGCCGGCGCCGACCCCGAAATGGCGTGGAGCGAGTACTTCGCCGCGCACCAGGACGTGGCGCCGGAATCGATTCGTGAAACGGCTCGGCAACTGATGCACGCCCGCAAGTTCGCCGACCTGATTGGCATGATCTCGGCCGCGCTGCGCGGCGGGTATCCGCAGCCGTGGATGTACGAGGCCATGGGGCTGGCGATGCAGGCGGCCGGCAGCTCGAAGGCCCAAATCGAGCGGGCGCTCATGTCGGGCGTCGATTTTGGCGCGAGCACCGACGAGTTGATGTACGTGGCGCAGTACATGGCCCGCTCGGGCCTGGAATCGCGGGCGCTGGCGGTTTTCCGCCAGGTGGCGCTCGTGGAACCGTTGCGGCCGGAGCCGTACCTGTACGGCTTGCAACTCGGCGAGCGGTTGCGTGACTTGGAGGGCATCAGGTGGTCGAGCTTGGGAATCCTCCAACAGGCCTGGCCGAAGGAAAAAAGCGCGATCGTCGAGCGGGCCAGGCACGCCGCCGCGGCCGCCGTCGAGCAGCTTAAAACCGAAAATCGAACCGAGGAGGCAGCCCGGCTCCAGGCTGAAATCGACAAGGCCCGAATCCGCGATTGCATCGTCAAGGTCACCTGGACCGGCGACGCCGACGTCGACATCATGATCGAGGAACCCTCGGGCGCGATTTGCGCGTTTCGCAATCCGCGCACCAGCGGCGGCGGGGTGCTGCTGGGCGACAGCAGCTCCCAGGATGGCCGCGGCACCGGCGAGGGCACGACCGAGACGTACGAGTGTCCCCAGGCGTTCAGCGGAACCTACCGCGTGCTGATGCGCCGCGTGTGGGGGAAAATTACCGCCGGAAAAGTGACGGTCGACGTGTTCGCTCATTACGGCGCGCCCAACCAAAAGCACATGCGCGAGCAGATCCCGTTGGGCGAACAGGATGCCCTGCTGGTGTTCGATCTGCCCGCGGGCCGCCGACAAGAGCCGCTGGCCGAGCATCAGTTGGCCAACGCCGCGGCCGGACAGTTGGCCGTCAATCAGGCCATACTCGCGCAGCAAGTCAATCAAATCGCGAATTCGGCGCAAGGCGGCAACGCCGGGCTGGGAGTCGCGCGACAGGGTCTCGTGGGCGTGCCCTTTATCAATCAGGCCGTCGGATACCAGCCGCAGATCACGGTGCTGCCCGCCGGCACGAGTTTGTCGGTTACGGGCGTGGTTTCGGCCGACCGCCGCTACGTGCGCATTACGCCGATTCCGCTGTTCAGCGGCGTCAGCAGCGTGACGACGTTCAACTTGATCACCGGATCGAGCGACACGACAGGCGGCGGCGGAGCTGGCGGCACGGCGCCCGGACAGGCGCCGGTTGGCGGGGGTGGCGGTCAGTTCTAGCACCCCAACGCCGAACGTGCGGAATCGCGAAGGAGGCCCCGCCGCGCATGGCGGCCCACTTGGCGTCGGCGCAAATCTTTATGCACCGTGCACCAGCTAGACAGCGTGTTGAAAAATTGGGACAGGCACCTCGCGATCACCTTTTATTCCCGGGACATACCGTAAACGGCTCGGAGCCAGTCCCATTTTTCAACGGCCTGCTAGTGTCCTGAGTTGTTAATAC
>JBBDNV010000117.1:0-18488 GCA_040877415.1 Pirellulales bacterium
TGAGCGCCTCGATCGAGGCCTTGACCAGGTTGGTGGGATTATTGGAGCCGAAACTTTTCGTCAGAATGTTGTGAATGCCGGCCGCTTCGCACACGGCGCGCACCGCGTTGCCGGCGATCACGCCGGTGCCCGGGGCGGCCGGAACCAACACCACCCGGGCCGCGCCGTAGCGTCCCTCGATCTGGTGCGGAATGGTGCCTTCGGCAAGCGCGATTTCGATCATGCTGCGCGAACCGTCCTTAACGGCTTTTTCCACGCTGGGCGGAACTTCGTTGGCCTTGCCGTAGCCCCAGCCGACTTTGCCCTTGCCGTTGCCCACCACGACCATGGCGGCGAAGCTGAAGCGGCGGCCACCCTTGACCACCGCGGCGCACCGCTTGATCTTGATCACCTTGTCGATCAGTTCTCCGCGACTGCTGCCTTCAGACACGATAAATACTCCTCGGATGCGGTATTTCGTTGAACAAGCATTCTATCCGATGGCCCGCTTTCGGTGGGAGGGAATTCTGCCCGTCGCCGCTGGCGCCGGGCTAAGCGGGTTTTTCCCCCCTTGGCTCCATACTCGAATCTAGAAAGTCAGTCCGGCCTGGCGGGCGGCGTCGGCCAATGCCGCTACGCGGCCGTGATATTGGCACGCTCCGCGGTCGAAAGCCACTTTCGTGATTCCGGCCGCGACGGCCCGCTCGGCAATCGCCTTGCCGATGGTCGCCGCCGCGCCCTTGTTGCCGCCGTATTTGACGTCGCCCCGCAAATCCTTGTCGACCGTGCTAGCGGCCGCCAGCGTGCGGCCGTCGCCGTCGTCGATCACTTGCGCGTACAAATGCTTGTGGCTGCGAAAGACCGTCAGCCGCGGCCGCGCGGCGGTGCCGCGGATGCGCTTTCGCACCCGGAAAGTTCTTCGCTTGCGCTGCTCGAGGATTGCTCGTTCGTGATTCATTGGTCTCTCTGGACGCCCGGCCTGATTGAGCAGGGGGCTAAACGTTTCCGCCTTCATCCTTTCGCTTACTTCGTCATCGCCTTGCCGGCTTTGCGGCGCACGATCTCGCCGTCGTACCGCACGCCCTTGCCCTTGTACGGCTCGGGCTTGCGCACCGCGCGAGCCTCGGCGGCGAACTGGCCCACGAGTTGCTTGTCGCTTCCCTTGATCACGACGTGCGTTTGATCGGGGCAAGTGACGGAGAGTCCCTTCGGAATCGGCAAATGCACTTCGTTGGCAAAGCCGACGCGCAACTGCAACACGTTGGCTTGCACGGCCGCCAGGTAGCCTACGCCCACGATCTCCAGCTTCTTTTCGTAACCTTTGCTCACTCCGACGACCATGTTCTGGATCATCGCGCGCGAGAGGCCGTGCAGCGCCCGGGCCAACCGCGTGTCGCCCTTGCGGGAGACAACGACGCGCTTGGTCGCCTCGTCGTAGGCGGCCGAAATCTCCCCGCGCAGCGACCACGACAGTTTGCCCAGCGGACCTTCGACCGAGATGTCTCTGCCCGAGACGCCGACTTTGACGCCCGAGGGGACAACGACGGGTTGTTTACCGATGCGCGACATAGTCCGTTCACCTTTGCGCCGCGCTAGCGCGGCGATCCGCTTACCACAGTTCGCAAAGTACTTCGCCGCCGAGATTGCGCTGCCGCGCTTCGCGGTCGCTGATCACTCCGCGGCTGGTGCTAATGATCGAGATTCCCAGTCCGTTGAGCACGGGGCGCAAGCCGGTGGCGCGGCGATACACCCGCCGGCCCGGCTTGCTGACGCGCTTGATGTGGCGAATGACTCGCTCGCCGTTGGGGCCGTATTTCAGCTCGATGCGCAGCTCGGCCACGCTGGTGCCCTCGACTTCCTCGAAGCCCCAGATATAGCCTTCGCGCTTGAGCACTTCGGCCAGGCCGCGCTTCACCTTCGACAGCGGCATGTTCACGCTGGGCCGTTCGACGCGCACCGCGTTGCGGATGCGGGTCAACATATCGGCGATGGGGTCGGTCATCATAATCGCGATTCTTTCCCTTTTACCAGCTCGCCTTTTTCACGCCGGGAATCAGCCCTTCGTCGGCCAACTCGCGGAAGCAGATTCGGCAGATTCCAAACTTGCGGTACACGGCCCGGGGGCGGCCGCAGATCTTGCAGCGCCGCACGCGGCGCGTGCTGAACTTGGGCTTGGCCAGGGCCTTGGCAATCTTCGATTTACTCGCCATCGACGATCCTGTCTTCGTTGGTACGTATCGTGTCTCGCGTCTCGATCGGGCGCATCAGGCCGCGCCCGCCTTGCCCGCCGCCGCTTCTTCCGTCCGAAACGGCATGCCGAAGCCGCGCAATAGCTCGCGCGATTCGTCGTCGCTCTTGCTGCAAGCCATCACCAGCGTCACGTTCATGCCCTGCGTGCGCAGGAACTTGTCGGGATTCAGCTCGGGAAAAACCAATTGTTCCGACAGCCCCAAGCTGTAGTTGCCGTGGCCGTCGAACGCCCGCGGGCTCAAACCTCGAAAGTCGCGCACCCGCGGCAACGCCAATGAAATCAAGCGATCCAAAAACTCGTACATGCGCGGTCCGCGCAGCGTCACTTTGCAACCGATCGGCATGTCTTCGCGCAGGCGGAAATTGGCAATCGCCTTGCGAGACTTGGTCACCAGGGGCTTCTGGCCGGTGATCTGCGCGAGCGCCGCCGTGGCCTCGTCCATGTGCTTCTTTTCGGCGATCGCGCTGCCGACGCCCATGTTGACGACGATCTTTTCCAGCCGCGGCAGCGCGTGGAGATTTTTGCGGCCGAGCTTCGCGGCCAGCGCCGGCCGGATCTCTTTTGCGTACCGCTCCCAAAGCCGCGGCGTCGGGACCGCGACTTTCTCTTTGGGGGCTTTCGACTCTTTGGTTTTCTTTGCCATGATTCAGTTCGCCACGATTCAGTTGGCGACGATTGCTCGGAATTCTCTCACACTTGCGCGGCCTTCTGCCGGCGCCCGACCGCGCGGGGCGGCGCGATGACGCCGATCGCCGCGTCGCACTTCTTGCAATAGCGATCCTTGGTGCCGTCATCGCGAAAGCGGGCTCCGGTGCGCGTCGGCCGATTGCAGGCCGTGCAGACCAGCATCACGTTGGAAATGTCGATCGGCATTTCCTTGGAGAGCCGGCCCCCCTGGGGATTCTTCTGGCTGCGGCGGATGTGCCGGTACGCCCGGTTGACGCCCTCGACGATCACGCGGCGTTTGTTTTCGAGCACCCTGAGCACCTTGCCGCGAAGCCTGTCCTCGCCGGCGATCACTTCCACGACGTCGCCCACTCGTATGTGCATCACACCACCTCGCTGGCGAGGCTCACGATTTTCATGAAGTTCCGATCACGCAGCTCGCGGGCCACGGCGCCGAAAATCCGCGTTCCGCGCGGGTTCCGTTCGTTGTCGATGATCACGATCGCGTTGTTGTCGAAACGCACGTAGCTGCCGTCGGGCCGCCGGGTCGGCTTCTTGCAGCGTACGATCACGCCGCGCACCACGCTCTTCTTCTTGATGTCGCTGCCGGGAATCACGCTCTTGACGCTGCAGACGACGATGTCGCCCAGCCCGGCCGTGCGCCGGTGGGTGCCTCCGAGCACCTTGATGCACATGACCTCCTTGGCACCCGTGTTGTCGGCGACGTTCAACCTGGTCTGCATCTGAATCATGAATCACACGCTTAACTGATACTCCGGCTCGTCGTCTTCGCGCGCGGCACGCTTCGCACGGACGCGTCGATGTGCCTCGAAAATGTTCCTCGTAAACCGTCTTTTTGTCACAGCTCCTTGCGGGTTTCGATTTCCTCCTCCCCGCGCACGGCCGCCTTCATGGCCGCGAGATCCACCAGTCGGCTCTTGGCAACCACGCGCACCAGTTCCCAGCGTTTGGTCTTCGAGCGCGGGCGCGACTCGCGGATTTCGACCGTGTCGCCCAAGCGGGCCTCGCCGGCCTCGTCGTGCACGTGGCACACGGTTTTGCGGCGCATGATTTTTCCGTACTTCGGATGCCGCACCAGCCGGGCGATTTCCACGCGGCGGGTTTTGGCCATCTTGTCGCTGGTCACGACGCCGATCGCAACTCTCTTAGGCATGGCAAAACCGCCTACTTCTGCTGCGCAGCCGGGGCCGCTCGTTGAGTTTGAATCGTTTTTACGCGCGCGATCAGGCGGCGAGCCTTGCGCAATTCGCTGGGCGCGTCGAGCCGCTCGGTCTGCGATTGAATGCGCATCCGGAACAGGTTCTCGACCGCTTCCTTGAGCGTCAGACCCAACTGCTCGTCGCTCATCTCGCGTAGTTCGGTCGCTTTCGTCATCGCTTCAGAGTCCGTTTACGTCGTTCGCCGGCGGATAAAACGCACGCGGACCGGCATCTTGTGGGCCAGGCGCGTAAAGCACATGCGGGCCGCCTCCTCGCTGACGCCCGAAATCTCGTACAAAATCGTGCCGGGCCGCACCACGGCCGCCCAATACTCCGGTTCGCCTTTTCCCTTGCCCATGCGGGTTTCCAGGGGAATCGAAGTGATGCTCTTGTGAGGGAAGACGCGGATGTACAGCCGGCCTTCGTTGCGCATGTACTGCGCGGCGGCGACGCGGCCGGCCTCGATCGTCGGCGCGCTGACCCAGCCGCCCTGCATGGCTTGCAGGCCGTAGTCGCCGAAGACGACGCGGTTGCCCCGCGTGGCGTCATTTTTTATACGTCCTCTTTGGCTTTTTCGGTGCTTGACCCTCTTGGGCATCAGCGCCATCGGTCTCGTCCTCGTGATACATGCCTTGGTTGACCCACACCTGCACGCCGATGTGTCCCTGCGGCGTCATGGCTTCCGTGAATCCGTAATCGATTTTGGCCCGCAGCGTCGAAAGCGGAATCGAGCCGGCGATCGTTTTTTCGCGGCGCGCCATTTCCGATCCGCCCAGCCGTCCGGCTAGCTGGATTTTGATTCCCTTGGCGCCGGCTTCCATCGTGGTTTCCATGGCCCGCTTCATGCAGCGGCGAAAACTGGCCCGCTTGGACAGTTGCTCGGCGATATCTTCGGCCACCAGTTGGGCGTAGATTTCCGGGCGGGAGATTTCCTCGATCTTGATGTTGATCCGCCGGCCGACCAGGTTCTGCAATTCTTCCTGCAGCCGTTCGACCTCCTGGCCTTTGCGCCCGATGATGATGCCCGGCCGAGCCGTGAACAGCACGACCTTCACCTCGTCGCGCGTGCGCTCGATCTCGATTTTGGGAATGCCGGCGAACTTGTACTTTTCCTTGATGAATTCGCGGAGCTTGAGGTCCTCGAGCAGCAGGGTGGAAAACTCCTGTTTCGAAGCGTACCAGCGGCTTTTCCAGCCCACCATGATGCCCGTGCGAAAACCGGTTGGATTGACTTTTTGACCCATCGGTGAGCTCGTTTTTCAAATCGTGTTTGGTTCGGCCCTGCGCGGCCTTGCCGCCGCGGTTATTTGGAGATCGTGTCCAGAGAAATCCGGATGTGCGACATGCGCTTTTTGATCAAAAAGGCCATGCCGCGGGCGTGGGGACGCATGCGCTTAAACATCGGCCCGCCGTCGACGCGCGCATCCACCACAACCATGTCGCTGATGTTCGGGGCCCGGCGGTCCTCGGCGTTCCCCAAGGCGCTTTTGAGCACTTTCTCCAGCAGGCGCGCGCCGCGCTGCGGCTGGTAGCGCAACAAGTTCAGCGCTTCGTCGGCGTGTTTGCCGCGAATCAAATCGGCCAGCGGCCGCACTTTGCGGGCACTGATGCGGGCGAATCGATGCACGGCCGTATAGGCAGCCATTCTCGTTTTCCTGGTTGAACTGGTCTCACTTCTCGCGCCGCACCTGGACTAGGCCGGCGTCGCCGTTGGCAAAAGCGCTTTCTTGGATGCCCGGCCGCCGTGGCCGCGGAAGGTGCGCGTGGGAGCGAACTCTCCCAGCTTGTGCCCCACCATGTCCTCGGTCACAAACACCTTCACGTGGATCTTGCCGTTGTGAACCAGGAACGTATGGCCCACGAACTCCGGCACGATCGTGCAGGCTCGGGCCCACGTCTTGATCGGTTCCTTGCGGCCGTCGCCGGTCATCCGGTCCACTTTCTGGAACAGCTTTGGATTGACGAACGGACCTTTTTTCAGTGATCTTCCCATGGTGTTTGCCCGACTCCTCGGTTATTGGATCTTGATCGTTCCGTAGCGCCGCGATCGGCGTCGGCGAACGATCGCGGCATTGGACGGTTTGCGTCGTTTGCGGGTGCCGCCCCCCTTGGCGCTTTTTCCGGTGGGGCTCACGGGGTGGCGGCCGCCTTTGGTGCGTCCTTCGCCGCCGCCGTGCGGATGGTCGACCGGGTTCATGGCCGTGCCGCGCACGTGCGGCCGGCGCCCGCGCCAGCGGTTGCGGCCCGCTTTGCCGATCACGATGGCGTCATGATCGGCGTTGCCGATCGCTCCGATCGTGGCCCGGCACGCGGAGGGGACGCGGCGAATTTCACCGCTGGGCAGCGTGATCTGCGCCCAGTCGGCTTCGCGCGCCGCCAGTGTGGCGCTGGTGCCCGCCGAGCGGCACAAGCAGCCGCCCCGGCCCGGCTGTAGTTCGATGTTGTGGATCGACAGACCCAGGGGAATGTTTCGCAGCGGCAGGCAGTTTCCCACCGCCGGGGGCGCGTCGGGCCCGCTTTGCACCTCATCCCCCTGTTTCATTCCGCCCGGCGCCAGAATGTAGCGCTTCTCGCCGTCGACGTAGTGCAAAAGCGCGATCCGCGCGCTGCGGTTCGGATCGTACTCGATCGAGTGCACGCGGGCCGGCACGCCGTCCTTGTTGCGGCGGAAATCGATCAGCCGATACATCCGCTTGTGCCCGCCGCCCCGATGGTGGGCCGTGATGCGACCCTGGTTGTTGCGGCCGCCGGTGCCGCGCTTCGGCGCCAGCAGGGTTTTCTCGGGCTTGGCGCCCGTGGTCAGCTCGGCAAAATCGCTGACCGTCGCGCCGCGGCGTCCGGAAGTAGTCGGTTTGTAGCGTCGAATGCCCATGATTAGTTCGTCTTTTTCTTGTAGCCGGCCTCAGCGAGGCCGGTCTTCCAGTAACATTCCCCGGGGTCAATGACCCCGGCCACAGCATATTTAGTAGAAGTCGATGCGGTTTTCCGGGTGCAGCTTGACGATCGCCTTCTTCCAGCTCTTGGTGCGTCCGCCGCGAAAGCGGGTCCGCCGCGGCTTGCCTTTGCGGTTTTGCGTGTGCACGCGCAGCACCTTCACGTTAAACAATTCCTCGACGGCCCGCCGTACGTCGTCCTTGGTCGCCATCCGGTTGACCTCGAACGCGTAGGCGTTGTACCGCGTCGAGCGGTGCATTCCTTTTTCGGTCACCAGCGGGCGCAGAATGATCTGGTGCGGTGCGAGCAGGGGTTCGGGGGTCGTCGTGTTTTCGGGTGCCATCGCCGATACTTCCTGTTAAACCCTCGCTCCCTCGCCTCAAGACTCTTTTTTCACGCCGCCGATTTTCGCCCGCACGGCGTCCAGCGCCGCGGTGGTCATCAATACCCTCTTCGGCCCGAGCACGCTCAGGGCGTTCAAACCGGAAACCGGCCGAACGATCACCCGGTCGATGTTGCGGGCGCTTTTGTAGACGTTCGCGTCGTGCTCGGCCGTGGCAACCAGCAGGGTGCCGTCGGCCAGCTTGAGGGCCTTGAGGATCGCGGCCATGTCCTTCGTCTTGGGCGCGTCGAACTTCAGCTCGTCGATTAGCGTGATTTCGTCGTCGCGGATTTTGGCCGCCAGCGCCATCCGGGTGGCCAACTGCACGGCCTTGCGGGGCAGGCGATACGACCAGTCGCGCTCGCGCTTGGCAAAGATGTGCCCGCCACCGCGGCGGATGCCGCTGCGCCGCGAGCCGGCCCGGGCGTTGCCGGTGCCTTTCTGCCGGTACATCTTCT
The DNA here is from genome assembly GCA_040877415.1 of Pirellulales bacterium. Taxonomy (GTDB): domain Bacteria; phylum Planctomycetota; class Planctomycetia; order Pirellulales; family PALSA-1355; genus JBBDNV01. The sequence continues at coordinate 7,891 of JBBDNV010000117.1, forward strand.
TGGTCGTGCCGGCCACGTCGCTGCGGTTTTTGCTGCGCGCCGTACCCTGCCGCTGGTTCGACTGGTACATGACCACGACGTCGTGCAGCAGTTGCTTATTGATTCGCGGCGCCAGATCGGCGGGCTCGATCTGGTACTTGCCCACCGCCTTGCCGGTCCGGTCGTAAACGGTCAAATCTGCCATCGCTCGTGTCTTTCCCGCGACTGGTGCCACGGGTGGCTTGCCCACCCGTGCCGCCGATCCCGCGTGCCATCTCACCCTCGCGCGTGAGCATGAATCGCTCGGCGCTTTTCTGTCGACCCTCGCTTGCGCGTCGAGTTAGTATTACAGCTTGTTTGCCTTCTTGATCATCACGTAGCCGCCGTTGGGGCCGGGCACGGCGCCCTTGACCAGCAACAGGTTGTTTTCGGCATCAACCTTCACCAGCGCCACGTTGCGCATCGTGCTCCGCTCGTTTCCGTACCGTCCGGCCATGCGGCGGCCCTTGGGCACGTGGCCGGGAAACTGGCTCTGGCCGATCGAGCCGGCGTGGCGGTGCACTTTCTTCACGCCGTGCGAGGCCCGCTGGCCGTGGTAGTTGTGGCGCACCATGACGCCGGCCGTGCCGCGTCCCTTGGTCGTGCCCACGACGTCGACCCGCTTGACGTCGGCAAACTGAGTCACGTCGAGCGTCTGGCCGACCTCGATGTCCTCGATCGACCCGCGCATCTCGCGGATGAAGCGCTGCGGTTCGCAGTTGGCTTTGGGAAGGGGCTCGACACCGGCTTTGGCCCGGGTTTTCGAGCGCTTGCTCTCGAGCTTGGCAACGTGACCGCGGGTGCTGCGACTGGCCAGGCGGCGGGGCTTGTCTTCGAAGCCCAGTTGCACGGCTTCGTACCCGTCGCGCTCTATCGTGCGGAGCTGCAACACGGGACAGGGACCGGCTTTTATCACCGTCACCGGCACCGCGTTGCCGCTTTCATCAAAAACTTGTGTCATCCCGACCTTGCGGCCGAGTAGTCCGATAGCCATCGCAATGGTTCCCGCGTTCGGTTGCCCGCGAGTAGTCGAAGCCGCGAGCCTCGCTTTACCCACCGAGCTTCCAGAGCATAGGAGAATCCGAAGGAGTTTGTTTCCTAAAACCGCGCCGCGCGTCAAACGGCGTCTTAAGCCCGCTTGCGGTTTAGCACCGCCAACTATTCTTCTCCCCGCCTAGTGCCGGCTCGACGCCTTGATCTTAATATCCACTCCCGCCGGCAGGCTCAGCTTATTGAGCGCTTCGATCGTTTTGGCCGTCGCCTGCACGATGTCGATCAATCGCTTGTGCGTGCGGATTTCGAACTGTTGGCGGGCCTTCTTGTCGACGTGCGGGCTCGACAAGACGGTGTACCGTTCGATTCGCGTGGGCAGCGGAATCGGCCCGTGCACTTCCGAATTGGTCCGCTTGGCCGTATCGACGATCTCGGCCGCGCTTTGGTCCAATACCGAGTGGTCGTAGGCCTCCATCCGGATGCGAATGACTTCCTGTGAATGACCCGCCACAAGCTGCTCCCACTGTGCGTAAAAGGCCCCCGAGCCAGTTACTTAAGTTGCCAATTCCCCCAACTGGGTAAACCAAAAATCTTAAGTCTTTTGTCCGCTTGTGTCAACGGCTCCGCAGCCGCGTTGGATTGCATCGGAAGCCGGAGGTGTTTAGCCTGGAGCCAACGGCGACGGGCCGTCCCGCGCAGCCGCGGCGGATTGTATCGGAAGCCGGCGTGGTGCCACAAAAAATCGGCTGCGAGCACCCGACTTGACGGGCGCACGCCCGGGGTATAGACTAGTCTTAGACTAGCCTAATCGGAGCCCTTCCATGGCCTTGGATCAAACGCACACCGTCGGCGCGTACGACGCCAAAACCCACTTCTCCGAGCTGCTCGAAAAAGTGGCGGCCGGAGAGGAAATTACGATCACCCGGCACGGCACGCCGGTGGCCCGGTTGGTGCCGGTGAAAAAGAAATACACGCCCGACGAACGCCGCGCGGCGATCGCGCGCTGGATCAATTTGTCGAAGGGACTCTCCCTGCGCGGCCTGAAGATTCGTGACCTGATCAACGAGGGTCGCCGGTGACTCCCAGGCTCATCGTCGATCCGTCGGTGGCGCTGGCCTGGTGTTTTCTGGACGAAGCCACGCCGGCCGCCAGGAACCTGCTAGAGGCCGCCGCCAAGGAGTCCATCCTCGTGCCGGCCTGGTGGTATCTCGAAGTTGCCAACGCGTTGATCGTAGCCGAACGCCGGGGACGGATTGACGCCGCCAAATCGGGCGAGTTTATTGCCTTAGTCAACAGTCTTAGCGTCGAAATCGACACCGAAGGTCCCGATCGGGCCTTCGATCACTTGATGCCCCTCTGCCGCGCCCACCAGTTGACCTGCTATGACGCCGTGTACCTGGATCTGGCGCTGCGGCGCCAATTGCCCCTGGCCACGCTCGACGAGCCGCTGCGCAAAGCGGCCAAGAAACTGCGCGTCCGACTCCTCGGACGATAACCGGACATTCCGTCTTCCTGAACGTCTTACACAAACGTCTGGGCCACTTCCTGCGGAGCCGGGCCGTAGGCGGCCGGTTCCATGGTGGCGGTGGCGCGGCCCTGGCTTAAGCCGCGCATGGCGCTCGAATAGCCGAACAAATTCGCCAAGGGCGCCTCGGCGTCGATCACCACGTTCTTGCCGCGGTGCTGCGTGTGGGTGATCGTTGAGCGGCGCTGCTGCAAGTCGCTGGTAAAGGCGCCCAGATATTCCTCGGGCGTGGTGATCTGCAGCCGCATGATCGGCTCCAAAAGCACGCTGCCGGCCGCTTGCAGGCCCTTGTTAAAGGCGTCGGCGGCCGCGAAGCGAAACGCGATTTCATTCGATTCCAGCTCGTGCACCTGGCCGCCGATCACCGTGACTTTCACGCGCATGAGCGGGCAGCCCAACAGTCCGCCTCCGTCCCCCTGGTGGGTCAATGCGTCGATGACCGTGGATAAATACGGTTCGGGCAATACGTCGCCGGCGGCCGGCACGACCAGCACGCCGGCGGCGCCTTGTGGATAAGGTTCGATGCGAATCGTCACTTCGGCGAACATCGATTGGCCCGCCTGCTGGCGATGGCAGGTGCCGATGACTTCGGCGGGGCGTTCCACCGTTTCGCGATAGCTGACGCGCGGCTTGTGTACGCGCACGTTCAAGTTGAACTCGCGCAGCAACTGGTGCTTTTTCACCTCCAGGTGCAATTCGCCCATGCCGCTGATGAGCGTCTGGCCGGTTTCCTCGTTTTCCTGCGCCCGGAAGGTGGGATCCTGCCGTTTCATCAATTCCAGGACGTCGGCCAGCTTTTTTCGGTCGGTCGACGTTTCGGGCTCGATGGCCATGGAAATGACCGTTTCGGGAAACCTGATCGTCTCCAGCAGAATCGGGTGCGCGGCGTCGCACAGCGTGTCGCCGGTGATCGAGTGGCGCAGCCCGATGATGCCTACGATGTCGCCGGCCGCGACGCTTGGCACCTGTTCCTGGCGGTCGGCCTGAATGTGCCACAACTGCGGCACGTTTTCCTTCTTGTCCTTGCCGGGGTTATACACGCGCGAATTGGCCGCTAGCTGGCCCGAGTAAACGCGCACGTAGTGCAAGTCGCCCGTCTTGCGGGCGTCGATCTTGAAGACCAGCGCCGAGAGCGGCTCGTCCACGCTCGGCTTGCGAGTCTCCTTGACGTCGCGTTTCTTGGGATTTACGCCTTCGACCGGCGGCACGTCGATCGGGCTGGGCAAGTAATACGTCACCGCGTCCAACAGCGGCTGAATGCCCAGGTGATCGAGCGCCGAGCCGCACAACACCGGCACGACCAGCCGCATGAGCGTCGCTTGCCTGAGCACGCGGCGGATCAGGTGCGCCGGCACGGGGGCTTTTTCCAGAAACAGCTCGGCGATCTCGTTTGAGTACTCGAAGAGTATTTCCAGCAGTTCGCCGCGCCACAGCTCGGCCTCGACTTGCAAGTCGGCGGGGATCGGCTCGCGGCGCACTTGGGCGCCCAGTTTTTCCTGGTCGAACGTCAAGTACTCCATCTCCACCAGGTCGATCACGCCGCGGAAGGCGTTCGGGACGTGCGGCGGCCCGACGCCGGCCGGATACTGGATCGCCACGGGATTCGATTCCAGCCGCTGGCGGATTTCGCCAAGGGTGCCCTCGAAATCGGCCCCTTCGCGGTCCATCTTGTTGATAAACGCGATCCGCGGCACGCCGTATTTGTCGGCCTGCCGCCAGACCGTTTCGCTTTGCGCCTCGACCCCTTCGCGGGCGCTAAACACCACCACGCCGCCGTCGAGCACGCGCAGGCTGCGCTCAACTTCGGCCGTAAAGTCGACGTGGCCGGGCGTGTCGATCAGGTTGATGGTGCAATCGCGCCAGGGAAAGGTCACGGCCGCGGCGCGGATCGTGATGCCGCGCTGCTGCTCCTCAGGATCGAAGTCGGTGACGGTCGTGCCCTTGTCCACTTCGCCCATGCGGTGGCTTGCGCCGCTGTAGTACAGCATCCGCTCGGTGACCGTGGTCTTTCCGGCGTCGATATGGGCAATGATGCCGATATTTCGGATTTGTTCCAGATTGCGTGCCATGGCTATATCCACCTCGCCGTAAGCCTGTACGGCGCGGAGTCCGTTTTGCCTTATGCCGGAACGAAAACCGCAACGACACGACGCGCACGCGAGAACGAACGGATGATAAGGAAGATGAACCGCCAGACACCAAGGGCACCAAGAGAAAGAGAAGTTGGGATGGCTCCCGCTGGCTTGCCTTCTTTTTCTCTTACCTGGTGTTCTTGGTGCCTTGGTGGTTTTAATTCCCCTGCATCCCGTCGTGCTGGTCGTGTCGTCGTGGTTGTCTTTCCCGGTCGTTCTCGATGAAGGTATTGTTGCCAGATGGCCCGCGCATGGCAACGCCGCGCGGAGAACGGGAATTCCCGGCGCGGCGCACGTGAGTTTTCTTACCAGGCGAAATGGGCGAACGCCTTGTTGGCGTCGGCCATGCGGTGCACGTTTTCGCGGCGGGCCATCGCCGTGCCTTCCTTCTTGTAGGCGGCCATCAGCTCCTCGGCCAGCTTCTCGTGCGTCGCGCGGCCTTTGCGCTCGCGCACCGCCATCAGAATCCAGCGAATGGCCAGCGACTGCTGCCGCGGGCGGTTGACCTGCATCGGCACCTGATAGGCGGCGCCGCCGACGCGCTTCGAGCGGACCTCGATCGCCGGCTTCACGTTTTCCACCGCCTGCGTAAAGACGTCCACCGGCTCGGCGTCGCTGACTTTCTGCTTGATGATATCGAGCGCGTCGTAAAACAACTTTTGCGCGGTGCTCTTCTTGCCGTCGTGCATCAGGCAGTTGATGAACTTGCTGGCCAGCATGGAATCGTACCGGGGATCCGGCGCCAATTGCTTGCGGCTGGCAGTGATGCGACCCATGGCGGTGGCGAGTAGTGGTTAGTGGTTAGTTATCAGGAGTTTGGATGCGCTTGTCTGTTCCGCTTGCCGTTTAGCACCGGCACAGCCAAGGCGCTGGAATTCAACCATTACGATTTCTTGGCCCCGTACCGGCTGCGCGACTGCTTGCGCCCTTCGACTCCCAGCGTATCGAGCGCGCCGCGCACGATGTGATAGCGCACCCCCGGCAAATCGCGCACCCGCCCGCCGCGCACCAGCACGATCGAGTGCTCCTGCAGCGTGTGCCCTTCGCCGGGAATGTACACGGTCACTTCCTTGCCGTTGGAGAGCCGCACCCGGGCGATTTTGCGCATGGCGGAATTCGGCTTCTTGGGCGTCATGGTCTTGACCTGCAAACAGACGCCCCGCCGCTGCGGACACTTGTCCAGCACCGGCGCCTTGCTGAATTTCCGCGGCATCTTCCGCCGCTTGCGCACCAATTGATTGATCGTCGGCATGAAACGGCCCGTCATTTCCCCGCAAGAATCGTCGTCAACGCAGTGAATCCCCCAATTTAGCGAATCACCCGAGGGTGTCAAGGACAGCTGATTCGCGATTTGCCGCGCGGTGACTCGCCGCCCGATGGCATCCGGTCTGCCTGGTACGGCTATGCGTTGAAGCGTTCTGAGAAATCCTCAGGTGTCATATCGATCGAGCGGAGGATATTGCGCAGCGTACCCGTCTTTAGAGAACGATTGGCGTGTACAGGGACAGACGTACGCTGCTCGCCACGCCCAAGATAATGGTGACTGCCGCGGACGCGGACGAGCTGAAACCCCTCTCGCTCGAGAAAGCGAACCATCTCTTTGCCGCTAGGACGCGGGAGCTTAGCCACGTGCGAGCTCGGTCAAATCCCAATCGAGACGTCGGTAGCTGGGATGGCTGACACGGCCAAGGGCGTCGGCGAGGCCAAAGGTTTCGATGTAGCCGCGTACAGCTTCCTGCAGATCGGCGATCGCCTCCTCTTCTGTCTCTCCCTCGCCGTAGGCAGGGATGTCGGGGATGCGCGCGGTGAAGCCGCCCTGTTCCTCGTCGGGGATGAGTTCAACGGTGAGTGGAATGGACGAATTTCCCATGCCAATACGATACCGCCTCGTCCCGTGAACAAGAAGTCTTTCCCCGGATTGTGTCGCGATATAAAGCGATTCGCCTATCATTGCCGCGCGTCGTACGTGCCCAACAGCGGTCGGGACGACGGCTCGCGCAGATGGCTAGCTCGTCTAACGGTGCTTTTTTCGAGAAGTCGCACTGCTTGACCAGCGAGTAGTGGCACCAAGTGGCACCCAGCCCGCGCTTCTAGCGCATCACCTGCTGCATCAGGTCGACGATCTTCTTCTTCAGCTCCTGCCGCTCGGCCACGCTCTGTTCGAACGATTCGCCGCGCCGCTGGGTCAAATTGATCTTTGCGTGCATGGCGGCAATCTGCCGCATCAAGTCGCCACGGTGGGTTCGGGTTGCTTTGCTCATGACCCCATTGTACCTTGCCCGGCAACCCTTGGCAGTGCCCGAAACACCAATAAAACCCTCGCCGAAACGAGGCGGGCCCTGATTAGGCGTTCTCACGTTCCGAGACCGGGGATGCGCACGGTGAAGCCGCCCTGTTCCTCGTCGGGGATGAGTTCAACGGTCAGTGGAATGGTTGAATTCCCCATACCTATAGGATACCACCTGGTTTCTTGATCTTGTGATGAGTGTCGCGGCGCCACCGCTATTCGCCCGCTGTGGGCTCGCTTTCGCCCAGCAGGGCTTCGAGAGCGCCGTCGCCGGAGGGTGGCTTGGCCGCGGCTCCGCCGTTGCTCTCCTCCGATTCCTTCTCGACGCCGTCCAACAGCGGGAAGCTGCGCGACAGCACGCGGTCTTTCTCCTTCTGCAGCGCCTCGAGCGCCTGCGGACGGATGCGCACTTCAGAGTCCTGGAACAGCTTGAACCCGGTGCCGGCCGGCACGAGGTGTCCCAGAATCACGTTTTCCTTCAGTCCCACCAGGTTGTCGACCTTGCCCGCCAAAGCCGCTTCCGTGAGCACCTTGGTGGTTTCCTGGAAGCTGGCGGCCGAAATGAAGCTCGAGCTTTGCACCGAGGCCTTGGTGATGCCCAATAGCTGCGTGCTGGCGGTGGCCGGCTTGGGCCTTGTGCCTTTGGCCGCCTCGCCGCCCAGCGCCTCGATCTGCGCATTGACCTGTTCCAGCGCGTCCTTCGGGACGATCGTGCCTTCGGCGAAATCGCTATCGCCCTTGTGCGTGATCTTGACGCACTTCGACAGGTTCTGGTTGGCCTTGCGGAACTCGAACTTGTCGAGCACGCTGCCGGGCAGCAGGGTCGTGTCGCCGGGGGTCTCGATTTTCACCTTGCGCAGCATTTGCGTGACGATGATTTCGATGTGCTTGTCGTCGATTTCCACGCGCTGGCTGCGATAGACGTTCTGGATTTCGCGCACCAGGTACTGCTGCACCGCCTCTTCGCCGCTGATGCGCAAAATGTCGTGCGGCACGAGCGGCCCGTCGACCAGTGCTTCGCCGGCCCGCACGAAATCGCCGGCGTGCACGCGCAGGTGCTTACCGTGCGCCACCAGGTGTTCGCGCTCGATGCCGCTTTCGCTGCGGACGATGATGGTGCGCTTGCCGCGGCGCTTTTCACCCAACAGCTCGACCAGACCGTCGATTTCGGCGATGACGGCCGGCTCCTTCGGCTTTCGGGCCTCGAAGATTTCGGTGACCCGCGGCAGACCGCCGGTGATGTCCTGCGTACCCGACACCTCGCGCGGCGTCTTGGCCAACAGCGTGCCGGCCGAGATCTGGGTGCCTTCGGTGACTTCGATATGCGCCTTTTCGGGCAGGTAGTAGAAGTCGAGAATTTTGCCGCTGGAATCCTCGAGCACGATTTGCGGGTGCAAGTCGCCCTTGTGCTCCATGATGAGCCGGCGCTGGTGACCGCTGGGATCTTTTTCCAGGCGCATCGTTTCGCCCTGGATCACGTCTTCGTAGCGCACCTTGCCGCCGACTTCGGCGAGAATGGGGATACTGTGCGGGTCCCACTGGCACAGGACCTGGCCCGGCTTGACTTCCTGGTTCTCGTCGACCACGAGATTCGAGCCGGCGGGCACTTCGTATTTTTCCAGCTCGCGTCCCTTGGGATCGAGAATCATGATTTCGCCGTTGCGGGTCAGCACCACCTGCTCGCCGGCGTCGTTGCGGACGACCTTCAAGCGGGTGTATTGGACGACGCCGCCCTTCTTGGCGCGGATTTCGCTTTCCTCGACGGCGCGGGCCGCCGTGCCGCCGATGTGGAACGTGCGCATCGTCAATTGCGTGCCGGGCTCGCCGATGCTCTGGGCCGCGATGATGCCCACGGCCATCCCCTCCTCGACCATGTTGCCGGTCGAGAGGTCCATGCCGAAGCAGCGGCGGCAGTTGCCCAACGGCGCGTCGCAGGTCATCGGGCTGCGCACCTGGATCTTTTCCAGGCCCAGTTCCTCGATCCGGCGGGCGATTTCGTTGGTGATCAGCTCGTTTTCGCGCACCAGCACTTCGTCGGTGATCGGATTGACGATGTTGGCGCGGCTCACGCGGCCGCGAATCGAGTCGGCCAGCCGCACTTCCACCTTCTCGCCGCGATAGATGACGCCCTTGGTAATGCCCTGCGTCGTGCCGCAATCCTCCATCGTGATCACGACGTTCTGAGCCACGTCGGCCAGCTTGCGGGTCAGGTAGCCCGAGTCGGCCGTCTTCAACGCCGTGTCGGCCAATCCCTTGCGGGCTCCGTGCGTCGAGCTGAAGTACTCGAGCACCGAGAGGCCCTCGCGGAAGTTGGCCTTAATCGGCGTTTCGATGATCTTGCCCGACGGCTTGGCCATCAGCCCGCGCATGCCGGCCAACTGCCGAATCTGCTCGACGCCGCCGCGGGCGCCGGAGTGCGCCATCAAATAGATCGGATTCACGTAGCCGGGCTTGCGGTAATCGTTTTCCAGCTCACTCATCATTTCGTGGGTGATCCGTTCGCGGGCGTGCGTCCAGGCGTCCAGCACCTGGTTGTAGCGCTCGCCTTCGGTGATGATGCCGCGCTGGTAGAGCTTGTGGATCTTGAGCACGCTTTTTTCGGCGTCGCTGATGATGCGCGCCTTCGAGGGGGGGGTAATCAGGTCGTCGGTGGCAAACGACAGCCCGCTGCGCGTGCTCTGGCGGAAGCCCATCGTGTTCATGTCGTCCAACAGGTCGATGGTCGCCCGCCGGCCGAGAATCTGGTAGCAGTCGGAAATCACCTTGGCCAGCTCGGCGGAGCGCATGGGAATGTTGTAGAACGGCATGCCGGCGGGCAGCGTCATGTTGAACAGCACGCGCCCCACCGTGGTGTCGACCAGGGTGCCCGGCGGCGTGGTTTCGGTTTCGCTCTTCAATTGGCGCGTGGGGGGAAGCTTCACCTTGATGCGGGCGTGCGTGTCGATGGCGTTGAGCGAATAGGCCAGTTGCACCTCGTCGAGCGAGGAGAAAATCATGTTCTCGCCCTTGCGCCCGGCCAGCGCCATCGTGACGTAATAGCAGCCCATCACCACGTCCTGCGAAGGGCTGATGATCGGCGAGCCGTTCGAGGGGCTGAAGATGTTGTTGGTCGACATCATCAGCGTGTGCGCCTCGACCTGTGCTTCGATCGAAAGCGGCAGGTGTACGGCCATCTGGTCGCCGTCGAAGTCGGCATTGAATCCCTTGCACACGAGCGGATGCAGCTTGATGGCGTTGCCCTCCACCAGCGTCGGCTCGAAGGCCTGAATGCCCATGCGGTGCAAGGTCGGCGCGCGGTTGAGCAGCACCGGGTGATTGCGGATCACCTCCTCGAGGATATCCCACACTTCCTCGTCCTTGCGCTCGAGCATTTTCTTGGCGCTTTTGATCGTGTCGGCATGGCCCAGGTCTTTCAGCCGCCGAATGATGAACGGCTGAAACAGCTCGAGCGCAATCTTCTTCGGCAGTCCGCACTGGTGCAGCCGCAGGTTCGGGCCCACGACGATCACGCTTCGGGCCGAATAGTCGACGCGCTTGCCCAGCAGGTTTTCGCGAAAGCGGCCCTGCTTGCCCTTGATCATGTCGGTGAGCGACTTGAGCGGGCGGTTGCTCGAACCCAGCACGGGGCGCTTGCAGCGGTTGT
>JBBDNV010000118.1:0-10061 GCA_040877415.1 Pirellulales bacterium
TGGCCCACTGCGGCGAGCCCCACCATAGGCAGTCGGTGCCCCAGATCACGTGGTCGGCGCCGTACGTCTTGACGTTGCGGCCGATCAGGTGCTGGCACATTTCCGGATTCTCGATGGCCAACAGGCCGAAGCTCGAGCCGATTTCCGGGTAAACGTTGTTGATCTGCGGATTGCGATCCTTGATCGTCATCAGCACGTCGTGCCAGGCGAAGTCGCCCGTCTCGGATTTGAACTTGTTCGCCTCCACGTATCCCGGCTCGTTCGGACCGTGCTGCAGGGCCGAGTGGTAGATGACGAAGGTCAGATCGGGATGATCGAGCGCGGCCTTCTCGACGTCCTTCGGATTGGCCAGGTGGCCCAGCGTGCGGGACTGGTAGGAAAAGCCCTTGTGAACGCTGAAGAACTTGAGTCCCAGCTCTTTTGACTTCTCGTAGAACGGATAGGTCATCGCTTCGTCGTCGAGCTGGAAGCCGCCGCCCGAGCGGCCCGGATCGGTGTGGCAATACCATTTCCAGGAATCGATGCCATACAGCTTCACTTCGCGTTCCATCTGCTCGAACAGCGCCTGCTTGTCCTGGCTGTTCGTTTTCATGTCCCAGTAGTGGTTGGGAGCACAGTTGCCCTGGCACAAGGCGCGGACGCAGCCGGCCATGTCGTTGATTTCCTTCTTGCGCATCGACATGACCCAGCTCGGCAGCACCTTGCCGGCCAGCCCGGGCGTGCGGGCCGCGCCTTCCAGCGGCTTGCCTTCCTTGTCGTGCTGCTCTTCCTTGCCGGGAACGCCGGAGATCACCAGCATTCCCGTCTCGCTGTCGAAGAACATTTCCTTGACGAAGTTCGGGAACGAATAGGCGTCCGAGTCGCCCTTGAGTTTGAAGCCCATGTTTTGCACGAATTCCATATTGCGAAAGCCGATCGCCGCGCCGTTGGTGAAGTGCGACTGCACGTCCATGATGAAGTATTCGCTCTTGGGATACTTGTCCTCGTAAGCGCCCGGCTCGACGGTTTCAGCTTCTTCGACGGCGAACACCTTCTTGCCGTAAACCATGTTGCTGGCCAAAAAGCAGGTGGCCAGGCCCATGCTGCTGGACATGAAGCTGCGGCGGTCCAGGCCCAGCTTTTTCGCCCTCTCGTCGGCCATTTCGCCGATCAGGATCTCGATCTGCTTTTGCTTTTTGCTCTGCGGGCGGGGGGTGATTTCCTCATTCGAAACGACCTGCGTCGGGACGGCCGTTTCGACGCCTTTTTTCCGATCGCGCACCCATTTGGGAATCCACATGGAAAGTCACTCCTAAAAGAGATACCGGCACACTTCGGGTGGATGGTTGATACCAAGCGCTTCCGAACCCCATGCACCCCGGTTCGGAGGAGCCCTGACCGATTGATCGACGTACCAGCGCGAGCGCGCCTTGCGCTGTTCGCGTTCTCGACGAACGGATGTGGGGGACAAGCGCCCGTCGAACGGGGACGAACCCGGGCGAGCCCCTCGCCCGACTCGCCGGCTGCGTCATTATAGACACCCCCGAAAACCGCTGTAAACGATTTTTTTGCCAATGAAATGGCTGAATCGTTTGGCAACGCGACCGCAGAAATGACGAAACTTAAGCCGCCACCGTCGGCCGGCCGGTTGTTCGCCCTCAGGGCACCATTTCCGGGAGCATTTTCGGATCAACGACGCTCAACGTAATCAACTTGGAAATACATCGTCGCCCTTGCGTGTCCAAGCCCTCGAGTTCGATGCGCAAATCGCCTCGAAACTCGGCTTCGTTCGCAAAATTCAACTTGGCGGCGATATATCCCGTAGAATTTGGCTCCACGGTCAGCCTTTCCGGCTGCACAGTCAGGCATTCGCAACTGGTCGTCCAGGAAGCCACTGCCAATTCGGCATCCTCGTGGTTTTCAAGGGGAAGGATCAGCCGCAGGGCTCCTCCCTGGGCGATGACACCTACGTCGTAGGTCCGCGCCGTCGCGGCACTCTTACGGGCGTCGTCTTCGACGGTTCGGCAACCCAAAATGAGTACCGCTTGGGCTGCCAGCGCCCACGCCAGAGGTCCAACAGTACTTATTGATGCGAATCGATCGCGGGTGGGCTTGGCGAATGTTCGCATTGCTGGAACCTCCTGGGTGGCTCAGGGAATTCGATGCTGCCGCAGTTTGATTGCATTCCTCGACCGGGCCAGTATAATGCGCGAACGGGGGGGTTGACGAGTACTTTGTCGAAGTCGACGGACGGATACTTTCTTTACACGTCGTTGGATGGAGGTGCGACATGTCCAGGTCACGCGTGCTTTTCGTGAGTTGGCTGGCTCTTGTTTTGGCTTCAGGGTCATTTAGTTATTTCGCCGCGGCCTCCGGCCGGCTGCCACGATGGCTCGACGACGAACTCAATGTCGTCAGGGGCGGTGAAAAAAAGAAATGCACATCGAGCACGTCCGGCAAAAAATGTAACGAGTCCATTATCTGTCGTGGTCAAGCCCAAGCCGACTGCACCGGCGAATGTTTTTCGTGTACAAATAACATGAATTCCACGACCATTTGCTCAAGTTCTAAACCATGGGACGTGAAAGATTGCGAACCACATGTGGTTGCACCTAATGGCTGTGGAACGCAGTTAGTCGATTCCACGTGCAGGTGGGTTTTGCAGGTCCAAGCCACCTGCGAGTGCGTCGGCGACGTGTCTATGACTAATTGTGCGCAATTCAGCGTTACCGGTGACGATTACTGCAAGGAAGTGCAGTAAGCGTTCCTGATGCAAGCCTTGTCGGCTCGCACATCATGAAGCCTCTTGCCTTTATCATCGCGTTCATCATTGCGGGTTCTCAGCTATGGGCAAACGAACCAATAGCTGCGTCGAGCGCGGTGGATTTGTTTGAGCGAGCGATTAGGGCCATTCGCACCTACGACGTGACGCTCACCGTGACGCGACGTTGGGAGGCCACCACAGAAAAAACCGGCACCCGCAGAGTCGGTCCGGAGGAATTTCCAATACTTGAGTGGAGGCCACTTAAGCCCGGACAGACCTTACCAACGCTAACGCACAAATGGCGCCAGATTCGAGATGCACGTGGCCGCCGCCGCATCGAAGAGCTAGATATAGTCAGTGGCAGGCCAGCAGCAGCCACCGTCTTCGACGGCGAGATCACCCGTACGCTCAACGAGAAATCACGCCAGGGCTATTTGGGCCCTGCAAGTGCACAGTATGTACAGCAGGATGAGGATTATTTGACCTTTTATGCGAATGAACTGGGAGAGGTCCCGCTCGTCGACATATTGCGTGAACGCACAGGTACACGTTTGATCGAAGACCCATTGCACGCCGGCGCTGTCGTTCTCGACACCGCTCCCGAGATGGGGCGCAACTGCGCACAGTTCGGCTACACCATATGGCTCGATGCAAAACACGGTATGTTGCCGTCGCGAATTGACATGCGTTGGAAAGTAGCGAGCGGCGAAGTATTGCCCTGGCGCCAGATCGTCGTACGCAAATTCATTGATTTACCGGGGGATGGCTGGGCACCGGCGGAAGTTTCGATTACCACATTGGCGCGCGAGGGTCCCATCAAAGGAAGCCCAACGCAAGAGGCTGTTGCCGTTGTCGATGTCGCACGATCTAGGTGGAATCAGCCGCTCGACGAATCTCTCTTTACATTGGCGTTTCCACCGGGGATTTCGGTGTTGGATGACCTGCGGCGAGTTCAATTCGTTACGGGCAACCCCAGGCTCGAAGCAAATCTCGACGAGCTTGCCAAGCATGCGAAGAAAGTCATTCGCAACCCTCTACGCGTTGCCGAAGTGCCGCCGCGGACGAATTGGCCGCTCATATTGTTGGTCGCCGTCAACGTGGTCATCCTGCTGGCGATCGTCGCCGTTCTGTGGCGCCGCCGCGCCATAGCGAAAAGTTCGTGATGTTGCCCGCATTGCAAATCGCGTGCGCGATCCTCTTGCTCGCCCCGGATGGCAGCACGGATCGGTCCGCGGTTTTCCTGGACGAATACGCTCCCTGCGGAACGTCGAGCTTGTACCTGGTCTGCCGGCTTCGAGCGGTCCACGCGGACTTCCAGCAGGTCGAGCGTCTCTTAGGCGCACCCGATGCCGACGGCTGGCATAGTTTCGCCGATCTCACGAAGGCCGCGCAGAAGTTGGGCCTGCATCCCCTTGGTGTCCACGTCGACCGCGCCGCTCTTGGCGGTCTGCCGACTCCGTCGATCGTGCACAGCGAAGATCCCGTCGCAGGACCGCACCTGTCCGTGCTCTTGGCGTGTGCCGATGAGGGAGCGTATATTCTTGACGCTCCCTATCAAGCACGCCTGGTCCCATGGTCGCTTTTCAACGAATACTGGACGGGCAACGTGCTGGTGTTCCCGTCCAGCGACGTGGAACGCGCGCGACTGAAGTCGCAGTTGCCCAATCCGCACGTCCTGAACGTGCTGTTCTGGATTCTGCTGTTTGACGTGATCGCTCTGGCGTTCGTTGTTGCATGGCTGGCGCTTTCAACCGTGCGCAATCCAGAGGCCACGGCCGACGCCGCCGCCATCGGAAAGTCAACAGAGGCAATAGCCGGCGAACCGGTCGATCCGGATCTCAGCAAGGCGTTTCATGCGCGAGCATGGCGTCTCTGGCATCGCCCTCGCTTTTCGCCGTGGGGCGCCCTCGCTGGCTTGTGCGCCGCCTTTGCGGGCGCTGGGGTCTTGACCATCATTTACTTTCAGTATGACGTTTCGCAGGTCGTTTCGTTCTCGCCTCGGCTATCGTTCGACAAGCCAGTCATCGACTTGGGCGAGTTCCCCCCGGGCGACTACGAAAGGTCGATCGTGCTCTACAACACGGGCTGGAACTCGCTCATGATTTCGCGCGTCGAATCAAGCTGCTCATGCGCGGTCGTGACGAAGCCCGAATCGATCGCCCGGTTCTCCAGCACCGACATGAAGGTCAAGTTCGCCGTTGCACCCGGGCGGGGCCACGCGAACTTCGTGCTGCATTCGAACGATCCCGGCGGCCCGCGTGACGTCACCCTCAGATGGTTCGGCTCAGAGAAGCCGATGCTGCTGCCCCGGCGCATCGCCGGGGGCATCTCGCCGCTCGACAAGCCTTATGAGCGAACCGTCGAGATCGCATATCCCGGCGGCCGCTCACCTATCGTGCCGGAGCTGCGCAGGGCCGCCTGTGAGACCGGAAACGTGCACGTTGAGGTCCTCCGTAATGACCCGAAGGCTTTTCGTACCGCGTCCGAGTTGTCGCAGTTCAGCACAATCGGGTACTTGAGCCTGCGAGTTCGGGTAGACGCGCCGCAGCGGCCGGAGCACTTGAATACGAGTGTCGCGCTGACCGTCGGCTACGGCAAGCACGAATACGAGTTGAAGCTGCCCGTTTCGGTTCGATTCGTCGGTCCGCTTGACGCCCAACCAGACTGCGCGGTATTCGCAGGGCTGACGCCAACTGACCTTGAAAACCAAAGCCGCACGATCCGGCTAGTTGCGCACAAAGACAGTGGGTCCCTGGCGGTACTAAAATCCCCTAAATGGCTCCGTTGCGAACTATCGCCGACCAACGAGGACACTTCGGAACTTCACATGGTCGTGGTTGAACCACCGCCGTCGGGGCTGTCTTCGGACACCCTTGAGATCGGTTCCGAAACCGATCCGGATATCCGGCTGCCGATCTCTGTGTCGGCGTTCGTCCAGGCCAGGTAGAATTGTTTGACTGAACATCGATCGGGCTCGATGCCACCATGAGCGTCTCGGGCAGCCCTTTACGATCCATTGCGCAGCCGGACGCGCTCTATGTAGCGTCCGTCACGCTCCTGCTGTTGCCCATGGCCAGCGGGATCCTGCTCGCCCTTTCCTTTTCGCCCGGACCCTGGAGCATCTTGGCCTGGGTGGCCCTGGTCCCCCTCGGGCTGGCCTTACGTGAAGGCCGCAACTGGCCGGAATTCTATTTTGGGATGTACGTGGGCGGACTGATCTTTCAGCTCGCGCACCTGGACTGGATTCGTTCCGGCAGCGGCGCCACGTGGCTGTCGGACCCGCGGGCCACGCAATGGCTTGCGCAGGGCACGCTGTTAGCCGCCATCTGGCCGCTGGTCCTCTGGTTTGGCGCCAGATTTGTAAGACAGGCCAAGCTGCCGATGGCCGCTGCGCTCCCCATCGTGTGGGTAGCGTTTGAATTTGCGCGCAAGCATTTGTGGGCACTTGTCGATTCCACCGGGTACCCCTACGGTCAATTGGGTCTGACACAAGCCGCATGGCCGCCGCTGATTCAGATCGCGGATTTGGGAGGCGTTTATGCGGTCAGCGCCGTCGTTGCCATGGTGAACGGCTTGATCGTGGATGTGCTTTGCTGGCTCGTCGCGCGACCGCGATTATCGGCCCGGTCGCTGATTGTGCCGCTTTTGATCGTCGCCGTCGCCCTCGGCGGCACGTGGCTTTACGGCACTTGGCGACTTTCGCAGCAAGTTGCCCGCGCCGGGCCCATCGTCTGTCTTATGCCCACTGGCGCACTCGAAGCGATCGACGCGGAAACGGCTGCTCCTGGCAGCGATATGCTTCCGGCCGATCTTTTAATCTGGTGCGAGGGAGCTTACTCACGTCCCGTGAGCATACCGCCGCAAGAGACCGGGAGCGACAAAAAGTCACCCGAAATCGAGGACATGGAACAGTACGCTCGGCGCGCGAACGCATCGCTCGTCATTGGCTGTGACCGCGTCGCACAAGACAAGCGGATGTGGAACTCGACGGTGGTCGTGGACCGCCGGCGCGGATACGTGGGCTCTTATGACAAATTGCGGCTTGTTCCCTTTAGCGAATTCAATCCGCCCGGACGCCCCTCGTTCAGGGATTCAACGACGGATCGCTATGTGCATGGTACCGATTACCCGGTGTTCACCGTGCAAACCGTTCGTCCAGTCCGCGAGTCCCATTTCGCCGTTTCGATCTGTTACGATACTTGTTTTTCGGAACTCTACCGGCGCTACCTTCGTCCGCCAAAGGGCCTTATGACACCCCAATTCTTTGTCGTGCCGGCGTGCGAGGATCATGATCGCGGGATGCGCTTGCAGGATATATTACTCAAGGTCGCTCAGTTTCGAGCGATCGAGTGTCGCCGCGCGTTCGTCCGCAATGCCGAAGACGGCTACTCCGGAATTATCGACGGCAACGGCGTTTTGATTGCAGAACCGCCCGAGATCGATTTTCAGGCTCCGGCCGTGCTGGGACGGATGCCCTTAGATGAGCGTGTCAGCGTGTATTCTCTCTTCGGCGACTGGCTGCCAATCGCTGCCTGGGGGGCGATCCTGCTTCAGCTGCTGTGGTCGAAAGCTGTCGCGCGTCAGAAAGGCAGTTCGAAAGCCGATTGACTGTCTCGTTTATGCATCTCGTGCCAGGCATTCGCACCGACCGCGTCGGACACAAAATGGACTGAGCCGTCCGCCATTAGCAGGTTCACTCCGTCAGGATGCATGCTACGCGATGTCGCCTGCTGGCAAATCTCTGACGCCAGCTCCGATGGACTGGCTTCGCACGGCATGCCCAGCCCCTTTAGGTTCCCGACGAGTGCTGAAACTGCGCTGCAACCTTGAATGGCGTCCGGTCCCGCGTTTGGACCGCGGTTTCCGTCGTTTCCGTGTGCCACCGTGACGCTGCACCCAGGAAACCCCAATGCCCACACTCCGCGGCGATCCAGCGGGTGAACACCTGCGCGAATCTCCTCGATAGCGACCGTTCTGCTCAAACCGGCCGGAAAGTCGCGATACCTAAATGACTTGTTCAATCCCCCAATTCCGCTGCCCCACACCTGCCTCGTATTCGTTTTCAAATCGGTCCCATCAACATTGAAACCGTCGTTGCACGTTCCTGGCGGCCATATCTTACTCAGTCGCATCAAGCACCTTGAATTGGAACCGCCATTCAGGGCGAAGTTGCCGCGAGCGTAACCCAGGTCCGCCGCCATCAGGCCAGCTCGCTGAAAATGATTGTCAGCTCCATTCCAACCATCACTAGGGCACTTCATTATCGGCAACTCGGTAGCTCGCGCGCGCTCGTGGCGTGGGTCGTCAATAGGAACCTTCATGTCGAATGCGTTATACAGCGCTTGCTCTTCAAGGAACGGTAGAATCAGAATCACCCAATTCGCGAAGACGCGGTCGGGTTCCATCCGCGGCGAAAACCGAAGGCTCACGCGATCGATCGTTCCAGGCGGAGCGATGTTTTCACCCAGCGGCTCCCCCGCTGGCGTCCAAATCACGGCCGCAGGCAAGTGCCCCTTTTGCTCATGATGGCTGCTTAGCGCAGTTCCGATTTGCCGAAGATTTGAAGAGCACTGTGCCCGGCGGCTACTTTCTCGGGAACTTAGAATGGCTGACAATAACACAGCCAAAAGAAGACCGATAATCGCGATCACGACAATTAGTTCAAGAAGTGTGAAACCCGCCTCTGTGGACCTCGCCCGTCCAGCTTGCGAAACGCAGATCATGCGAGTTCCCCCAACCGAGCAGGCGCCCGGGAGAGACCGACCGGCGCAACCCTACGATGACGGGGTGCCGATTTTATCCGCTGGTTTGGCGTCGGCCGGCGCCGGCGGATTTGCTGGCCGGGCCGCCGGGGCTGACGCTGGCCCACGCGTCTCTTCAGCCGCCTTGAGCACCGCCGCCGGCAGCGGAGGCGCTTCGGGCCAGCGGGCCGCGAACAGCTCGCGAATCTTTCTCGACCCGACGTCGCGCGGCGCCAGCACAAGCGCCTTGTCCAATTCGGTCACGGCCTGCTTCGGGTAGTTCAAATAGCCGAACTGGAAGCCCAGCAGGAATCGCAAAGCCGGCGAGTCCGGCTGGGCCGTTCGGGCCGCTTCCAGGGTCCGCAGTTGATCGGTGTAGTCCTGGACGTTGCCGAACAACTGGGTGTAGTTGGCGACCACCACGCCCCACTTGTCTTCCGGCAGCATTTGCATGGCCGCCTGCGTGGCGCCGGCGGCTTCCTCATACTTGCCTAGGGCCATGAGCGCCTGGGCCAACAGCATCATGACGGCCCCGTTCTTGGGATCGTCGACCAGCGAGTGCTGCCAATCCTTGGCCGCGGCGTGATAGTTGCCGGCCTTGAAATCGATTTCGCCCTGGTCGGCAAAGGCCGCGGCGCTGGCCGCGTCGGCCTCGGTCACCTCGTCCCCTTGGTCGGCGCCAGAGAGCGTCGGATTCGCCGCGGCGGCCGGCGGCGCGGAAGCTGCCGTTTGATACGACGTCGTGTACACCGGCGCGGCGGCGTAGTAGTAGTTGTATCCGTAGTAGGGAACCGTGTAATAGCCGACCGTCCATGCCGGCCAGCCGAAGCCGTGGCCCCACAGGCCCCAGCCGCCCCAGCCGATCCACGGGTACCAGCAGAAGTGATGGTGCCCCCAACTGTCGTTCCAGTGGGGGTACCTGTTCCAGTACCAGTTTCCGTTGGTCTGGTTCCACAAGTTGTTGTGATGCGTCCAGTGATTGTCAAACCAGTGGCCGTCGACGTCGTGTTTCTTGACGAACGAATTGTTCCGATTGAGCGTCTGGAGCGCTTCATGGTTAACGCGGTAATGGGGGGTCAACTGCGATTTGAATCCGCCCTGCGAATCCTTGAGGAAATTCTTGTACTGGGTGGGAAAGTTATGCTTCAAAAACGCGGCGTCCCCAGCCGGCTTGCCGCCGATCTTGCCGACGTCCAAGCGGCGATAACGCTCGAGCGATTCGCCCGCTGTTCCAAGGTTTTTGCTCGGCGAGCCGGCCTTCGGTTGATACTTTTGCTGGAATCGCTGGAGTGCTTCGCCGCCGGGCTGGAGATTCGTGCCGGCCTTCGGCTGGAGCCTTTGCTGGTAGCGTTTAAGCGCTTCGGTGTTGGGCTGAAGGTTGTTGGTGGATCCTCCGGAGCGTTGGAGCTGGTCGGTGTTGCCACGATTCCCGCTCGGCGTGCCGGCCTTCGGTTGATATCTTTGCTGGAGTCGCTGGAGTGCTTCGCCCTGGGGCTGGAGATTCGTGCCGGCCTTCGGCTGAAGCCTTTGCTGGTAGCGTTTAAGCGCTTCGGTGTTGGGCTGAAGGTTGTTGGTGG
>JBBDNV010000118.1:10161-18196 GCA_040877415.1 Pirellulales bacterium
ATCCTCCGGAGCGTTGGAGCTGGCCGGCTTTGCCGAGATTGTTGCTGCTCGAATTGTTGGGGCCGCTGCTGCGCATAACGCTGCTGCGTTTGCGGCCTTGGCCGTCGTCGTCGCCAGGTTTGGCCAACGCGACGGTGGCAGGCACGAGCGCCAATAGCGCGGCGGCGACACACAGTCGAAGGTTCGTATACATCAGATTTTTCCCCCAAGCTGACGGAGAAGGGGTCGCCCAAGGACAATTCTATGTGGATTCCGCGAAAAACGTCGAGGGGATTTTTCGCGGAACCTGGCGCCACCGCCCGCGCCCGCGGATTACGGGTACGGGCGATTGCAGTCCCGCGGGGAATCTCCCTGTTTAACGGATCAACTTTCCCGCATGTTTTAACTAGACACTTTCGCCCCTGTGTCTGGTGCCTGTCGCGGGCGTGTCTGCCGGCAGATCGGGGCGGCGGGCACGTCCGGCTCGCGTTGACTGGAGTTTGCGGCAGTTCTAGAATTTCGAGGCCCCTGCTCCCAACTCTTTGTGCGCCTATGCGCTTGGGCCCCGCTTTGGAGTCGAGACCGCGATGTCACGCGCGACTGCCGCCGAGCCATCTTCCACGCGCCCCTGGTCCCTGGGCGCAAGTGCGTTGCCGTGGCTGCTCTCCTCGACTTTGCACACCCTGGCGTTTGTGCTCCTGGCGCTGTCGTGGCGCTCGACCGGCGGGGCTCCTGGGGCGTCTGGAATTTCGCTCGAGGCCGCGCTGTTCTCGTCGATGGGGCAGCAGGAAACCGGCCTGCCGGTCCATTTCGACGCGCCCCCCGCCGACGGCTTTTACGAGGACGACCAATCGCCCCTCCTGACCGGGCGCAGCGACCCTGCCAGCCAATCGAGCGGCAGCGCCGCGCTGAGCTCGCTCTTGAACGAAGAGCCGGCCGTGAGCCTCGCCGGCGTGCTCCCTGCCAGCGGGGCCGAACTGGGCACCGGCGGATCGGACTCGGGCGTCGATTCGGCAAATAACCTCTCGAACCAGCCGTCTCGGCCCAAACGCTTGCGCGGCGGTTCCGCGCGTACCGGAGTTTTTGGCGTCGAGGGGGAGGGCAACAAATTCGTTTACGTGTTCGACCGCTCCGGCAGCATGGACGGACACGGCGGCGCTCCCTTGATCGCCGCCAAGAGCGAGCTGATCGCCAGCCTCGCCGATCTCGGCCAGACCCATCAATTCCAGATCATCTTCTACAACGAACAGCCGCGCATCTTCAATCCTGCCGGCAGGGCGGGCCGCCTCGTGTTCGGCAACGAACAGAACAAAAACCTGGCGCGGCGGTTCGTCGGCAGCATAACCGCCAGCGGCGCCACGCGGCACCTGGAAGCCCTGGAGATGGCGGTGCGATTGGGGCCCGACGTGATCTTCTTTCTGACCGACGCCGACGAGCCGCGGATGACGCCGCAGGAGCTGGCCCACATCGCGCAAATGAATCAGGGCACGTCGATCAACGCGATCGAGTTTGGCTACGGCGCGCAGCGCAATACCGATAGTTTTCTGGTCACGCTCGCGCGTCAAAACGGCGGCCAGCACGTCTACATCGACGTGTCGCAACTGGGTCCGCCGCGCCGCTAGAAAACTTCCCAGGGGGAGCCAGCAGCCGGGCGAGTATTTCCTCGTCCTCTTTGTCGCGCGCGTCTGGCTTCAATCGTGCCGGCGCGCGACAATTGATGGTCGCATCGCCCCCCCCAAGTCGCACCCCGCTGCGAGAACCGCGAAGATGCGGCACGCGCTATTTGCCACTGCTGTCTGGCTCGTAAGCCTGTTTGTGCTGGCCGCTGCGGCCGCCGGCGCGTCCCAAGACGAACGATTTCTCGACGGGCTGCGCGCCAAGCGGCTGTTTGAGCTGGCCGAGAAATATTGCGCCGATCGACTGAGTGACCCGCGAGTTTCCGAATCGCGGCGCGCGGATCTGACGATCGAGCTGTCGCGGACGTTGGCCCAGCACGCCCTGGAAGCCCCGCCGGCCGAAGCGCCCCGCTTGTGGAGCCAGGCTGAGCGGGTGGTCGAAGATTTCGCAGCTCGCCGTCCTCAAGACCCTAAACTCACCCTCATTCGCGTGCAAGGCGCGCTGGCCATGGCGGCACATGGCGAAGCTGCCTGCGAAGAATCTCGAGGATCGAGCGAATCGACGGCCGTCGAGCCCGCCCGCGGCGTGCTCCGCCGCGCGATCGCCGAGTTGGGCGAGCTGGCCGACGAGATCGCGGGCCAATTGAAGCGGCGCGGTCGCGCGCCGGGCGGCGAGAATGAGCTTTCGACCGACCAGTTCCAATCGCTCGAACTGAACGTGCGCTTCGAGCTGGCACGGGCATTGCGCAACCAGGCGCTCTCGTATCGGCCGGGCACCGCCGATCGGATCAATTCGCTGTCGCGGGCCATTGAGTCGCTGGCGGGGGTGTTGGCGCAGCAGTCGGCGACGCCGCTCGTCTGGTCGGCCGCGATCGAGGAGATTGCCTGTTTTCGCTTACTGGGGGAATACCCCCAAGCCGAGAGCAAGCTGGCGCGCCTGGAAAAGAGCCAGCCCCCGCCCGAGTTCGCCGAGCAGTTGCGAGCCGAGCGCATTCGCGTCGCGCTCGCCCGCGGGCAAATCGACGACGCCCTTTCCGAGGCGGGCGTCTCGGCGCGGCAGCAACCCGCTGGCGCCCATTTGGAATTCGCCCGCTTGGAAGCCCTGGTGGCCGCCTGGCGCCGAGCCGGCGAGCGGCACAACGAGGCCGAAGCGTCCGACTGGCAGCGCCGCGCGGTCCAGCAGGTGCGCGCGATCGAGCGCTCTTACGGCCCGCGCTGGATGCGCAAGGCGGAGACGCTTTTGGCGCGTGCCATGGCCGACTCGACGGGTCCGCAAACGGCGGAACTTTTGGCGCAAGCCGCGGCAAGCTACTATCGCAGCGGCCAGGTCGACAAGTCAATCGCCGCTTACGATCGTGCCCGGGAGCAAGCCCGCGACCAGCGGCAGCCTGAAACAGCCTTCGATTTGGGTTTCACGGCGGCCGCCATCGAAAAGGATCGCAAGCATTACGGCGACGCGCTTGCGCGCTATCGCGCGCTGGCCCACGCATTCCCCCAAGAGCCCAAGGCGCCCCAGGCCCATCTGCTGGCCGTCTATTGCGCCGCGCAACTGGCCCAGGCCCGCGAGCCGCCCAATTTGGACGAGTACGAGCGGCTGTTGCGCGAGCACGTGGCCACCTGGCCGGCCAGCCCCACCGCCTCGCAAGCCTGGACCTGGTTGGGCCGGCTCGCCGAACACCGGCACTCCTGGCAAGACGCCATCGAGGCGCTGGCCCACGTGAAGGCCGGCGATCCCCAATTTGCCGACGCGGTCCGTGCGCTGGGCCGCGCGTACGAAGCGTGGCTCGACGAGCTCGACCAGCGCGGGCAAAGCGGCGAGCGGTTGGCCGACAAGGCGCTGGCCTGGCTCGAAAGCGTGACCCCGGCACGCGGGTCCAAGCCGAACGCCGCGACCCGGGCCGCCACGCTGGCAGCGGCCCGCATCTGGCTCAAGGAAATTCCCGCCGGCGCGATGCCCGCCGAAAGGCTGTTGCGGGCCGCGATCGAGTACGATCCCGACGCGCCGGAGGATTGGAAAACGGCCGCGCGCCGCCTGCTCGTGCCGGCCTTGGCGGCGCAAGGCAAACGCGCCCAGACCGATGAGCTGCTCGAACAGATTCCGCACACCAGCACCGCCGACGCCTTGGCGCTGTTCCAAATCCTCTCCGACATCAGGCGCCGCTCAAGCGGCGACGAAAAGCGCAAGCTGGCCGAAGTGGAACTTGGCGCCGAGGACAACCTGTTGGCACGGCCTGGCGAGTTGGACGCCGCGACGCGGCGGGTCGTCACGCGCGAGCGGGCCGTGACACTGGCAGCATTGGGGCGGCGAAAAGAAGCCCGCGCGGAACTACAGGCGCTGGCACGCGCCTTTCCCCGCGACGGGCAAACACAGGAGGAATTGGCCTCGCTGCTTGCGGCCGGCGATGAGAACGACCTGGAGGCTGCGCTTGCCAAGTGGAGCGAAGTGGCCGCCCACAGCCGACCCGGCACGCCGCGCTGGTTTCGAGCCCACTACGGGCTCGCGCGCACCGAGCTCAATCTGGGGCAGGTTACCGCCGCGCGGGCCACAATCGCGAGCCTTGCGTCGAAGTATCCCGATTTCGGCGGCGAACGCATGAAGCGCCAGTTCGACGACCTGTCGGCCGAAATCGACGAGCCACCCCGCCGCGGCACGCAATCGAAATAAAAGGGCCGTTGCCTGAAGACTTCACGACCGCGCGAACTCTTCAGCGATCATGTCGATATCGCGCGCGATCTTCCGCAGCAGGGCTGGCGAGATGTCGCGCCCTTTATGAAATGGAACGGTGGTTTGCCTCCCGTCTGCATGGCGAAACTGCTTGTGACTGCCGCGCTGGCGCACCTCCGCGAATCCCAGGCGGCCCAGAATCGCGACCACTTCCCGCGACTTGAGAACGGGAACCACCATGGTTCAGGCGACTTGCACGGTTTGAATGCCGACGAATTGCGAGTCCATCGCGGGCTCGCCGTCTTCGAGCAACATGGCGATTACCTCGCGCATGTTCTCCTGCAATTCGTCAAGCGTCTCGCCCTGAGAGTGCGCACCCGGAAATCCCGGCACGTGGCCCACTAACAGCCCTGATTCACGGCACCGCTCGACGACCACCGTGTAAGAATGCATTTTCAACAATCTCCCTGGACCAAGCACGAGGCGGCACATGTCTTTGCACGCTTGGCCTCGACCTGACGCGACCGTTCCTCAAGTTCATTTGCTGCCAAGATCTTGCTGCTCCTAGGCAGAATTATACCGCTGTGGCACGTATCACGTCGATGGGACGGGATCGCCCCAGCCTGCAACCCGATCGCCCCCTACCACGGGCCGCGGATGTAGTAGTAGCCAGTCTGCCGCGTGTCGCTCGGAACGGCAGGCGTGGGCATGAATCCGTAGGGCGTCCAGTAGCCGTTGGGCCACGGGCGCTGGAACTGATGGTCGATGCGCGTCATCCGCGAGGAAACCGCGCCCCAGGAGTAATCGGTCGTCAGTTCGGACGTGGGCGGCACGACGACCGCCACCGCCTGGCCGTGTTGCACGTTGTACCAACGTCCGTGCCAGGGTCGCAGGCTCGCGCGGTATCGGGCGTTGTGTCCGTGATGCGTCTCGTCGTACGCTTGCACGCGGCCGGCGGACGCAAGCGCCAAGGCGGCCAAAGCGACGACCCATACGATGCGGGTCTTCATGACAGGAATCCTTTGAGGGAGGTAACCAGCTAAGGAAGTGTGGCAGCAGCGCTCGGCCGACTGCGGATGTCGGGCAGCGGCCGAGCGCTTGAGGAGGTGTGCGGACGTTGTTTTGGGTGGGAAGGGCGATTACCACCAACACGAGCTGTAGCGCACGCACGAGGTCGTATACCCGCCGCCTCGATAGTATTTCCAGTACTTGCGCTTGTGGTGGTACATGAATTCGTGCGGCAGCAGCGGCGGATAGGTGATCCACGTGTGGCCCACCAAGGGCGGCGTCGGCTGCGGCGAAACGTACAACTGCGCCGGTTGCCCCGCTCCGTAGATCGTCGGCCCGTTATAGAAGTTGTAGAAAATGTCCGGGTGGGCGGCCTCGGCCGTCGCGCCGGCGAAAACTCCGGCCAAAGAGCCCAGGACCACCGCTGCCAGCATCGCGCGCGTCATCGGGCGGACCATGCCGTTTTTCCTCCTTGAGAACCGAGGCGTGAAAGGTGCTGTCCCGCCGGGGCTGTGAGCGCGAGATCCGTTTGGTGGCGCCGCCACCGGCGGCCAGATGGGGTGCTCGACGGTTTGTGGGGTGGCCGGAACTCGTCGGCCGGCACTCATTTTCCCCCGGAGACAATCTCGGCAAGGGCCGGTCGTGCGAGTGAATCTTTGTGTGCCGAATGTGGCAATTGAGCCTGATTTGCCGCCCATTCGGGCTGAGTGCCGCTGACGGGCGAGCGTATAATCGCTATATTCGGCACAGACGGAAATCTCGCCCGCGCGCACACACACGGATGATTGAGCCTTAAGACCGCGCCCTGGTCCCCTCCTGTTTGTGCCCCCGGCAATCTTTACCAACCTTTACCATTCATAACTGATGGCCAGGCAACAGAGCAAAAGCGGCAAGCACTCGCCCGCTCGATCCGAATTGCCCGCGCAAGCTCGTGCGGCCGTCCCCGATGAAACCGCCCAACCCGCCGCCCAAAACGGCCGGGCCTCGAAGCGCCGCGCGACGGCCCAATCCATGGCCGCCAGCCAGCGCGACATCTCGGTCAGCGAGTTCTTTGCCAAGAACCGGCACCTGCTCGGCTTTGACAATCCGCGCAAGGCGCTGCTCACGACGATCAAGGAGGCTGTCGACAATTCGCTCGACGCCTGCGAGGAAGCCGGCATCCTGCCCGAAATCTGGGTCCACATCGAACAGACCGGCACGAACCGTTACAAGGTCGGCGTGCAGGACAACGGCCCGGGCATTCTCAAAAAACAAATCCCGCTCATCTTCGGCAAGCTGCTTTACGGCTCGAAGTTTCATCGCCTGCGCATGAGCCGCGGCCAGCAGGGCATCGGCATCAGTGCCGCCGGCATGTACGGCGTGCTCACGACCGGCAAGCCGGTGAAGATCATTTCCAAGATTTCAAGCCGCCAGCCGGCCCACTATTACGAAATCAAGATCGACACGAAGAAGAATCTGCCGGAGATCTTAAACGGCCGCGGCGAGGGGGTCGACATTCCGCCCGGCGAAGCCGGCACCAAATACATCGAGAAGCACGGCATCGAGTGGGTCGAGCTCGACCACGGCACGCGCGTCACGATCGAGCTGGAAGGGAAGTTCATCCGCGGCCGCGGCAGCGTCGACGACTATCTCGAACAAACCGCCATCGCCAACCCGCACGTCACGATCCACTATCTCGATCCCGAATGCCAAAACGGCAACTCCGAAGAGCGGCTCTACCAGCGCTCCGCCGAACAGTTGCCGCGCGAGCCCAAGGAAATCAAGCCGCATCCTTACGGCATCGAGCTGGGCATGCTCGTCACCATGCTCTCGGATACCAAGGCCGCCACGCTTTCACAATTTCTCACCTCCAGTTTCAGCCGCGTCAGCGCCGGAGTGGCCGGCCGCGTGTGCGAAGCCGCCGGCTTGAGCACGCGGGCGAACCCGAAAAGAATCGGCCGCGGCGACGCCGACAAGCTGTTCCACGCGCTCGGGGCAACCAAAATCGGCTCCCCCTCGACCGATTGCATCTCGCCGATCGGCGAAGAGCTGTTGCTCAAGGGACTGCACCAGGTTGTGCCCGGCGAGTTTTACGTCGCCAGCATGCGCCCGCCGGCCGTCTATCGGGGCAATCCTTTCCAGATCGAAGTGGCGCTGGCCTACGGCGGCATGTCGAGCGCCAATCGCGTGCCGCGCGACGTGCTGGCCGAACTTCTAAGCGAAAGTGACGCCCGCACGCTGCGGCAGTTTTTGACGGTCACGTTCTACGGTCTGGGCACCGACGCGGCCGACCAGATCATCCGGGAAGCCGGCTTGGGGCCCCGCACTTCGCCCGGCAAGTTGAAGCCGGCCGAGATCACGAAACTGCACGACGCGATGCGCAACGTAAATCTCGAAGCCGGCCAGACGATGAACGTCCTGCGCTACGCCAACCGCGTCCCCCTGCAATTTCAGCACGGGGCCTGCGCCATCACGCAAATGGTGATGAACACCAACTGGCGCTCCTACGGGCTCGCGCAATCGCGGGGCCAGCTTCCCAGCGGGCCGGTGACCATCCTGGTGCACATGGCCAGCGTCTGGGTCCCCTTCACCAGCGAATCGAAGGAGGCCATCGCCGGCTATCCCGAGATTCAAAAGGAACTGCGGCTCGCCCTGCAATCGGCCGGCCGCAAGCTGGGCATGTATTTGCGCCGCCGTCTGAAAGTGAAGCACGAAGGCGAACGCCGCAACGTGTTTCTGCGCTACCTGGGCGAAGTGGCCACCGCCGTCAGCACGATCAACCGCACCG
>JBBDNV010000119.1:0-18070 GCA_040877415.1 Pirellulales bacterium
ACCTCAACCGGCAAGCGGCGGGGACGCCGCTTCCACTTTGGCCATGACCCAACCCGACCTCCTCGATCTCTTCCGCCAAACCGGCGCCCTCCTCCATGGACATTTCGTCCTCCGTTCCGGACTGCACAGCCGGGAATTTTTCCAATGCGCCCTCCTCCTGCGTGACACCCAGGTTGCCGAGCAAGTCTGCACCGCCCTCGCCGCCCAACTCCGCACCATCGACTGCCACACCGTCATCTCGCCCGCTCTGGGCGGCATCATCGTCGGACAGGAAATCGCCCGCCAACTGGGCAAGCCCCACATCTTTGCCGAGAAAGATGACAACGGCGCTCTCGTCCTGCGCCGTGGATTTCAAATCAGACCCGGCGAGAAATTCCTCGTGATCGAAGACGTGGTGACTCGCGGCGGCCGTCTGATGGAAACCGTCGACATCGTCAAAGAACACGGCGGGCAAGTCGCCGCCGCTGCCTGCCTGGTCAATCGCTCCGGCGGACAGCTCCCCGCCATGGACTTCCCCTTCCACGGCCTCGTCGAATTGAATCCCGAAACCTTCCCGCCCGACGCCCTCCCGCCCGACCTCGCCGCCACCCCCGCCGTCAAACCCGGTAGCAAGTAATACCAACACCCCCCAAGCTTTCAGCCTTCTCGCCTAAGAGTCTCTGCCGTCTCGGGGAGCACGCGCGCCCCCGCGCGTGGCGCCGTGCGCCTCGCGCGGCGCTTTGACTCGAGCAGGTTCATCGGCGAGGCGCCGATGAAGATGGCCGGGGCGGCCGTGCTCCCCGAGACCGCCTGAACGCCCGGAAGGTCGCCGACCAACGGCAGACGACAAGTCCAACAGCTTCGGGACGTTAATATACGACCGGAGAACCCTTGTTCCACACGCGGGGAGTGGATAGAGTTCAGGCATGACCTTCCTCCCCGGGTCGCTTCGCGGGGGCCGTGACGCCAAGCCTCTTGAGCAAAGATGCCAGCCGGCACTGCGGCCTGCCGGATGAAAACGCGTCGCATTGTTGTCATCGGACGGACCGACGTGGGCCGCCGTGTTTGTTCGCTTCTCGCCACCTCGGGCATTTCCGTCGTGCACCTGCGCGAACCTTCCGACGCTGAGGTCCGCACCGAGCTTACCGGCGATATCGACGGCGTGGCCGTCATGCTGCATGACGACATCAAAGCCTTGCGTTACGGGCTCATGGTCCATCACATCCGCCCGGACGTCCGACTCTTCGTCGCCATGTTCGACCGCACGGCCCGCGCCCAATTGCGCAGCGTCGTTCCCGGGTGCGTCGTACTCTCACCCGCCGCGATTTCCGTCCCGGCCATGGTCGCCGGTGCCATCCACCCCGACGTAAATGCCGTCCGCCGCGCCTCGACCCCGGAAATCCGCGCGTGGGTCACCGTGACGCATCGCGGGGAGAACGGCGCCCGCATCGAGCCCTACCGCACGCCCGAGTCATTGAAAACACGCGGCCTGCTCGGTCGCCTGGCCGGACAATTCCGCCCCTACGACTCCGGAACCCGCGTGCTGCTCGGCGGCGCGGCCGGTCTGCTCGCCATCATTCTGGCCGACACCTTTGTCGGACTGGGACACGCCAATTTTCTGCGCGCGCTTTATGACGCCACGCGCACCACGGCGACGATTTCCGCGCCGGCCCTTTCGGATGAACCATGGCTCCTCCTCTGGGCCACTGCCGCCGCGCTCTTCGTCATGGGATTCACCGCGCTCTTCGCCGCGGGCATCGTTAACTACCTTCTTTCCGGACGCCATGCCGCCATCTTCGGACGCCGCGTGACCCCCCGGTTCGGCCACGTCATCGTCGTCGGCATGGGTCAGGTCGGCTTGCGCCTCGCCCAGGAATTGCAGTCCCTCGGCATCGCCGTGGTCGGCATGGAGCAAAACACCGCCGCCCGTTCGTTGGCCATCGCCCGCAGCTCCGGCATCCCCGTGCTCATCGGCGACGGCGCCTCGAAAGCCGGCCTGGCCGCCGCCGGGGCCGAGCGGGCCATCGCCCTCGTCGCGGCCGGCAGCGAGGAACGCGACAATATCGCCGTGGCCGTCGCCGCCCTTGCGGCCAACCCGCAACTGCGCGTCGTTCTGCGCTCCGGCAGCGACGATGCCATCGAGGAAACGCGCTCCCTCTTCCGCATCGGCGCCGTGGTCGACGTCAACGGCCTCACCGCCTCGTTCGTCGCCGCCTCGCTCGACGACAAGACCCCGTTCGCCGTCATCACCACGCCCGAAGGCGACATGGCCATCGACGAGTCCGGCGCCATCATCGAAACCTGGCCGCCGCACCCCCTGCGTTGCTCCTGCGCCTGACCGCTGCCCTATTTTCGCAGCCAGAACCCGCCGAGCAGGAAAACCACCCCGACCGCCGCAGCCCCGCCATCGCCGAAATAATGCGGCCGGAGCGCGAAGATCTCGTCCGGCAACCACCCGGCCAAGGCGACCCCCAAGGCGCAAAGCCCGAGGACGATGAGCACGTTACCGATCAGCCGGGAGTGCCCGCGTTCGTCGAAATCATCCACCCCCACATGCCGCCACCGGCCCCCGATTTTTTCAAACAAAAACTGTTGCCCTCACCCTGGCGCCCCACCAATATGGCCCCCGATATGGAAACCCTCCAACTTCTAAGTCCGGGTCACTACAGCTTGGTTTACAACATGCTGAGTTTGACCGTCGCCGCCATGGGTGCCGCCACCGTGTTCTTCTTTTTATCACGCGGTTCGGTGCTCCCCAAATACCGTCCGGCCCTCGTTGTTTCGGGCATCGTCACCCTCATCGCCTGCTACCACTACGTCCGCATCTTCATGAGCTGGAGCGGTGCGTTCGAGTTTGGCGACGCGGGCTACATCGCCTCCGGTGAGCCGTTCAACGACGCTTACCGCTACGTCGACTGGCTCCTCACGGTTCCCCTTCTTCTCGTCGAGCTCGTCGCCGTCCTCGCCTTGCCCAGGTCCACGACCCGCTCGCTGCTCACCCGCTTGGTCATCGCCGCCCTCTTGATGATCGGCCTGGGCTACCCCGGCGAAATTTCCGCCGACTCCGGAACCCGCTGGTTCTGGTGGGCCCTGAGCATGATCCCCTTCCTCTACATCCTCTATGTGCTGTGGGTGGAACTCTCCAACTCCCTCGACCGTCAGCCCGCCGCCGCGCGCGGACTGATCAGCGGAGCCCGCACCCTCATCCTGATCAGCTGGGCCTTCTATCCGATCGCCTACATGCTGCCGATGCTCGGCTTCGGAGCCCCCGGCTCGATCAACATCGGCCTCCAGATCGGTTACAGCATCGCCGACATCGTGGCCAAGGTCGGCCTCGGCCTCTACGTCTACTTCATCGCCCGCGCCAAGTCGGTCGACGAGGATCCGTCGTATGCCTCGGCCTCGCACTAAGCACTAACGCAAGTTCACCGCGGCCGGGGCTCGACGAGCCCCGGCCGCTTTTTTTCCCCTCAAGTTTCAGGTCTCACCCCTCCTCCCTCTCCCTATGCCTTCCCCCCGCCGCGCCACCGCACCCCAGACCGACGACCGCCTCGCCCTTGTCGAACAACTTCTCCGCGACGCGGCCCGCACCTCCGGCCACCTCGGGCAAGCCGCCGCCTACGTCCTCGAACGCCCCGGCAAACGGGTCCGCGCCCGCCTCGCCCTGGACTTGGCCGAAAGCCTGCAAATCCCCCCCGAACAAGGCATCACCCTCGCCGCCGCGGTCGAACTCCTCCACAACGCCTCGCTCGTCCTCGATGACGTGCAGGACCGCGACGAAATGCGCCGCGGCCAAGCCAGCGCGTGGCGCGCCTTCGGACGCAGCCAAGCAATCAACGTGGGCACCTTGCTCATCGGACAATCCTTCGCCCTCGCCGCGCGCCTCCCCGCCGCCAGCCCGCTTTTTGCCGCGACCCTGCGCGAAGCCACCGTGGGCCAGTCCGCCGAAATCGACTTCCACACCGCGACACCGACGCTCCACGCCTACGAAAAAATGGCCGAAGCCAAAACCGGCGCCCTCTTCGCCCTCGCGGCACGTGCCGCCGCACTCCTCGCGCGACTGCCCGATGATCTCGCCAGTGCCGCCGGACAATCCTACGCCCGCCTCGGCGCCGCTTACCAAGTGCAGGACGACCTCGCCGACGCCTTCGGCCTCAAAGGTCGCGCCCGCCCCGGCCTCGACCTGCGCGAAGGAAAAGCCAACAGCATCGTCCTTTTCCACCTCGCCCTGCGCCCCAGCGACGCACCCGCCCTGCTCGCCTTTCTCCGCGACGCCGCCGCCCGCCGTGACGACGACCAGCTGGGATCCTGGCTGCAAGAAATGTTCGCCTCCGGTGCCGTGGCCGCCGCACAAGAACATCTCCACCGCCTCTGCGACGAAATCACCGCAGATTCCGCCACCCTCCCCGCACCCCTCGCTCCGCAGTTAGCGGCCCTCGCCGCCGGCATCCGCGAACCCGCCATCTTCCAACACACGGCGAATCCGACTACTTGTCGCAGCGGTCTATGACCGTCGCACCCTCCTCACCCCGCGCCCTCGTCATCGGCTCCGGCTTCGGCGGAATCGCCGCCGCCCTCCGCCTCCGCGCCCTCGGACACGAAGTCACCCTGCTCGAACGCCAACCCGACCACGGCGGCCGCGCCCGCGTCTTCCATCGGGACGGATTTTTCTACGACGCCGGACCAACCGTCCTGACCGCCCCCTTCCTTTTCGACGAGTTGTTCGCCCTCTTCGGCGAAAACCGCGCCGACCACATCGAATTCCTCCCGGTCAAACCATGGTATCGCATGATCGACCACGAGGGTCGCGCCTTCGACTACGGTGGCACGGTCGAGGACACTTTGCGCGAAATCGGCAAATTCAATCCGCTCGACCAACGCGGATATCTCAAGCTGCTCGCCAAATCCCGTCAGCTTTATGACACAGGTTTCACCAAGTTGTCCGCCGAACCCTTCAGCACGCTCACCGACATGATCCGCATCCTCCCGGATCTCGTCCGCCTGCGCGGCGACCGCACGGTTTACGACTTGGTCTGCTCCCACCTGCGCGATCCCTCCCTGCGCATGTTCTTCAGCATCCAACCCCTCCTCGTCGGCGGCAACCCGTTCGACACCTCGTGCCTCTACTCCCTCATCCACTACCTCGAACGCGAGTGGGGCGTCTGGTTTCCCCGCGGCGGCACCGGAGCACTGGTTGACGCCCTCCTCGATTTGGGCCGCCGTCACGGCGTACAGTTCCGCACCGGCGCCACGGTCGACGAGATCCTCATCCGCGAGGGACGCACCGCCGGTGTCCGTCTGGCCAAGGGCGAAACCCTCGAAGCCGAAGTTGTCGTGGCCAACGCCGACCCTCCCACTGTCTATGGGCAACTCGTCGCGGCGGAACACCGCCGCACTTGGACCGACCAAAAACTGGCCCGACGCAAATACAGCATGGGCCTTTTCGTTCTCTTCTTTGCCACCAACCGCCGCTACGAAGACGTGGCCCATCACACCATCCTCTTCGGACCGCGTTATCGCGGACTTCTCGATGACATCTTCAACCGCGGTGTCCTCGCCGATGACTTCAGTCTTTACCTGCACCGTCCCACCGCCACCGATTCCTCCATGGCGCCCGGGGGACACGACACCTTTTATGTCCTCTCCCCCGTGCCCAATCTCCAGCACCCGATTGATTGGGAGACCGAAGGTCCGCACTACGCGCAACGTATCCTCGATCACCTGCAAAAGACCGTTCTCCCCGAACTCGACACCCACCTCGTCTCCCAATTCCACGTCGCCCCGCCCTACTTCCGCGACGAGTTGCTCACCACCCACGGCACCGGATTCTCCATCGCACCGATCCTGACCCAATCTGCCTGGTTCCGCTTCCACAACCAAAGCGAAGACGTTCCCGGCCTCTATTTCGTCGGCGCCGGCACGCACCCCGGCGCCGGTATGCCCGGAGTCCTCTGTTCCGCCAAAGTGGTCGAAAACCTCCTCCGCCGCGCGGCATGAAGCGATTGCCTTCCTCCGTAGCATGGGCATCCCTGCCCATGACGAACCCAACCCCATCGGCAGGATGCCGATGCCACTTTTTCCCCAACATTCTCTCTGTGCCCTTTGCCTCCCGACTAACTCGCAGCTTTATGCACTCGCGTTGTCAGGTAGGGCGGGGCCTCCGGACCCGCCGCGCACTCCTCTCGGCGCGCCGAGGACGTCGCGCCCTACCTCAAGCTCAAGCGCGAGTTACTCCCCGCACAATCCCGCCAACGCGCGGGCTCAGGGACTATGGGCCATCTCCGTCCCGCCACAGCGGGACTCCGTTTGTGCCCTCTGCGGTTTAAAATGATTTCATCCCAGTGAGTAGCTCCACTCCCGCAGAACTCCTCGCCCGCGCCGGCAAAAGTTTCCATCTCGCCGGAAAATTTCTCCCGGCCGACCGCCGCGCCGCCGCAACCCAGCTCTACGCCTTCTGCCGCGGGCTCGATGACCTCGCCGACCAATCCGGCGATGCCGCGCAAATCGGGGCCGTCGCCACCGCTCTCGAAAACCGCGATCGCTCGAACCCCCTCGCCGCTCTTTATCTCACCCTGGAAGATCCCGACCCCGCACCCGCCATCGCCTTGGCCCGCGCCCTGCACGACGACACGGGTCCAACCCACATCGCCGATGAACGCGCTCTTCTCCGCTACTGCCACGGCGTAGCCGGCACGGTCGGACTGATGATGGCCCGCGTCCTCGGCGCGACCGGTCCCGCTGCCGCGTGGCACGCCATCGACCTCGGCATCGCCCTCCAACTGACCAACATCGCCCGCGACACCCGCGAGGATGCCGACCACGGCCGCCGCTACATTCCTGCCACATGGATCGAACTTCCCCCCGCGTCTATCCGCCGCGCCCCGGAGCGCGTTCATCATGCCGCACTTCGTTGTCTCGCCTTGGCCGAGCCCTACTACGCCAGCGGCATGGCCGGCCTTGCTTACCTGCCGCCCGGATCCCGTCGCAGCATCCTCATCGCCGCCAAGGTCTACCGCGAAATCGGCCAAGAACTCCGCCGCCAAGGGCCGCACCGCACCACCGACCGTGTCGCGGTCCCAACTTGGCGCAAGGCCCTCCTTGTCGCCCAAGCATTTTTCCAACCTTCACCTTGGTCATCTTCCACTCGGCCGCATGAGGCGAGCCTTCACCGCAATCTCAACGACCTCGTAGGGCCCCACTCATGACACCCTTTTGTCGCGGCGCTGTCCCCGGCGTCGAATCCACCCACCCCGCCGCCGGGGACGGCGGCGCTCCATTCGACATCGCCTTGGCCGGCGCCGGCCTCGCCGCCATGAGCCTCGCCGTCCGTCTCAGCGAGCTCCCCGATGCCCCGCACATCGTCCTCATCGACCCGCGCACCGAATTCCCGCACGACCGCACCTGGTGTCACTGGCAACTGCACCAAACCCCCTTCGATCCCGCCATCACCCACCGCTGGCCTCAATGGACCGTTCGGTCTTCCCCGCGCGCGACGACTCGCCGAGGCGTCAACACCCCCTACGTCAGGATCCCCTCCGACCAATTTTACAAAATCGCCATGGAAAAACTATCCCTCGCACCACAAGTCACTTTCCTCCGCGGCCTCTCAGTCACCGAAATCGAAAGCCACCCCGACCACACCACCCTCCGTCTCTCCGACGGACAACGCATCAACTCCGCGTGGGCCTTCGACAACCGCCCGCCCGAAAGCAGCGACGCCCCTTGGCGGCAAATCTTCCGCGGGCTCGAGCTCCATTCCCCCGAAGCGAACCTCGACACCGGAACCGTCACCCTCATGGACTTCCAGTCCGCCAACTCCGACGGCATCCGCTTCTTCTACGTCCTCCCCCTCGACCAGCACACCGCCCTGGTCGAAGACACCTGGCTCGCTCCCCGCGGCAAAGCCCCGCAATTTTCCGACCAAGAAATCCTCACCTACGCCCACACCCATCTCGCCTCCGTCCCATGGCAAATCCGCCACCGCGAAGAAGGCAACCTCCCCATGGGTTTCCTCCCCTCTGCGGCCTCTGCGCCCTCTGCGGTCAATCAAACCAACCGCATCATCCCTTGGGGCACCGCGGCCGGCGCGGTCCGCGCGTCCTCCGGTTACGCTTTCTCCCGCATCCAACGGGCCAGTGCAGCCATGGCAGACCACTGGTCGCAGCATGGCCGCCCCAACCTCTCCATCACCCACGAATCCAATCTCCTCGCTTGGATGGATCGCGTTTTCCTTCGCACCATGGAGCGCCATCCCGAACGCGTCCCCGAATTTTTCCTCCGCATGTTCGACCGCGTCCCGCCCGAAGCACTCGTCCGCTTCCTTGAGTCCGAACCCCGCCCCGCCGATATTCTCCGCGTCATGCGCGCCCTGCCCGCCGCCCCGTTTCTTGCCGCCGCCTTGCCATGAGCACGTGGTTCCCCGCTTTCCAACGCCGCCACACTTTCTTCGTGGTTGCTTTGCTTGCCGCATCCTTGGCCCTGTCGCCTCTGCTTCCGGCGCTTCCGCTCACCGTGCAACTGGCCGTCTTGGCCCTTGCCGTGGCTCTCTTCGGACTGCCCCACGGCGCTCTCGATCTTGCGCTGGTGCAAGGCGCCTCGCGCGGATCATGGCTGGCTCTCGCGGCGGCCACCGGCGTCTACCTTGTTGTCTCCGCCGCTGTTCTCGCCGTCTGGGTCATGGCTCCCGTCGTTGCCTTACTGGGGTTTCTCGCCATTGCCATCATCCACTTCGGACTCGGCGACACCGAGGATTTGCACGGGCCGCAACGTGCGGTGGAAGTGATCGCCCGCGGCGGCTTCGTCGGCCTTGCGCCGCTTGTCTTCCACCCCCAAACCACCCGTGACCTCTTCGCCCTTCTCGTCGGCCCGAACTCCACCGCCACGCTCGACACCGCGCTCGCTCTCCTCACCACACCCGCCAGCTACCTCTGGATGGCTTGCCTCGCCGCCGCCATCCTCTGGCCTCTGGGGCAACGAGCCCAAGGCCGGCTCCCCGCAGTGGCCGAGCTTCTTCTCACCACCGCCATCTTCGCCCTCTTTCACCCGCTCGCCGCCTTTCTGCTTTATTTCTGCTTTGTCCATTCCGTCCGCCATATCGCCGACCTCGGCGCGGCCCGCTTCCCGCACTCTGCCGCCCGCGCGCGCCGCTGGATCCTGCTCGAAAGCCTCCCCTTCACCGCTGCCACCGTTGTCCTCGGCGTGGCGGCATGGTTTCTCTTCGCCCGCGCCATCACTTTCGATCAAGCCATGATCCGCGTTATTTTCTGGGGCCTCAGCGCCTTGACCATGCCCCACATGATCCTCACCGCGTGGTGGCACGGCCGCGGCGACCCGCAGCCCGGCGACCTCTTTGCCCGTCATGTCTGATCCCGTCCACACCTTCTTCTCGCAGTGGGAAATCTACCGCCTCTGCATCGAGCACAACACGCTCCACCATCGTGAAGTCGGCGCCATCTTGCGCCGCGAACTTCTCGCCCGCACCGCGCCTTTCACTTTCCTTGATCTGGCCTGCGGTGACGCCGACCTCACCGCTGCCGCGTTGCGCCATACCGCCATCGGCGCCTACACCGGCGTCGATTTCTCCGCCCCTGCCGTGACTCTCGCCGCGAACAAAATCGCGGAACTGGGAGGTCCGCGCACCCTGCACGAAGCCGACTTCACCGATTTCCTGCGGGACAACAACGACCGGTTCGACGTCATCTATCTCGGTCTTTCGCTCCACCATCTCGACACCGCGACGAAGCGCGCAATGCTGACCCATCTCCGACGCGCCACCGCACCCGGCGGCACCTTCTACCTCTTCGAACCTATCCTGCACGAGGGCGAGACCCGCGAAGACTACGTGGCGCGGTGGGCCGCCGCGATGGACGGACCCTACGATCCCTTCCCGGTCGCGGCCCGTGCGGCCTTGCGCGAGCACGTCCGGGAATCGGAACGACCGGAGTCCGCCGACGAATACCTCGCCGCCGCCCGCGAGTCCGGATTCCACCGCGGCGAAATTCTCTTCACCGGCGCCGGCAACTTCTATTCCCTCTTCCGCTTCCACTCATGAACCTTGCAAGGAAGTTGAAAGTCTATGGTCGAGAGCCGAAGCGAAGCGCAGACAGCCGGAGGCAAATGAGGGTGTATAGTCCAAGACTCTCCTATACCAGTCTGCGCAACCCGGGGATGCGATCGGGTTGCGCCGCATCTGCTTATACCAAAAACCAAAAGTTTTTGGACGATGGAGAGGCAAGGGGCGCGGGCGGGACGCCTGTACTCCCTGGAAAAGGCAAAAGTATGGAGCCTTTTCGTGATTGGTATTACTGCTCAATCTCTCAACCCTCACCGGTCAACTCTCAACTCCATTTTTAGGATGAACGAACCCACTCTCCGCGAACTCAAAGCGCGCTCCCAGAAACTCAAGCCGGTCATCCACATCGGACACGACGCCGTGACCGACGCCGTCTTCGCCGCCCTCGATCAGGCCCTCACCGATCACGGTCTGGTCAAAGTCCGCTTCACCGACCACAAATCCCAACGCAAAGCGCTGGCCGCCGAACTCGCCACCCGCACCACTTCCCGCCAAATCCTCCTCGTCGGCCACACCGTCACCCTCTACCGCACGCCGTCAGCCTGATCCTGCCGCCACACCTCGCTCAGACCTCAAGTCTCACCTCTCAGTCCTCTCGGGTGTCCTCCCGCACCTCCTGCACATAGCTCACGGCGATCAGCGCCGATGCCACCGTTGTCTGGTCGAGCAGGTGCCGCATGTCGAGGAACTCGCCCTGATCAACCACCCGCCGCATCTCAACATCCATGTCGCGGGTTCCGCCGGGCGGCGGGGCGTTGCCGAAAAAGACCGCATGATTATGCAGCACCTCGTGCTGCGCTCCTTTGTTCGCGGGATTGAGATAAAACATGCGGCGCAGCCGGTCCTGGTCGATGGCCGACAAGTCCGCCGTCAAATCCTCCCCCGCCCCGCAAATGAGCGCGGTCGATCCCTGGTGGCGCGGTGTTTTGTCCGACTCGAACCACGCGTCATAGTTCGACCCATCCGTGATCATTTTTCCGTTGGCCGGACGGTTGACCAGCAACGGCGACTTGGTGATCCCCGCCCCGAAAGCCCCGCAGATCTCCGCCCGCATGGCCAGTCCGAGCACCCCGCGGTAATCCGTCCGCCGCAACTTGGCCAGATCAAAGAGCGCGCGGTAAATCTCGCGCACACTCGCCGGGCACCCGGGCGCGGCGGTGAACTCGACAAACTCGTTGAATCCGCCGCGGATGCTCGCATTGAAGCCGGTCTGCAGGACCACGCTGGTCGAAGCCTTGCGCGGAATCATGTAGTCCGGCGTGTCATTCCCGTCGGTCGGCAACCACACCATGGTGCCGGCCAGCATCACGGCCTCGCCCATGACCGGAAGATAATCCTCCGGCGCGCCGCCCAACGCGCCGAGCCCGAGCGAATACTCCGTCTCGAAAAACGGTTTGCCCGCGACCAACTCCGGGGTGATCGCGCACTCGATGACGTTGGCGATATCGCCGAGGATATCGATGGTCCCTGCTGTGCTCCCCACGGTGTGAAAAACAAATCCCCCGGCCGCCGTCTCGTGCCGCTCGCCTTCCGCCGCCCCGCTTCCGCCCTGCAAAGCGCGCACCGCCTCGGCAGGCGACGCGTAGACCGGGATCATCCCGGACAGCCCCGACATCTCGAGCACCGACGCGCAAAAGGGCTGCAAGGCCGACAAGGCAAACGCCGCGCCGCCGGCCGACGTCGCTTTCTGCACGGTGAGCAGGAAGCGTACCCCGGCACTGCTCAAGTAGGTTAGCTCGGTGCAGTCGAGCACCAGCGGCGAGTCAAATTCGGCCCCGGCCACCAGTTTCTCCGCCTCCTTGGCCCCGAAACCGTCCAACCGCCCGGCGAGCGCGGCGACACGCACCCCGTCCCGCTCGCTCACTTCGAGCTTCATGCGGAAAGTTTTCGCGTCAGGGTGAGGACGTTTTTTCCCGCAGTCCGCGCGTAGCTCTGCGTCTCGGTCAGCTTCTTGCAAAAGTGCACGCCCAGACCGCCGATCGGACGATCCTCGGCGGACAGCGTGACGTCCGGGTCTTCGCGCAGGAGCGGATTGTATTCGCGGCCGGAATCGGTGATGACCATGGTCAAAACGCCATCGGCCACTTCAAGTTCGACGCGCGCCGCGGGTTGGCCGGCCGGCACCCCGCCGTAGTCGATCACATTGGTCACCAACTCCTCGACCACGATCTGCAGGGCGAAAAGATCTTTGTCCGGCACGCCCGCTGCCGCGGCGAAGTCCGCCGTGAACGGCTCGATCTTGGTCAACTCCGCGCGGTCGGAGAGGAAATCAGCCGACATTTTCATGGGAAAGTGAGTTCGACTAGGGAGACGTCATCGTCAAAGACCGGCTGACTGTTGATCCCGCGCAGTTGCTCCATGGTCCAAGCCGCACCGTTCTCGCGGGGGGCGCGGGCCAGCAACAGACGCAGGTCGTTGTGCGACATCATCGAGCCATCGTGTTTCTGGATCTCATAGGCGCCGTCGCTGAAGACGAACAGCCGGGCGCCGGCCGGGATGCCGATCTCTTGGGGGGGGAACTTCATGCCTTCGCACGCGCCGATGACCGGACCCTTGGCCGCCAACACCTCCGTCGTGCCTTCGGGAAGGACCATGATGGCCGGGGGATGTCCGCCGGCCGCGAAACGCATGCGGCGCGTCGAGGGATGGTAAATGCCGGCCCACGCGGTGAAAAACATCTCGCCGTGCTTTTCCATCGGAAACGCGGAATTGAGCCCGGCCAGAACCTCTCCCGGATCGGAAAAATTCACCCCGGGCAGGGACTCCGCGCGGATGACATTGAGCACGCTGATAGAAAGCAACGCCGCGCCCACGCCGTGGCCGCAGACGTCGAGCAGGCAAATGCCGAAGGTCCCGTCGCGTTCCGGTCCGTAACCGAACGCATCGCCACCGAGCGAGGAGGAAGGAAGAAATTGCCAGGAGGCGCCGACCGGACCGTCTTTGATCGGCGCCGGCAATACGCTTTGCACGTAAGCCGCCGCCTCGGCCAACTCGCCGGCCAGCTTGTCCTGGCTCTCCTGCAACGCGGCAAAGGCCGCCTGCTCCGCATCACGCAAGCGCTTCCGGTCGAGCGAAGACCCGATGCGCGCTCGCAGCAGCACCGGGTTGAACGGCTTGGCCAGATAATCCTCCGCCCCCTGCTCGATGCAGGCCACCACACTTTCAATCTGATCGAGCGCGGAAATCATAATGACCGGCAAGTGCCGCAATTTCTCGTCCCTCTTGATCCTCCGCAGCACCTCCCGCCCATCGATCCCCGGCATCATGATATCAAGGAGCACGAGATCGAAATCCTCCGCGGCCAACCGCTCCAGCGCCGTGGCCCCGTCGTAAACCGCCGCACAAGTGTGGCCCTCCTTCTCCAACCGCCGCTGCAAAACCACGCAATTCTCCTCCTGATCGTCGACAATGAGAATCTTCGCCGTCTCCGCAGCCACCGCAATCTCCTCCCCCGGTAGGGACGGCTGGCCCAGCCGTCCACTGCCTTTTTCAGTGTCTCCTGTAGCGGCGAAAGCCTGTCCGCCCGAATGCGAATCCCCGTCGCCGGTCGTTTCGTTCCGCCCCCCCACCAAAACAATCCGCCCCGGCTGGATCTCCCGCGTGATCATCTCGGCCAACCCGCGCGCCGCCCGTCCGATCTTCTCCAGATCCTCGCGGGTCCGCGCATGCGCGTCCCCCTCGAGGTCTTCCGCCACCAACTCGGAATACCCGATGATCTGGTTGAGCGGTGTGCGCAGGTCGTGGCGCAACGCTCCGACCGCCTCGTCGCCCGATGGTGCGGGATCAGACATCGGGCAAAAATTTCCCGATCTTCTCGAGCAACCGCGGCAACTCGATCGGTTTCGTGTCGTAATCGTCGCACCCCGCCTCCATCGCCTTCTCGCGGTCACCCGCCATGGCATGGGCGGTCAAGGCAATGACCGGAATGTTGGCCATCCCGGCGTCGTCTTTGATCGTGCGGGTCGCCGTCCAGCCGTCCATCACCGGCAGGCTCATGTCCATCAAGATCAGATCGGGCTTCTCGCTCCGCGCCATGTCCACGCCCTGCTGTCCGTCGACCGCCATGACAATGGCAAACCCGCGGCGCTCGAGGCGGCGCGAAAGCATGTCGCGGTTCATTTCGTTGTCTTCGACGATGAGGATCTTGGGCATGGGTCAGGAATGGTTGAGTTGGCGGTGGACGATTTCGAGGAGACTTTCGCGCTGACCGGCCCCTTTGCGCAAGGTATCCATGACGCGCCCGGCCAAATGTTCCCGCTCCGCCGCGGTCAGATCCTTGGCCGTCAGGACCACCACGGGGATACCGGGAAAATCCGGGCCTTCCACCCGCAAGGCGTCGAGGAAGGTGAATCCGTCCATCTCGGGCATCATGAGGTCGAGAATGATGAGGGCCGGACGCGATTCGTGGACCATGGCCAACGCCTCGCGCCCGTTCCGCGCATGGCGGCAGCGGTGGCCGTCGGCCTGCACCGTGCGCATGACGATGTCCGCCGCCATCGGGTCATCCTCGACGATAAGGATGTCGTCCGATTTGTGCGACACACAGCGCGAAACGGCCTCGAGCACACGCGATTTTTGCACCGGCTTGGTCAAATATTCGGTGGCCCCGAGGGCGAAACCCATCGGACGGTCTTCCACCATGGTCAGCATGACCACGGGAATGGCGGCCGTGGCCGGGTCGGTCTTCAGCGCGGAGAGCACCGCCCAGCCGTCCATGCTCGGCATCATGACATCGAGGGTGATGAGGTCCGGCTTGTCTTCCTTGGCCGCGGCAATGCCGTCCGGACCGTTGGCCGCCAACCGCACGGCGTAGCCGTCTTTCTCCAGCATGCGCTGGAGCAGTTCGCGCGAGGCGGGATCGTCGTCGATGACCAGCAATGTGCCCCGGGCACCTTCTTTCT
Source organism: Pirellulales bacterium (assembly GCA_040877415.1). GTDB lineage: Bacteria > Planctomycetota > Planctomycetia > Pirellulales > PALSA-1355 > JBBDNV01. Next base: position 14,953 of record JBBDNV010000119.1, read on the forward strand.
TCGCCCCGCCAGCCGCGGGTGCCGCGACCGGTGCCGCGGCGGGTTCCGGCGCCGGCTCCACGGCGGGTTCCTTTGCCTCGACCGGCAGGATGGCGCTGAAAGTGCTGCCGTGCCCCGGGGTGCTCTCGACCGTGATGTCGCCGCCGAGCAGGCGGCAAAATTTGCGGCTGATGGCCAACCCGAGGCCGGTCCCGCCGTATTTGCGCGTCGTCGAAGCGTCGGCCTGGACGAATTCGCCGAACAATTTCCCCTGTTGCTCCGGGGTCATGCCGATGCCCGAGTCGGTCACGGCGAAGGACACCATGTGGTCCGCGCGGCGCGTGATTTGCAGCGTCACCTTCCCGTTCTCGGTGAACTTGCAGGCGTTGCTCAACAGATTGAAAAGCGTCTGGCGCAACTTGGTCAGGTCGGTGCGCATCGAGCCGGCGTCCGGCGGGCAAACCAGCTCGAAGACGTTCGCATTCTTGGCCACCAGCGGCTCGATGGTCGCGGCCACATCCTTCGCGGTCTGCGCGATATCGACCGGTTCGAGAAAAACCGTCATGCGCCCCGCTTCGATCTTCGAAAGATCGAGGATATCGTTGATCAGCTGCAGCAGGTGCTTGGCCGAGGAGAGAATTTTCTGCAGGTCGGGCTCCATCCATTTCTCCCCGGTGTCCGCCGACTCCTCGAGCAACATTTCGCTGTAGCCGATGATGGCGTTCATCGGGGTGCGCAACTCGTGGCTCATGTTGGCCAGGAACGCGCTCTTCGTCTTGCTCGCCTCCTGCGCCTGCTCGCGCGCTTCCTCCGCTTCCTCGACCGCGTGCTTCAGCTCCGCGGTGCGGGCCCCGACCGTTTTCTCGAGGTCGGCATTCCACGCGGCAAGACTCTGCTCGCGCTTGCGGATTTCGTCCGACATCCGCGTGAAAGCACGCCCCAGGTCGCCCACCTCGTCGCCCCGGCGGAGCAAAGGAACCAGCGCGGCGCTGTCGTGCCTCCCGGCCTCCAACTCGGCTGCGGCCGCCGAAAGCTGCTTGAGCGGCGCGGCCACCCGACGGGCCACGAGCGACACCGCGCCGAGGAGCAAAAGCAACCCGGCCGCGGCGACTCCGCCGAGACGCCAAGCCATGGCGCGCACCGGTGCAGTCACTGCCGCGTAAGGCACATCCAGGGCGACCTTCCATTGCGTGAGCGGCGCGGTGGCCCAATAAACCATCCGTTGATTTCCGTCCTGCGCGCGATACATGGCATCGCCGGAGGGTGACGCCGCGATCAAACGGCCGGCCGGCAGATCATCCACGCGGGAGCCCTTTTTGCCGGCACCGATCATCAGCTTCTCCTCGGGATGTGCGATGATCGCTCCCTGCGGACTGAGAAGATACGCATGCTCGGATTGGCGCCCGCCGCCCTCGCCCTCGGTGAGGATGTCGACCTTCTTGATGAACTCGCGCATTTCCTCCAGCGAGATGTCCGCCCCGGCGACGCCGTAGAATTGACCGGCCGGACCGAGCAACGGCGCATTGACGCTGAGCATGGTGATCTCCGAGCCACCCTCGTCGAAATACGGTTCAGTCAGCAGCAAACGCCGCTGCTTCTTCGGCCCCCAATACCACTGGGTACCCGGCCCATCGACATGCAGATCATACTGCAACAGGGTCGGCTGCGGTTGGTGATTGCGGTCGATCCAGGGCATGACCATCGGATCGGTGTAAGGCTTGTTCTCGAAGGCATAGTAGACACCGAAAACCTCGTCCGGCGGAAAGCTGCCGATGATGCGACGCAGCTCATCGAAAACCTCCGGCGGCGCATCCGGCCCGCGCGCCCCCTGCACAACCGACATCGCGGTGACCAGCGCCGCCACGCGTCCGACCAACCCGTCAATCTCGATGGCATGCAACTCCACTTCGGTGAGCGCTTGCTCGTTGGTCTGCTGCAGGATCCGGTCGCGCGATGCCGTGTAGTAGATCACGAGCAGCGCGATCAACAACGCCGAGGTGACCAAAGCAGTCCAGAAGGCCAGCTGCCCCGCCACCGTGTTCAGTCCGAAAAACCGCCGCATACGAGACCCCCCTTTTAACCCTCCGGCCCTCCGGCGGCAATGCGCCCCTCGCTCCGGACGGAAAAAACCTTGCCGCCCGCGCGGGGGGAGGTTCAGATTTGCGGTCATGCAATGTTCCTTCACCACCGACGGCGACGTGCTCGTCGCCTGCCCGTCCGGCCGCATCGACACCAACACCTACAATGAGTTCAAAACGGCCCTCAACGGGGAGTTGGACAAAAGCAAAGCCAAGCATCTGGTCATCGACCTCACCGACCTCGAATACGTCAGCAGCGCCGGCTTCCGCGAATTCTTCCTCGCCGGCCGCCGCATGAGCCGCGACGGCGGAACCCTCTCCGTCTGCTCCTTCCAACCGGCGGTGAAAGAACTCTTCGAGATCGCCCAATTCATGACCGCCTACGCGGTGCACGACTCCCGCGACGCCGCCGTGGCCGCGGCCAAAGCCGCCTGATGGACATCACCCGCTCCGACCGCGACAGCATCGCCATCCTCGCGCTCGCCGGCCGCCTCAACCAGGCCAGCGCCGACGCCCTGCACGCCGCGGCCATGGAAATCGCCGGCGACGAGAGCAGCCGCGCCTTGGTCGTCGACATGGGCGGCGTCGATTTCATCGCCAGCGTCGGCATCCGCTCGCTCATCCGTCCCTCGCAAGCCCTCTCCATGCGCGGCGGCAAACTCGCCGTGGCCAACCTGAATCCCCAGATCGACGAATTTTTCCGGCTGACCGGACTGGACCAGATGTTCCGCGTCTTCGCGACGGTCGACGAAGCCGTCGCCGGCCTTTCGTCTTAATTTTTGCCGGCGGAGGGGGTCGAACCCACACTCCCTTGCGGGAACCAGATTTTGAGTCTGGCGCGTCTGCCAATTCCGCCACACCGGCTATCGACCGCGTACTATAGCCCAAGCCTGCCAAGGGTAAAGCGTCACGATCTCTCCCCTGGAGAGCGAGCGTCCCCGCGAGCCGCTCGTCGCGGGAACCGGCGGCGCGGCACTTTGCCTCTCGACTAGCTCGAAGGATTATACGGTTCACGTTTCTCAGGCAGGGCGGGGCCTCCGGACCCGCCGCGCACCCGCACC
>JBBDNV010000120.1:0-18042 GCA_040877415.1 Pirellulales bacterium
ACGTTCGGCACGTGGCTGTCGCTGGGCGATTTGTTTGCCACGCGGCTGTTGGCGCGTATGAACTTCGCCTGGCTCACGTTGGACATGGAGCATTCGGCGATCGATTGGTCGCAGGCGGCCATGATCTTCGCCGCGATCGCCGACGCCGGCGGCGTGCCGCTGGCGCGCGTGCCCAAGGGAAATCACGATTATATCAAGCGAACGCTCGACGCCGGCGCGTGGGGAATCGTGGTGCCGATGGTCGACACGGTCGAGCAGGCAAGAATCGCCATCGCCGCCGCCAAGTATCCGCCGATCGGCAATCGCAGCCTGGGAGGGGGCATGCACTCGATGAATTTCGACTGCACGGGCGCCGAGTATTTCCAGCGGGCGAACGACGAAATCCTGGTCGTGCTGCAAACCGAAAGCCCCACCGGCGTGGCCAACGCCGAGGAGATTTACAGCCTCCCCGGAGTGGACGCGATTTTCATCGGCCCGGTCGATCTGCGCGCCCAGATGCGCAAGCCCGACGGAACCGAAGCTACGGATGACGAGTTCGAAGGCATGATCCAGCGCGTCATCGCCATCGGCAAGAAAACCGGCACGCCGACCGGCATGCACGTGATGGATCCCCAGACCGCCTTACGGCGGGCCGAGCAGGGAATGCAATTCATCGCCATCGGCAGCGAACTGCGGATGATGACCGAGAAGGCCACCGAAACCCTCAAGGCCGTTGGTCTCGCGGACCGCAAGGAACTCGTGAAATACTAAACGTCCGCGTGCGCCTGAGCATGACGACTCTCTTCAAACGCGACGACATTCTCGCCCGGCTGCGAACCAAAGTGGCCGCCGGACGCCCGATCATCGGCGGCGGGGCGGGCACCGGCTTGAGCGCGAAAATGTCCGAGGCCGGCGGCATCGACCTCTTGGTGATCTACAACTCCGGCCGGTTTCGCATGGGCGGGCGCGGATCGCTCTCCGGCATGATGCCCTACGGCGATGCCAATGCGATCGTGATGGAGATGGCGCGGGAAGTGATTCCGGTGGTCGAGCGGACGCCGGTTCTGGCCGGCGTTTGCGGCACCGATCCGTTTCGCGTGATGAAGCTGTTCTTGCGCGACGTGGCGGCCGCCGGTTTTTCGGGCGTCCAGAATTTTCCGACCGTGGGACTCGTCGACGGGCAGTTTCGCCGGGGCCTGGAGGAGACCGGCATGGGCTTTGGCCTGGAAGTCGACATGATCCGCCTGGCGCACGAAATGAACCTGCTCACGACGCCTTACGCTTTCAACGTGGAAGAGGCCGAAGCGCTGGCGCGGGCCGGGGCCGACATCTTGATTCCGCACATGGGCCTGACGACCAAGGGGACGATCGGCGCCGCGACCGCTCTTTCGCTCGAAGAATCGGCCCGGCGGATTCAAGCGATGCACGACGCCGCGAAGCGAATCAACAAGGGAATTCTCGTCTTGTGCCACGGCGGCCCGATCGCCGAACCGGCCGACGCCCAATACATTCTCGACCACACCGAAGGCGTGGTCGGCTTCTACGGCGCCAGCTCGATGGAACGCTTGCCGGTGGAGCCGGCGATCGCCGGCCGGGTGCGGGAATTCGCGGCGTTGAAGCTATAAATCGGGAAATCGGACGCGGTTCGGGCCCCCGGGCCGATTCGAGGAGCGTGAGCAACCAGTCTCGGGGGAGACTTCCGTGAAATTTACGCGAAACTATTTGACACGAAGCGCCCGCGTTGGTAAACATAGTTGCATCGTGGGGCTTTGATCCTGGAGTGGTCGCTAAACGGAAGTGCACGCCCGCTCACCGGGTTGGACGCCCTCACGTGTTGCGTCCACGGTGAGAATGCCTAATGAGCTTACTCTCTTGACCGAATCGCGCCGTTGATCGGCGCCTTCTATTCGGTCATTTCCCGGCCGCCACGTGTTACCCGGCAATTGCTTTGATCATTTGCCGCGCCCATTCGGCCTGGACTCGTTTCGTGGCACTCGTCGAGCGACGCCGTACGCGTGATGCGGCGCTTCACGGTCCACCCAAAGAGGCCGGCAGCGCGGTGTTCATGTACCCCAAGGAGCCGTAACCTATGTTCCGCACAGTTACCATTGGCGCCGCACTCCTGCCCGAACCGCGAACCATCGTTGGGTCGCTCATCGGCTCGACGATTCTGGCGATCAGGGCCGGAGTCGCGCCAACGCTGATCTTCAGGTTCCGAAAACGTCTGAATCGCGCGGCCCTGGCTGCCGCGGGCACAGTGGCGCTGGCGGCGATTTTCGTGCTGGCCTCATCGCGCGATTCGGTGGCAGTGCCGGTGGTGATTAATTTTGAGTCCTTTCCGCCGGGTCCTTTCGCCTCGCACACCGAAAGCGAAGTTACGTTCAGCGCCGTCGGCGGCGGCGGCGCGATCACGACCTTCGGGACGCCCAATCTGACGCTGGGTTTACTCGACTCCAACAGTCCTCGCAAAGAACTGCGAGCCGACATCGGCCCCCACGCGACGTTTGTATCGGTCGACCTGGGTGACTTCGACGCCGACGCCGATCTCTTGTTCCTCGAGGTGTTTAACGCGGCGGATATCTCACTGGGCTTCACGTCGGTTTTGATCGACCAGGAGTTCACGGGCATGATGACCCTGTCGCTGGCGGCGGCGGACATTGCCTACGCGGAATTTGGAGCCAGGGAGCCGGCCCTCAATGGCAATTCCGTGTTTGCCGACAATTTCACGTTCGAGCGGGTGCCCGAGCCGGGAACCCTCTTCTTGTTTCTCGTCGGCGCGGCAATTCTGGCGATCAAGGCCGGAGCCGCGCGAAAACCTGCCTTCCCGTTCGGAAAACGCCTGAACCACGCGGCCCTCGTTGCCACGGGCACAGTGGCGCTGGCGGCGATTTTCGTGCTGGCCTCATCGCGCGGTTCCGTTGCGGCGCCGGTGGTGATCAATTTTGAGTCGGTTCCCGGCGGAGATCTGCCGTCGTACAGCGAAAGTGGCGTCACGTTTGACGCGGTCCCTGCTACCGGCACCGTGACCATCGATTTTTCCCCTGGTCCCAACGGTACCAAAGGGCTGCTGGCTGAAGGCGCTGATTTCCTGCCGATTCGCGCAGACATTGCAGGCGGCGCCATTTCGGTTTCAGTCGATATTGGTGATTTCGACGGGGATCAGGATGATCTGTTTCTCAGAGTTTACAATTCGAGCGACGTGTTGTTGGATTCAGATAGCATTACAATCGCTCCGGACTTCACAGGCATGAAGACGTTGTCCACTGTAGCGCCTGGAATTGCTTATGCGATTTTCGGTGGCATTGGCCTTAACAGCGCAAGCAATGTGTATTCCGACAACTTCACCTTCGAGGTTCCCGAACCGGGAACTCTGGTCTTGCTGCTCGTCGGCGCGGCAATTCTGGCATTCGGGGCCGGACTCAGACGAAAACCGGTCTTCCTGTTCACCGGTGTGGGTCTGGGATTGGCTCCCGGTTCAGCGAGTTTCAAAATCGTCGAATCAATCGAATCGGAAATCGCTGCTAAGCATTCCCAGCCTGTTCATACCTTAAGCGGGCAGCGGCGGCGAATTCATTTGTTCTGCTCGATGTTATATGTGGCATTGGTAGCGGGTCTGATTGCCGCACCGGCGTATTGCGATACCATTGCCGTGTCTTTCTCATCAACGCCAAGCCAATTCATATCTGGCCTAAACAGAACGAGAGGCTGGCCGTTTAGCACGTCGACACCCATCGAAGTAACGGCCCTGGGCCTCTGGGATGAGAGCGCAGACGGCTTCGGTACGGCCCACGAAGTTGGAATCTGGAACAGTTTGTCCGTGCTGGTGGCGAGTGCCGCGATCCCCGCGGGAACGTCGGCCCCGTTAGTCGGTCCGGACGATTTTCGCTTCGTGACGCTGGAAGCGACAGTAGATTTGTCACCCGGGATCTACCGCATCGGCGCCGCTTATGTGGATGGCGATGTGGATGAGATCGCGTGGCAGGCCGGCCCTGTCGGCGCGCCAGGGTTTGTCACTTATGTCGGGCCTCGCCTCAGTCCCGGCGACGGATTCGCGGATCCGACCGACATATCGGCCGCTACGGATGGGGCCTTCGGGCCCAATTTCTTATTCACCCCGGAGCCCAATAGCGTCGTGCTGGCCGCTTTCGGTCTTGTCGGATTGACGATTCTTGCGAGCAGGGCCGGGATCAGGCGACGGGAGTGATGACGTTGGGATCGCGCGCCGATTGGCCCAGCCGCGCGTCGATCCAGTCGGGCGAAACGAAGCGGCGCAACAGCGTGCGGAGGCTTTCTTCGACCGTGGAAGGCACGCCGGCCGTGGCACCGGAAGGGCGCGCGACGAAGCCGCGCCAGGTGAGCGTTAGGGGCCAGTCGTACATGCTGGCCGAAGCGTTCATCCGCTCCGCGACGCGCAGTGCCCAGACGGCGCCGAACCCGTCGCGAAAATCGAGCCACGCGCGGTCCAGGGGCCAAGCTGCCGCGCGGCGACGCGGCAATTCGGCCGCGATCAGTAGCCAGGCGAGCACCAGCGCCGACATTCCGGCAAGCCGCGCCAGCGACGCGCCCTGGACCGCTTGAGCGGAGATAAAGGGAGCCACCAGCGCAAGCTGGCCGCCACAATACAACAGACTCGAGGGCCAATAGCGCGTGCCCAGGCCGTTTGCAGCACCGACGGCCATCAGGACGGCAAGGAACCAGCATCTGGCCGGATGAATCTCCCTCAGGCCGCCGAAGAGCAGCCACTCGATGCTCGGCAGGCTCAGGATTGCCCAGAGCGACAGGACAACGAGCTGCCAGCCGCGGTTTTGCGGCCGTTTAGCGCCGAATAGCGCCATCGCGGGACAAAACGTGCTCACGGCCGCCGCAAAACGCAGTTGAGCGGCCCACTCGGGCGGCGGCGAGCCCGATAGCGCAATCAGGATTTCCGTGGCCGCAAGCGACGCGAGTGCCACCAGCGACCAAACCCAGGGGGCCACGAGCGTGGTGCCACGCAATTTCGGCCCGCGCCAGCTCAAAGCGCCCAGCCCGACCAGTCCAAGACAAGCGACCGGCACGGCACCGTTACCGCGTACAAAGTCTCCGATGATCGTTGCCGATAAATCCATTGATACAAGCCCTACCACAGTTGCCACGCTACACGTGGTTTGGCCCCATGATGAAAAAAAGCAACGTGGGGCCGACCGCGCTCCATTTTAGGCGCTAAACTTTTTAGCCGCGATGGGATAGGAACCGCCGGCGGCGCCCGGAAACTGGGCAATTTTTACAAAATTCAACGGTCAGGTTTGCTTTGCGGGCTGGCGTGCGGAATGTTTTTCGTACTGCACGGCCAGTACCCGCCGCGGTAGTCATCCCGCGAGCCATGTGGATCAGGTTTCCACCCCACCAGGGTTACAACTGGCCGGCGGTTTCTCAAACCGACCAAAGGGACACGAAGTTCGAAGGAGCTCACGATGAGCAAGGTTATTGTTGCCGTTATTGGCGTTTCGTTGGGCATCGCCTGCGTCAGTTTCGCCCAAGACCCGGTTGCCACGTACAGCATGGACAACATGGTTGATCCGTACGCGGGTCCGACGCCCCCGGGCATGCGATTTAGCGACGTGGGGCACGCCGTTGCGATCGAGACGGGCGATGCTGCGGACGGTCATTGGGGAGGCGGATGCTCCATGTGCCGGTTCGGCATCCACGGCGTGCCGTGCGATGCGGACTGGAGCGGCCCGTGCATCGACTGGAAGCTGGTCGGGTGGTACAGCAATTTTCACGACAAAGACCGCCTCTGGTGTGAGGGCAACGGCCACGGCTGTGGCCGCCGTTGCGGCCACGCCTGTGGTTGCGACTCGTGCTGCGAGTAGCACGGGCGGGGTCAATTGTTAACTCGACGAGTCCTCTGCCCGGAGCGGACCGGGGAGAAGTACGACGGGCAAGCGGACTCCCAGCAGAGGGCGGGACCAGAGCGGCCCGCCCTTTGTCGTTGAAACGTGGCCGCCTGGCCTGATTTCGGCAAGCGTCATTCGCGGGAGAATTGATTCAAGTGCTTCATTCGCGACCGCCGATAGAATTGAAACATGCCCGTCGGGAGGGCGGGACCAGTGCATAGGTCCCGCTTCAGGATCAAGGTCATGGCAAGCCGACGGATCGACTTGCCATGACCTTTTATGTTGCGCGAGCCTGGCGTCGCCGTCCTAACGGGCCTGCTGGCCGGTTTTGGTCGATCCCGACGAGGCTTCCGGCGAGCCGTCGGAAGATTTGGTGAGCTGGGCCAACATTTGTTGGGCGGCGCGTCGATAGGCGAACGGTTTTTCCGTGTTAAGCGCATCGCGCAGCAGCCGGATCGCTTCCTCGGGTTTTCCCCGGTCCTTGGCCAGGTGGGCCAGAAAGTAGCCCATTTCAGAGGTCATGGTCTGCGTGGTCTGGATCTGCCTGGAATTGAAGGCGGCCGTGAAGAAGCGATCGGCATCGGCCTTTCGATTGAGGCGATAATTGATCCAGGCGAGCGTCCCCAAATAGTCGGGATTGTCGGGATTTTCCCGCGCGGTGAGTTCGGCGATTTGCAGCGCGCGCAAGTGGCTGGCGTCGTCAGGCAGTTCCAGCAACACAAGCGCCAGGTGGCTCAGGACCACGAAGTTGACCGGTTCCAGCAGATGGGCCGCCGACAGGTGCTTTTCGGCTTTGGCGTAATCGCCGTCCATACGCGCGATCAGTCCGACCAGCATGTTGCTGTCGAATCCGCGGGGGTCCAACTCGAGGGCTTTTTCGGCGTGCTTTCGGGCCTTTTCAATCTCGTTGGTTTTCAGTCGGTAATTTGCGGCGCCCAGTTGAGTGCGCAAATCGTCGGGGTTCTTCGTGATCGCGTGGTCGAGCCATTTTTCGGCGCTGATCTGGTCCGCAAAGAGCGTGGCCATCACCAATTCAGCGGGCACCGCGTTCTTGTCGACTTGGGCGGCCAGCTTGAACTCGTCGTAGGCGCCCCTTGGATTGTTTTGCGCAAACAGCAAGCGGCCGAGCTTCTCGTGCGCGCTGGCGTTTCGCGGATCGAGTTTAATGAGGCTTTCGAGCTTCGTTTTGGCCGCGTCCAGCTTTCCGCGGAATTGATCGACCGCAGCCCCGACCGTGTAGGCGCGAAGCCGCAGGTCCTGCCTGCGGCGCGGATTCTGGTTGAAACCCTCGACCAGGTTTTCGATTCTTGGGAACAGCAATTCCGCTTCCGTCACGCGCCCTTCGGCCAGGGCCCTTTCGGCGAGCGCCACGAAGGACTCCGGATCATTGGGCGCGCTTTGCGCGGCCGCTTCCAACATCGCAATCCCCAAACGCGGCTGGAGGGCGTCGAAGTAAAGCCGCGCCATCATGACTTCGGCCGGCGCCAGCGCGGGCGTGAGCTTCTTGGCGTTCTGCAGATGGGCCAGCGCGGTTTTGTAGTCGCGCGCGGCGAAGGCCCCGATGGCGTCCTTCACGTCCTGGTGATACGGGCCAACGCCCTCGACGGCTGTGCCCGTCAAGTCCCGCACCTGAAGCTCTGCCCGGGCCAGCGTCCCGGTGCACGCGACAATCGCCAACACTCCTAACCAGCGGCCCGCGGGGGCCCACCGCCGTTTGACTGCCATCTGTTCGCATCCGAAATTTTGAGAAGGGATCGTCCCGGGCTTTCCAGCGACCAGGCGTCCGTGCGGCACCGCCCAAACTTGCCTCTTGTAGTTTAGCCCCGCGTCGGGCCGGACGGAAGGATTCGGGATTTTCCGGGGTTTTTGCTTTTTCGAGGGACGGCACTCCTCTATGATGCCGGGACCACTATGAGGTGGGGGCGCGATCGCCTGTTCCAGCATCACTTTCAAGGGGAGGGAATCGTCATGAATCGTACGTGGATGGCACGATTGGGTTGCGTCGTGGCGTTGGTCGCATCGGCACTCATGATTCCCTACGCGGCCTCTGGCGCGGCGCAAAAGTCGAACGACAAGTCGGCCGCGGCCGAGGCTGAAACGAAAGCCCAACCTGACCGCTTGCCAAATTACTATGCCAGGGTTGCCTCCGAGGAGCAGCGGACGAAGCTCAGGGCGATTCAGCAGGAATTCGCGCCGCAAATCCAGCAAAAGCGCGAGGAGCTTCAGGCATTGATTGCCAAGCGAGATGCCGCGCTTGCCGAGGTCTTGACGCCTGAGCAACGGGACGAAGTCGCGAAGCTGCGCGCCCTGGCCGAGTCCAAACGGAAAGCCGACGGCGATTCGGCCTCGGATGGCAAGGGTAAGGCGAAAAAGGCGAAGAAGTCCAAGGCCAAACAGTAGCACCGCGCCGCTGAGTGGTTTCGGTCATCGTGTCGTCGGCGGTATAATGCGGCCATGGCATCGCGCCTTTGAGCGCGCGAGAATGCCCCACCAGGCATAAGGACAGCGGGTTGTTCATCGGGCCAGTTTTTACGCGCGAAGTGGTCACCGCGCCGCGTCGCTCGCGGCTGTATGTTTCGCGAGCGGCCTACGTTTCGGCCCTGTTGGTGTTGATGTCGACGGCATGGCTGCTTCTGACCGGCACGCAGATCGTGCGCAACGTAAGCGACATGGCCCGTTTCGGCGCGATGTTGTTTCAGATCCTCGCGCCCTTGCAACTGGCGCTGGCGATCTTCTTTTCCGCCCTGCTGGCCGCCAGCGGCGTCACCCAGGAAAAAGACCGCCGCACGCTGGTTTTGTTGCTGTTGACGAACTTGACCAACAGCGAGCTCGTGCTGGGCAAGCTGTTGGCCAGCATGCTGGGCGTGCTGGTGCTGGTGGCCGCGTCACTGCCGTTGTTCATGCTGGCGGCGCTGTTTGGCGGCGTGTCGTTTGCGCAGATCGCGCGGGTGTTCGCGGTCACCCTGGCTACGGCCGTCGCGGCGGGAAGCCTGGGGTCGATGTTAGCGTTATGGCGCGAGAAAACGTTTCAGGCGCTGGCCCTGACGGTCTTGGCCCTGGTGTTCTGGTTGGCTGCCGGCCAAGCAATTGCCGCTGGCGCGGTGGGCGGGGCTTGGGGGGGCGTTTCCACAAGCGTTTGGGCCGCCGCCCTGAGCCCTTGGCACGCCATACTCACCGCCACGCGCCCCCTGGTCGACCGGCAGGACGCCTTGCCCTACGTCGGCAACGCTGTCAACTGCTATTTGCTGGTGGCCGGCGCGCTTGCAGTGATGCTCAACACGGTGGCCATTCTGAGAGTGCGCGTCTGGAACCCTTCGCGCGAAGTTCGCCCGCGCACTGCCGACGCCGAGGAGTTGGAGAGCATCTGGGGCATGACCGAAGAGTCGGCGGCTGCCGCCCAAAAGGCCGCCGCTCGCAACGTGCACTCCGCCGGCGGCAAGACGCGGCAGGTATGGGACAACCCGATCATCTGGCGCGAGATGGCCACTTGGGCCTACGGCCGCAAGGTGCTGGCCATACGGCTCGGATATCTGCTGCTGGTGGGGCTGGCCGCCGTCGCGCTTTTTGGCGCGATCCACAGCGAAGAAGGGCTCCGCTTGGCCAACGCCGCGCTGGTGCTGGTCCCATTGTTCGTGTTGAGTCTGGTGCTGGTCAACGCTCAAGCGGTCACGTCGGTGACCACGGAACGCGACATGCGCACCTTGGATCTGCTGTTGGTGACCGATCTGTCGCCCAAGGAATTTGTGTTCGGCAAGCTGGGCGGCATCATGTACAACACCAAAGAGATGATCGTGCTGCCCATGGCGCTGTGCGTCTTTTTATGGTTCCAAGGGGCGATTTCCGGCGAGAACCTGCTCTACCTGCTCGGCGGCCTGGCGGTGATGGACGCCTTTGTGGCCATGCTGGGCATCCACTCGGGCATGAGCTACGGCAATTCGCGAACGGCCATTGGCGTGAGCCTGGGGACGGTTTTCTTTCTGTTCGTGGGCATCGCCACGTGCATGCGGATGATGATCGCCTTCAGCTCGTTTCACTGGCAGATTCAGCCGTTTTTGGCGTTTATGCTCGGCGGGGGCGTGGGATTGTACGCGGCGCTGGGGTCGCGCAATCCGTCGCTGGCGATCGGCATCGCGTCGGTCGTGGCCCCGATTGCCACGTTCTGGGCAATCACCAGCTTTCTGCTCCAGTACACGCTGAGCGTATTTCTGGTGACCGTGGCCACGTACGGATTTGCCACCACGGCCATGCTGGTGCCGGCCATCTTTGAGTTCGACGTGGCCACCGGCCGCACCGGCGGCGGCGAAGAATGAGCGCATCCGCAAAGTAGCTGTCCGCTACCGGGGCAAGCGGGGTGGCGCATCCGCTTGCGGCCTTCTATTGTCGTGGCCTATGCCTGCTTACGATAGCCGAGCGACTTCACCACGCCGAGCATTTCTTCGTAGGTGATGAAGCGGCGGCGATGGACCAGCTTGTATTCGTCGATCGCCAAGGCCAATTCACGCGCTTCAATCGAAAGATCTTCGTGGCTGTTGGCGAACTGGCGCCGCTCGCGCGCCGGTCGTCCGACGCCCGGGTCGTAGGTGCGACGCTCGACGAACGTGGCATCTGGCGGGCTAAGCATCATCATGGAGGGCTCCTTGAACCGTAACTCTGGTGTCCGACGGCCGGTCGCGGCCGCCGGCAATTCCCGGTGGGTTGGTGTTCTCGCGCATGGAGCGACCCGGTGCCCCGCACTCGCGAACAAACAAACCTAGGTCGGGAATTTACGCCGAGCAAGTCACCAAGCGCGCCGCGTCCGCCCGCGGATCGCGCAAGAAATCGGTCCCGACCGGTTGTTCCGGCAATGCGGCCGACAACGAATGAGAGGGGGGCGCCGATGGATCAATTGAAGAATGCCTCGATAGCGCCGATTCGCCGATGCCACATACAAAAACGATCGCCGGGAGGCTCCCAATTTCTGAGACAAACGGTTAACGGACGATCGCGCGGTTTGCCGCGAAGATCTGCGACGAGAGAGCCAGGCTGGCACGGTGATTGGGGTTGAGGGCCAAGGCTTGCTCGAGCGCGTGCTGGGCATAGGAAGGCCGGCCGGCCATCCATTGGGCCTGGGCCAAATCGCACAACAAGTCGGCCGTCGGACGCTCGCGCTCGGCGGCCCGCGAAAGCACGCGCACCGCGTCGTCATGGCGCCCCAAGGCCGAAAGCGCCAAGCCTTGCAGGTGCAGGACCTGCTGCGGCTCGTCGCCCGGGGAATGGCGGTCGGCCAGCGCTTGCAGCGCCACCAGGGCCCGCCCGGGTTCGTTCAATTGGCGGTACGTTTCGGCCACCAGGATGGCCATATCGTAATTGTCCGGCGCGTAGCCGAGCGATCTCTGATAGTCGGCCAGCGCCTGCCGGGGCTGGCCTGCCGCGCTGGCCACGCGGCCGCGCAGTGCCCAGGCCGGGGCAAATCTTGGATCAAGCCGCAGCGCCTCGTCCACGAGCCTGTTTGATTCAGGGAGCTGACCCAAGACCAGGCAGACCTCGCCGGTCCGTACCGTCAGGCTCGGGTCGGCACCGGCCAGCTTGCGGGCCTCTTCGAGTTGCACAAGCGCCTCGCGGGGCACACCACGATGCCAAAGCGTTTCGGCATAGCTGCGACGCGCGTCGGGGTCCTTGGCCGACGTGGCCACGGCGCGTTCCAACAGCGACTCGGCCCGAATCCAGTCGCCCCGCTCCATGGCATTGATCCCCTGCTGCGTCAATTGGCGGCCCATGGCGACCGACTTCGACACCGGGCCTTGATTGGCCAACGAGCTGCAACCCTCAAGCGCCAAGCACAACGCGGCAAGCCCAAGCGCCTGCCACCCGACGCGTCGCGCGAAACCGGCGTCAAAGGTCGGTTCGAGGCCGCCGGGCGAAACGCTCGCGCGCCCAGTGCCGTGCTTCGTGCTGTGGCCGATGATGGGCATGCCGACAAATCGCGCGGTGAGAGAGCGGGGCAAAACGGCGATGTGCCGCGATCCTGAGTCGGAGAAAGCGGCCGGCGACAGTATCAAAACCCGCGCGCGGCCACAAGATCACGGGGAATAATATGAGCGAGCGGGTCCCATGAGCGGCTCGTCCACTCTGCTGCCGTCACGACTCGAGCAGCAATCGGCGGCACCGGAAATTATTGGTTCGCCGTTGTGTTGTCAAACGGTGCGGGCGGCACGGGTCGACACGCCACCCGTGACACCGAGATTTGCCCGCTGGCTCGGTTGGATAGGCCTTCTTACAATGCTGCTAGCGTGACGCGAGGACCCGCAGCGCGGAACCTGCCGATGCCCGCCGTTTTCGACAAAATGGGGATCCGCTTTCTCTACCCCGACAACTGGACGCTCGACGAGCAGGAGGCGTTGGAGGGAAACCGGTCGGTTTCAGTGTACAGCCCCGGCGGCGCATTCTGGTCGATCGCGCTGCATGCCACGAGCACGGATCCCGGCGAGCTGGCCTCGACGGCGCTGGCAACTCTCAAGAGGGAGTACCAGGATGCGGAGTCTGCGGAGGTGTCCGAGAAGATCGGCGGGCAGTCGATTAGCGGCTACGATCTGCATTTCTTCTACCTGGATCTTACCAATACTGCCCTGATTCGCGGTTTTCGCACGGCGACGGCGAGTTGCCTGGTGTTGTGCCAGGCCGAAGACCGGGAGTTCGAGCACATTGGCCCGGTCTTTCGCGCGATTACGACCAGCTTGTTGACCGACAAGCGCTAGCAAAACGTGCAAGGCGAGATTGCAATTCTTACAAGCCCGCGAGGCTTCGAGACCCCATTTTTAGTTGGCCGTTGTCTGGAGATTTCGCGTTTTTGGCGGACTTTTTTCGGGTCTTGGGAGACAACCCGCACCTGGGCTGCCCGCTTCGGCACGGCACGTGCTTTAGCGACTGCGGCTCATGTTCAACCCAGTTTGGCCCCGAGTCCGACGGCCGCCTCCTTTTGGGCCGGGGCCAAAAGCATCGATCTGACATGACGCACCGTGAATCTTAGCCGTTAGTCGCCAGGGTATGGCGACCTGAGCCCGCTCCGGGACGTACCAGTTTTTCACGGTCGGAGGGCCCGGCTGGCAGCGTGGGTGCCAGCCGGGCCCTTTTTTTCGTCACGACGCTTGTGGGCCGGCCTTCAGGGCACGTGACTGTTCGTTAACCTCGCTCCAAGCGGCATCTTCGGCGCGGCCGCCTCCCGCCGTGGCCCATCCACGCTGGTGGCCGTGGACTATCTTTGCATGAGCGCCGCTGGTCATGGTGGCCCGCGGTGTTGGTGCTTGCTCAAGCGCGTGTCGCGCCTTGCTGGGGGGGCGAGGACTTGAGCCTTCGCGGGCTCCAGCGATATACTTCCGCATGCAATGGCGGCACGAGGGCAGGACTCTTTTTCGCGATTCGTTTAGGAGCGAACGAACATGGCAACGGCTCATCATTATTCCTGCGTGGACCAGATCGGCGACACCGCTGGGTTGATTTGGCAACACATTCACGAAAGCGGCCCACTCACCCTCACCCAGCTAACCAAGGACATCGACGCCCCGCGCGACGTCATCCTGCAGGCCATCGGCTGGCTGGCTCGCGAAGACAAGCTGGCAATTGACGAGGAAGGGCGCAACAAGAAGACCCTTTCGTTGCGCGACTAGACGACAGAAGCCGGATCATGGCGGAAGCCGGATCATGGCGGAAGGATGAATCATCGAGCGTCAGTGCTCATTCTTCGTCCTTGTATGTTCCAGTTAGCTTCTGCCTTGATCCTTTCTCTCACCGGGCCGTCGACTCATAGAGCGGCAGGTGCCGGTAATAGACCTCCAGCGACAGCAGGTTGAGCGTTGTTACGTAAATCCGGCCCGCGTGCGGACCCCAGCGGTCTGGCACCGGCCGGCGCGGGTCCCAACTGCCGGCCAGCGGCCCGTTTGGAATCTGCTCGTTGACCAACAGCGGATGCAGCCGATCGTTCCAGGCCCGCCAGTATTTGCCGCGCATGTGGAACATGACCTGCGTGGCGTAGTACCAGTAATAGGTATCGCGAGCGGGCTGAGCGGAGGTTCCGTTTTGGGGCAGTCGCCCGAGCAGGTATTCGGCCCCTTCCACCAGGTGCGCGTCGTCGCGGTTCAGGCCGGTGTACAGCCGCATCAAGAGTCCCACGGCGGTCATCGCCGGGGTCGGCAGCCGGCCATGACCTTGCTCGGGAGTGCCGGGGGCGGCCGGGTTGTAGGCGTATTGCGAGCCTTGGACCTGAGCCCGGTCGAGCCAGCGCTGGACCTTCTCATAAGCTGCCCGCGGCACATCGAGTCGGGCCAGTTCGCCGCTTTTGAGCGCCATCAACTGCCAGCCTCCGACCGACGTGTCCGACCCATTTCCCGGAATGTATCGCCACCCGCCGCGCACGGGATCTTGGGCGGCGACGATAAAGTCGATCGCCTTTTGAGCCGGATTGGCAAGCGCCGCGTCGCCGGTCATGCCATAGGCCTCGCACAGGGCGATGGCGGCGATCCCGTGGCTGTAGAGCGCGGCGCTTTCGTTCGACTGGTCGTCTTCCGACCGGTACAAGTCGCCGTTTTGCTGCTGATGTGCGATGAGATTGTCGAGCGCACGCTCGACGACGTCGGCGTATCGCCCGCCGTAGTGATCGTAGCCGGCGCCCAAAAAAGACAAGAGGGCCAACGCCGTGGCGGCCGTTTCGGCGCGGAACGTCGGGGGATCGTCGGGATTGTCGTCGCCCTGCGGCGCGAAATGCAAACTCCAACCGCCGTCCGGCGCCTGGTGCCTGGCCAGAAAGACGAGCCCCAGTTCGATGACCGCTTCGGTTTGCTCCGACGGTCCACCCGGGGCCCGGCCGCGGATTTGCGACCTTCCGCCGCGGCGGGCGAACGCTTCGGCCGGTTCGCGCGTACGACCGTCGATCGCCGGCGGCCCGCCCGACATGCGCGCGAGCAATCGCGCCGTGGCGGGCACGACGAGGCTTTCCTGGCGAGCGCGGCGGCTGGGCGTGCCCACTTGGGGCGTTACTTCGGCCGCCACTCCGCCGATCCCTTCCGGCGCGGCGATTCGGACCGGCAGGCTCGCGGCCGTTCTGCTGCGCGACGGCTGGGATGCCCGCCGAGCAGGCTGGGGCGCAGTCGCCGACGCGGTCCGCGACGTGCCGCTTGCGGCGACCGCCTCGGAAGCTCGCGCGGTGCCAAGCGACGGCAAGGGCGTGGCGGTTGCGCTCGATTTATCGAGCTTGCCTGCCGCGCGGGTGGGCGAAAAGCTGCCCGTACCGCCGGGCTCCGCCAGCGATGGCGTCACGTTTTGCTCGGCGCGGGCGACGCGGGTTTCCGGCTGGCCCAACGTCACGCTTTGCCTGCTCGTATCGCGAATCGTTCCCAAATCAATCGGCAGTCGATTTCCAGTTCCCGATCGGAGAGGGACTTTAACCAGCGGCTGCGGCTCGTCGAGGGGCTCGTCGACGCCGGACTGCGCGCGGGGCACGTCGGCGATTCGCGGAGCACTGAGCTGCGGCGCCTGCTGCGAGCGTCCGGATAGACCCGGCAGCGAAGGTCGATTCGCGGGGCCCGTTTGCTCTGCCACCGTGTGCCGTGACAGGTTGGCCACGTCGACCGCCGACGACGGCCGGGATTCGGCGGCCGGTTCGGGCGATGGCGCCAGCTCCGGCGTTTCACGAGCCACTTCCCGGCGCGCCGACGCCTGCTCAGCCGGCTCGGGCGAAAGAGGCTCGGCGGCAAGTTCCTGCTGCGGGGTGGGAACCGGCTCGGGCTCGGCAGGTTCGACCGGGCTTGGCTCGGTCCGGCTCAATTCCGAGCTGAATTCGGCCAGCCGCGGCGCCGCCTCTTGAGGCTCTCGGAGCGGCACGGCGTGCGGCTGAACTTCCGGCTCCTCGGGCTCGAGCGGCGTCGGCTGGCTGGGCGGCGGCTGCTCTTCCAATCGTTGTTTCTCGCGGCGCTCCAGTTCGGCCGGCTGCTCCTCGGGCAGACTTGCCGTAACCGGCTTTTCGTGTTCCTCGAGTGGATCCTCGGGACCGCGTATGTGGTAGTCGGGAGCCCGGTACGGCTCGATCGGTTCGCTCGGCGGTCTGACCATTGAGCGGGCTTCGGCCAGCGGGATCAGTCGCTGCCGATTCAAAGACACAAACAGCAGGATGTGAAAGATCACGCTCAACACGGCCGCCAGTTGCAGCCCGCGGCGCGCTGGGTCCAACCGGCTGACGCCCCAAATCAAAAGCAAGGTGAGCGCGGCCAGCGAAGCGAGCCAGGTCCAGCCGTTCGCCCACGGGCGCGGGTCGTGGAAATTGGCGAGCGCCGCGATGATCGCGGCCCCCATGCCGGCCAAGACCACCAGCGCCGCGATCACCGGCCACAGCCGATCGTCGAACGTGACGACGGGCCGCGGCGCGCGTGAGAGATGTTCGCGTTGTGTCGGCACTTGGGACATGGGGCGAATTATCCGGGCTTTTCGAGCGCGGTGGTCGTGACTCGGTAGTCGCGAATGCCGGCCTTGTTGCAAAGATTCATGACCTCGACCACGAATTGCCACAGGCACTCTTTGTCTGCCCGGATCTCGACGGTCTGACGGCCGGGGTTGTTGACCGATGCCTGCCTGAGCTTCGCCACAAGCGCCGGCGCGTCGAGCAATTGCCGATCGACGATGAAACGTCCCTGGCGATCGACGTTGACGAAAAGCACCTCGGGCTTGGTGGTCAGCGGCCGGGCTTCGCTGGCGTGCGGCAAAACGATGTTCAGCTCGCGTTCGTCCTCGGCGAATTTACTGGCCACGAGGAAAAACAAAAGCAGTTGGAACACCACGTCGATCATCGGCGTGAGGTTGACCAGGCCGGCGGACTGGCCTTTGTTAATCTTGACGGCCATGGACGTACTCGGGAAATCTCGTGCATCGGGGCCGGACGGTGCCGGCCATCGAATTTACTCGGAGGTGGCGGCCGTTTTATGCGGCAGTTCGGATTCTTTGCCGTCGTGCTGGCCGCCGTCGGCCTGCGAGCCGGCCGGCGCGCGGCTGACGCGCAGCTTGCCCTCGTAGCGCGCAAGCGCCGGCAGCAGGTCGGCGATCAGCTCGTCCAATTGACGGAACAGACGCTGGATCTTGCCTTCAAAAAAGTGGGCCAGGCAGACCGCGGGAATCGCGACGCACAACCCGGCGAACGTGGTGACCAGGGCGATGTATACCCCCTCAGCCAGCGCCTGGGCCTTGTTGGCGCCGTCGGGCAGATAGGCCGTCCTGTAGAAGGCGATGATCATCCCCTGCACGGTGCCGATCAGGCCCAGCAGCGGCGCCACGGTGGCCGAAAGGTTCAGCGGCCGGATGTTCGAGTATAGCCGCGCGGCTTCGCGTTCGCTGGCCTTCGTGACGGCATGTTCCAGGTCCACGAGCGGCCGTCCGGTTTTCAAAAGCGCCGCGCGAAGCACCGTGGCCGCCGCCGAGGGATATTGCCCGCAAACGCGATACGCCTTGCGCGGATCAAAACCCCGCTGCCCTTCCAGCAGTTCGTGAAACCCGGCGACGAGCTTGCGCGGTGTGACCCTGCGTCGGCGAAGGCCGATCGCGCGTTCGATGCCGAACAACACCACCACGAACGAAAAGCCGTAAATCGGATACATGAAAATGCCACCGACTTGCGGCGAGGCCATGCGCAGCAGGTCAATCCCTTGATCCGCCTTGTCGGGTATTTGTTCGGGGGGCGCCAGGGGACCTTGGGCCATCGCGGCCTCGAACCGCTCGTCGGGCGGTTGTTGGGCGTCGGCCGCCGGGGCCTTTGGCTCGCGCGACTCTTCCCTGGCTTCGGCCATCACGGCGGCGGGCACGAGCAGCCCGGCGGCGAGAACGAAAACCGCAAAGCGCAAAACACCGAGACCCGTCACATGGCGAATATCCATCGACGCACACTTTCCTTCGCCCGCGGCGGGCAAACAGCGATTGCCGGCTGAGTAACCATCCGGCTTCCCTTCCGGGATATTGTGATACGTGGGTCTAAGCAACGCTCGTTAGGCGCCCAGGGCCTCCAGGCGGTTTTTGGCCAACGTGGCTTTGTCGCTCGTGGGGTACCGCTCCACGACCTCTTGGTACGATTTTTTTGCCTGGTCGATCATTTTCAAAACTTCGAAGCAGCGGCCCGCTTCGTACGAGGCGTTGGCCTGCCAGACGCGCACCGTCTCGGGCGACTCGGGATATCCGTATC
>JBBDNV010000121.1:0-18002 GCA_040877415.1 Pirellulales bacterium
GTCAACATCACGCACGAGCCGGCCATCTACCAGATTCAAAACGGCCGCATGCTGCCGGGCTATCCCAGCATGGGCTCGTGGATTACCTACGGCCTGGGATCGGAGAACCGGAACCTGCCGGCTTACGTCGTGCTCGACGATCCCAAGGCACTGCCGATCAACGGGACGCAGAACTGGCAGTCGGGCTTTCTGCCTCCCGTCTTCCAGGGAACGCGGTTTCGTTCGACCGGTGCGCCGGTGCTCAATCTCGATCGGGGGTTCGACGAGCCGGACGAAATCACGCCGCTGGGGCGCGCCCTGGCCGCGCGGCTCGACGAAGCCCACTTGCGGGCTCATCCGCGGCAACCGCGGCTCGAAGCGCGGATCGCCAGCTACGAGCTGGCCGCGCGGATGCAAATGTCGGCTTCCGACGCGCTCGATTTGTCGCAGGAGACCGCGGAAACGCTCGCGGCGTACGGCATCGGCAAGGAGCCGACCGACTCGTACGCTCGGCGCTGTTTGATGGCGCGCCGGCTGGTGGAGCGCGGAGTGCGCTTCGTGCAGCTATTCATCGACGGACAGATCTGGGACAACCACGCCGGTATCGCCACCTCGCTGAAAACGGCCTGCGACCGTACCGACCAGCCGATCGCGGCGCTAATGCGCGACTTGAAGCAGCGCGGCTTGCTCGACGACGTGCTCGTCTTGTGGGGCGGCGAAATGGGTCGGCTGCCGATCGCGCAGATCGCCGCGGGCATGAACGAGTCGCAAGCCGGCCGCGATCACAACAAGCTCGCCATGTGCGGCTGGATGGCCGGCGGCGGCGTGAAAGCCGGCTTCACCTACGGCGCGACCGACGAGCTGGGCTTCGCCGCCGTCGAGAATCCGGTGAGCATCAGCGACTGGCACGCCACCGTGTTGCACTTGCTCGGTCTCGACTTCCACAAGCTCGCCTACAACCGCAACGGTTTTGACGAAAAGCTCACCGGCGTCGACGAAGTCCGGGTCGTCGAAGAAATTCTGGCTTGAGAATCGGCAGTCGACCTCACAAGATGGGCGACCGGCTCCGCACGCAAGTCAACCGCCGATCGAGAGCGGACCGGGGAAGAAAGCGATTCAGTTTGCCCGTTGTTTGATAAATGCCCGAACTGTATCCATGTTGATTTCTTCAATCAGCAGGACCGTGCTTGTGGAACCGCCCACTGTGGTGAACCGATGGGTGCCGGAGACGACGAACACCCGGCTTTCGTCAAACTTGATTTGCACATCGTCCACGAGTCCAGCTGTCGGAACTCGCATCGTCACAACGATCGAAGGGTGGTCCCCCACGCGCACTAGCATTTCTTCGTCGCCCACGATCTGCGAGATCGTTGTTCGCACATTGCTGAGCAACCCAAAGCGTCCAACGGCAGGCACCTGCAAACCATCCAAGGAAACTAAAAATAGCCGCGGCGTACTTCTCAGCATCAAACCAGCTTCCAGGACCTTCAGCTGTGCTTCGTCCTCCGCGAGCAACCGCTTGTAGCTTTGGATCGCTTTGAGACGAGCCTGAGTCGCCTTTAACTGACGAGCCTTTCTATCCTCTCCCGTCGTGATCGGCGGCACTTTCGACGTCTCGTACTTTTTGATGGTGGCCTTGCGGTCGTCGATGGAACGCTTGATACGTCCGATGGCCTTTGCATGTTCATCAGCGAACGCTTGGAGCTGTTGCGCGGTTGGCTCAATCGTGTGAGTGGCGGCAGTCGAAACCCCCACCACCATAAAAAGGCCCAGGATGGCCAAAAAACTGCTTGCAATTCTCATGCTGTACAGAACTAACCCATTTGCTGGATCCGTTCAAGCTGTTCACCCGCTCAGCGGCAACTGGAGGGGCGGCAGGCGAATCGGCTCCCGGTGCACCCGAGTCCGGTCCAGATAATGCACTTCAAACTCCTTGCGGCTGTTGGCCAAGTGCTCATGTCCCCTTCCAGTCAGCAGTTCCGCTTCAGTGCCCCTCGACTTGCGCAGCTTCTTGAATGTGCCGGAGAGGCCAGCGGCGTGCACAACGTGCCTAAAGTCTTTACGGAACTGCTCGTTGGACCAAAGCGTCGGGAAGACCGGCCCGGACGTCGGCAGCTCCGCCAGCAATCGAGGCGGTACCCAGGCCACGAGGGCAGGCTGAAGTGAGGCTGTCGGTCGTGGAGTGGGGATGTAGTCAGCCGGACGTCGACGCGTGATGCAACCCATCTAACTAAAGCTCTCTGCGGGCTCCTCGCGCGCGCCACGTCGGCTGCAGGAATTTCAAGGGCGCAGTTGAAACGGCGGGCGGCGAAGCTGAGAATAGCTGACGGGTTGAACAACACGTCTAAGTCGCAGCGACAGGAGCCTCAAACGATGCGATCGAAAGCACACTTCCGGACGAAAGTGGCTGTCCTGGCCGGCGCGGTGGTTATGCTCATTGTGCCCGGCGTCGCGAAGCCCGACGGCCCGCAGGATCACGTCCTGCTCAGCGCGATCAGGCGCGGTGATCAGGCACTGCTGGAAAGTCACCTGCGGGAGGGAGCCCCCGTGAACGTGCGAACGTCCGACGGCACCACCCCGCTGTTGCTGGCTGCGCTCTACGGCACGCCCGAGGCCGTTCGGTCGCTGCTGGACCACGGTGCCGATCCCAACGCGGTCAACAAGAACGGCGCAAGCGCCCTGGTGTTCGCCGCGGGCGACTCGGAGAAAGTCCGGTTGTTGATCGACCATGGCGCCGACGTGAATGCCCGAAGCGCGCTTGGCAACACGCCGCTGGTGGCCGCGGCGTCGCACCCCGGCAATTTGCAGGTTGTCAAGCTGCTTGTGGACAAAGGCGCCGACGTGCATTCCCAGAACTCCAACAACGTGTCGGCGTTGGCGGCCGCGGTTGGGGCAAATGATGCCGAAGCCGTGAGATTCTTCCTGGACCACGGGTGCAAGCCGGCGCAGATTAGAAACTTGTTCGGAGCCGCCGGGAATTCGCTGCTGGAGATCGCGGCGGGCAACGGCGGCGATGACATCGTCGAGCTGCTCTTGGCCCATGGGGCCGACGTCAAGGCCGGCGATGCAAACTTCGCGGGGCACGCATTGAACTATGCGCTGCTGTCCCAGAAGCCCGACGTCGCCCGCCGGCTCATCGAGGCAGGCGCGGACATAACCGCCTGCAGCCCGATTGGCAAGGTGCCGCCGATTGTCCTGGCCGCCTATTCCGAGACGGGTGATGCGTCGATCGCCAAATTGTTGCTCGAGCGCGGCGCCGATCCCGCGGCAACCAGCCAAACCGGCGAGACGGCTCTGACCTGGGCCCGCCGCCGTGGATTTCCCGACGTTGTGACGTTGTTTTCCGGCGCCGGCACGCCCGATCCGGCCGATCCCCGGGCGGAGGTTCCAAATCGTGACTTGGAGATCACGCCGGACAATCGGGAATCGCTGGTGCGCAAGGCGGTCGAAAAGAGCATTTCGCTTTTGCAGCACAGTTCCGACGTGTTTCTCACGAATCGACGCAGTTGCGTCTCCTGCCATCATCAAAACCTCCCCGGCGTTGCGCTGGGTTGGGCCCGAGACCGCGGCTTCGCCGTCGACGAGCCATCCATGAACCGGATGATCGCTCGGCAGTTGGATTCGTGGTCGCGCCGGGTCGAGGCGGCACACGAAATGGATAACCCCTTTCCCGTTCCCCCGCAATTCCTGGGATACGGCTTGTGGGGACTCGCGGCGCTGGGTCACTCCGCCAATTCGGTGACCGATGCGACGGTCTGGTATCTGGCCGCCACGCAGCAACCCGACGGGCATTGGATGGCGGGGTTTTCGCGGCCACCGATGGGCGACGGCGACATTCTGTCCACAGCCCTGGCGATGCGCGCCCTGCAGCTCTACCCGACGTCGGGCAATCACGAGCAAATGCGCACGCGGGTCGAAAACGCCAAGCGCTGGCTCGCGAATTCCAAGCCGAACAACCACCAGGAACGCGTCTTCAAGCTTCTGGGCCAGGCGTGGGCCGGCGTGCCGCTCGAGACGTTGCAAAGCGAACTCGAGAAGCTTTTGGCGGCGCAGCACCCCGACGGCGGCTGGCCGCAGTTGGCCCACCTCGCGAGTGACGCCTGGGCCACGGGTCAAGCGCTGGTCGCGCTTCAAATCGCCGGCCGGATGCCAAGTACCGATCCGGTTTACCAGGGGGGAATCGACTATTTGTTGCGCACGCAATTTGACGACGGCTCCTGGTATGTCCAGAGCCGTGCGTGGCCGTTTCAGCCGCCGTTCGACAGCGCCTTTCCTTTTGGGAAAGACCAGTGGATTTCCGCCGGCGCGACGGCTTGGGCGATGATGGGGCTGGCGCTTGACATCAAGCCGACCACACCATCCGTCGTGCCGAGCAAAAGCGATCGGCCCGATTCCTTTGCCGTCCTCGACTCTCCCGCTGCCACGACCGGGCCCGTCGATAATTCCGCGCCCGACGGCGCACAACGGCGAACCGAGCCAGTGGACTTTGTCCGCGACATTAAGCCTGTATTCGAGCGATCGTGCGCGGGGTGCCATAGTGGAGAAACGCCCGAGGGAGGTTTCCGCGTGACCGAGCGAGAATTGCTGTTGCGCGGGGGCGAGAGCGGCGAGGCGGCCGTCCTGCCGGGCCGCAGCGGACAGAGTCCTTTGTTCGCTCGCGCGAGCGGAAAAGATCCCGACCTGGCGATGCCGCCCGCGGACAAGCGCGACAAGTACCCCGCGCTCTCGAACGACGAGCTCCAGGCGTTTCGCGCCTGGATCGACGAGGGCGCATCCTGGCCGCCTGATGTTTCGATCAAGCCGCCTGATGTTTCGATCAAGCCGCCTTCCAATTGACCTATCAGAATTTCCAAGGACGGCCTGCTCACGTCACGCTCCGCGCATCGGCCGCTGGTGATCCATCGAGGTGCCCAAGCGATGAAAATGTTCGTGGCCGGACAGTGGGTCGACAAGCCCCAGCACATTGAAGTCCGCAATCCGTTCGACGACACGGTGATCGACACCGTGCCGGCGGCCGGCCCCGGCGACGTTGAAAGGGCGCTGGCCGGCG
The DNA here is from genome assembly GCA_040877415.1 of Pirellulales bacterium. Taxonomy (GTDB): domain Bacteria; phylum Planctomycetota; class Planctomycetia; order Pirellulales; family PALSA-1355; genus JBBDNV01. The sequence goes on from JBBDNV010000121.1 coordinate 5,030, forward strand.
CCGTCGAAGGCGCAAAAATCATGGGCCAGGTGCCGGGGCACGAGCGCTACAAGATGCTCCGCCGAGCCGCCGACCTGATCGGCCAGAACAGCGAGAAGCTGGGCCGGCTGATCAGCACCGAGGAAGGCAAGACCCTGGCCGAGGGAATTTTCGAAGTTTCCCGCGCGCGGGAGACCATCGAGCTTTCGGCCGAGGAAGCCAAACGCATAACGGGCGAAGTGCTGCCGATCGACGGTGCGCCGGGAGGGGCCGGCAAACTGGGCTTTACGCTGCGCGTGCCGTGCGGCGTGGTGGTCGCCATTACGCCCTTCAATTTTCCGCTCAATCTGGTCTGTCACAAGGTCGGGCCCGCCCTGGCCGCAGGCAATGCCGTCGTGCTGAAGCCCGCCACCGACACGCCCCTTTCGGCGCTGGCGCTCGTGGAAATCCTGCTCGAGGCCGGCTTGCCGCCCTTGGCGATCTCCTGCCTGACCGGCTTCGGCGGCACGATCGGCGATGCCCTGTCGAGCGATCCGCGCGTGCGCAAGATCAGCTTCACCGGCAGCCGCGACGTGGGCGAGCACATTTGCAAAGTGGCCGGGCTGAAGAGGGTCACCATGGAACTGGGCTCCAACAGCCCGATCATCGTCATGCCCGATGCCGATCTGGACAAAGTGGCCGACGCCACCGTAGCCACCGGCTATTCGAACGCCGGACAAGTCTGCATTTCGACCCAGCGCGTGATCGCGCTTGCGGGAGTTTACGGCGACCTGATCGAGGCCTTGCGACCCAAGGTCGAGGCGGTCACGTTCGGCAACCCCTTGGACGAAAAGACCAAAATGGGCCCGATGGTCCGCGAATCGGACGCCAAGCGGGTCGAGAGCTGGGTCAACGAGGCCGTTTCGGCCGGGGCGAGACTGGTCGCGGGCGGGCGCCGCCACGGAACCCTCTATGAGCCGACTCTCGTGGCCGACGTCGATCCGAAGATGCGCATCAGTTGCCAGGAATTGTTCGGCCCCGCCGTGGCGCTTTCGCGGGCCGACACGATCGAAGAGGCGATCCGCACCGCCAACGACACGCCTTACGGGCTGGCCGCCGGCATCTTCACCGAGAATCTTGCCTGGGCCATGCAGTTCGCCCGCGGCGTCGAAAGCGGCAACCTGCACATCAATTGGGGCCCGCAGTGGCGGGCCGATTTAATGCCCTACGGCGGGCTGAAGGAAAGCGGTTTTGGCAAGGAGGGTCCCAAGTATGCGATCGCCGAAATGACCGAGCTGAAAACGGTCATTATTCACGGCGTCTAACTAGCACGCCGGACGCAAGAGCTTTTTCTGCGTCTGATCGAGCGCCAGATTATCCAATCTATCTCGGTTCGAGCGGGCGAGCCGGGTGTTCCCAGTACGCCCGCTAGGGAACCTGGGATTGCCCGAAATCAAAGAAGTCGTTGAACTTCGTGCTTGCCAAGCGAGCAAAAGAGGCTAATATGTACACCTGTACACGTTCCTTTGCTCTGGCATGCTGAAGCCTCAACCGTACTTAGCCCCGACCGGAGGAGGAGACGATGTCAACTGTCGCTTTGCCGGTAATCCCAAGCATCTCAACGGAGAGCCCAGCTCTACCCCATTGCTCGTTTCCCGTATCGCAACGAGGCAAATTCATCAAGCAATTCTCTGGTCCTGACGAGAGTTCGGGGGTCGTTTGCTTCAAGTTTTGGCAACTGGTTCACGCATCTGGCTGTCCATTTCGCTGCGCATACTGTTTTCTCCAAACAACTGCTTTCTTTAGGTTCAACAAGGCGGCCCTGATGGGCCTGGTGTATGGCAACTGGCAGCAAATGATCGAGGAGGTCAAAGAGTGGCTCGCCGCACCAACGCCTCGAATGCTCATCGTCGGTGAATTACAGGACGGGTTGGCCTTCGACAGTGCCTACGCCGCCGTCACCGGCAAACCGCTGACCCACCATCTCATTCCATTGTTTGCCACCCAGGATCGGCATCGCCTGATCTTCTTGACGAAAAGCACACTAATCAAGCACGCCCTAAAGCTGGAACCGACCCGCCAAGTGGTCTTCTCCTGGTCGGTGAACGCTGAGTACGTCGGGCGGCGGTGGGAGCAGGGCACCCCATTGCCGAGCCGACGTTTCGCAGCGGCGTCGAAGTTACAAGAGGCCGGATGGTCCATTCGTTTCCGGCTCGATCCTATGATCCCCTATCAGGACGACGACGATGACTGGACCAAAGGGTACGCTGAGGCCGTCGACCGAATTAACGCCTTGGCACCGGAGATGGTGACGATTGGAGCTTTGCGAGCAAGCTCGATGGGGCTGGTCACAGCGGCTAGGAAGAACGAGAGGCCCACCGACCTGTTCGACTATCTTTCGGAGAAAGACCCGTCCGGGTTCAAGTACCGCATTCCGTTCGGGCAGCAGATCGAGATGTATAGGTTTGCACTGGCAAAGCTAGACCGGAAGAGAATTGTGCCAGCGCTCTGCAAGGAGGATGTTTCAGTGTGGAAGGCAGTCGGCTTGAAATTCGATGGTTGTCACTGCCTTCTCGAAGGAAATCACGTGCCAAGCGAGTTGGTGTCGACAAAGAGCTTCAGGAAGGTCCAATGAAGGAAAGTGGCGTGAGCGTCGGTCGTACAAGGTGCGGTCATGGCGAAACTCCCCAAGATGGTGCCACACACAGCGGCCAAGCACTTTCTTCTCAAACGATACCTGGATGCGTGGTTTCCGATCCTCGGTAAACACCACGCCCGGATCAGCTACATCGACGGCTTCGCCGGACCCGGCGAATACGAGGACGGTGAAGATGGATCACCGATCCTCGCAATCGAAGCCGCAAAAGCTCACGTTGCCAATGGGACTTTGGCACCGAACGTCAACATCAGCTTCATTTTCGCCGAAGCCAAATCGGAATACGCCGATCACCTCCGTTCTCGATTGAACACCCTCACTATTCCTGCTCAGTTCAACGCTGGCGTAATACCAGGCGAATTTGCAGACGTAATCGGGAGCATCCTCGACCAACTTGAAAAGGAGAGGAAACAGATCGCTCCGACGTTCGCCTTCGTCGATCCCTTCGGGTTTAGCGGCATCCCCTTCGCCTTGATGACCCGAATCCTCGCCTACCCTCGCTGCGAGGTCTTCGTGAACATCATGGTCGAGTTCATCAACCGGTTCCTCGAACACCCAAACGACAAAGTTGTGGCCCACTTCCCAACCACCTTCGGAACGGATGAGGTCTTGAAGATTCCCACGCAATCCGGCGACCGGGCGAAGGCGTTGCTGTCCTTGTACAAGAAGCAGCTTCAGACCAAGGCCAAATTCGTCGGGCAGTTCGACATGCACGGCTGCAAGGACCAAAAGACCTACTCACTATTCTTTGCGTCGAATTCACCTCTCGGTTTCGAGAAGATGAAAGAGGCGATGTGGTCAGTGGACAAATCAGAAGGAGGTAAATTCTCCGATTTTGAACCTGGGGCCGGGAACCAGCCACACTTATTCACACTGGAGGCGCTTTGGACGCAGATTCTCGACCGTTTCCGAGGACGACTAGTTCTGATGGCAGAAGTAGAGCGTTTTGTCGTACAACGGACTGATTTCCTGCGCAAGCACGCCAGGGAGGTTCTCACTGACCGAGAACAGAAGAGTGACGTATCTGTGGAGCTCGCTGCTGGCTACAAGCGTCGGAAGGGCACGTTCAAATCGGACAAGGTGAGCATTCGGTTCCCGAACTGATGGCGATGGTAGACGGCTTTACGAGTCAGTCGCAGGGCGTAGGAGGGCGAAATCGTGCTCGCGCGCAAAGTTTGCCACCCGGCTCAGGGCGAAGGCTTGCTTGGATCGGCGGCGTCGGAATCGGCTTTGTCCTTGGAAGCCTCGCCGGCGACCCGTGTATCCGAGCTGGTGCGCCAGTAGGCGTCCAGCACGTCCTGCAGGATAAACGGCTCGGGGAATTTTTCGTCCAGTTGGTGCACCACGTTTCGGTAGTGCTCGATCGACGCGGCCAATTCGTCCGTCAGGTTGGCGTCTTTCAACAGAGGCGGATGGGCGTCGAGCACTTCGCGCCACTTCTTGAACCCTGCGGCGTATTTCTCCGAAGCTGTCAACAATTGCGCGCTGCTGAAGGCCTGGTCGGCGTCGTAGATCAGCTTGCGGGCTTCGAGCGTGTCGTCGTCGGGCTCGACTTCACATCGCAGCATCCAGTAGTCGTAATTTACGATGCCGCGTTCGATGTCGATGGCACTGGACATTGCGTCGGCGAACGTCGCCTCCTCGGCGGCCGCCAGCGCCGCGGCCCGGTTTTCGCCCTCGACTCGGTCGGCCACCTCCATGTGATCGATCTGGGTTTTCGTTTCGACGGTGTACAGCAACCCATACTGAGCTGAAGTTCGTTTTTCAGGGGGCGTCTCATAGAACGCGCGCTCCTCTTGGGTCAAGGCGGCCACTTTTTCCGCGAGGATTTTTTCGCGCACTCCGGGCGCCGAGCGATCCAGTTTCTCCTGCGCCTGCTTCGACTTCTCATCGTAAACCTCCTTGTCGCTGAGTCGAACAAACATGTTGTATTGCGTGGGCAGATCGCGCTTCGAGAATTCGGACCACGATTCGCCGGCTTTGCGCCAGGCGTTCTTGGCCACTTCGCCGAACCTGCCTTCCTCCTCCAGGGCCTCGGCGTAGTTGACCAGGCACATCACCGGATGCGAGTAGAACAAGAGCGGCGATTCGCCGCGCAGCGGCGCGCCGCCGGCCACGACGTCTTCGGCCTTCAACATCCACTCGCGACCGACCAGCCAGTTGTCGCGCTGGGACCGGGGGATCGGGCCGTTAAAGTCGTCGTCTTCGAGAAACAGCCGCCGAAATTGCACGTGTTCGTCGGCACGGCCGATCTTGTTGGAGATCGTCCAGCCGATTTTCGATATCAGCCGGGGCTCGTTGTGATTGTACTGGGTCCCTTCCTTGAGAAAGTCGATTCCCTTGATGACCCAGTAGTACCTGTCGTGATAGTCGTCGAATTCGACCGAAATGTTGTACGAAAGGTTCCAGCCCTGGAAGATCCACACGCTGACGAAGTTGGGCTGGAGCTTGGAGATCTGTTCCAACGTGGCCGACAGGTTGACCCAGTCTTCGGTCTTGCGGTACTCGTCGGCCTTATGCCAGAGCAGGTTGGCGGCGACGCCGCGCATGCCGAGCGTGGCCAGCTTGATCGTTTCGCTGGCCGGGTCGATTTCGCCCAACTGGGCCTGGCCGAGCTGATAGTCGCTGCGCAATTGGGCCAGCCGCCCCCCCTTGGATTCGGTGGTTTCCGGCTGGCTGAGCCAGGAAAGCGGCAGCAACAGCACCGCGATCACGCAGGCGTAAACGATCTTGCGGATAAACCGTTGACGTTGGTTCATCGAGCCACCTCGCGCGTCCGGAACAAGAAATATCCAATGGCAAACACGGCCGCCACGTACGCAAAAGCGGTCAACAATTGCACCAGGATCACGTCCGGCGGTATATCAAAGCCGTGCGCCACGTAATCGACGTTGTCGTACTGGGGGAAGTTGGGTAACAGGCTCGTGACCGACGTCATCACCGCCATGAACACGCTGTCGGCTGCCTGGGCGACGTCCTTGGTCAAGCCGGGCTCCATCTCGCTCGTCACGTTTCGCTGCTGCACGATGCGGATGAACGACTCGACCGGCCCGCCCCCTTCGATCGTGCCCTGTGCCACGCCCAGGATGAAGCCGGTCGACGATCCGAGCACAAGCGCCGCCAAAACGGCCATCATGCCCACCGGCCCGCTCAAAAACGTGCTGAACATCACGCCAAAACTGGTGACCAGCAGCATCTGCGCCCAGATGCCCAGATATCCCTTGATGAAGTTGACCGTGAACGAAGCGTTACGGGCCCGCAGGTACATGTCTCCCTTGCCGACGCCGAAATACTGTTCGCCGTCGAGGCACGCTAGCTCGATTTCCACCTCGCCGTCGGGCGCCAGGTCGTCGAACAAGTCGATCGTTTCACCGGTGGCGTTGCGGAGCTTGCGATCGAATTCAATCTGATCGGCGGTGGCGTCCTTGGCGGAAAACAGCTCGATCGCGCTCTGGATGGCCCGATTGCGCGGGTTTCTCAGCACCAGGCTGCCTCGAATGCCCTCTTCGATTTTTCCCTTGTGCGAGCGGTACACGCGAACCTTCATTTCGATCGGCAGTCCGTCGGGGTATCGCTCGGGCGTAATGTCGGAAAACGTCCAGACGGCGGCCGCCAGCGTGGCTCCCTCGATAAAGCTCTGATACGTCCACTCCTTGCCGACGCTGATCCCCTTCGAGGTCGCATTTCCCGAGCGATCCTTGAAGCGCAGCTCGCCGTAGGCCGGTACGCGCGCCGTGAACAAATCCCGCGGCGGGCCGACGACGTAGGTGACTTTGCCGCCGTCATCGGTTCGCGGATCGATTTCGTGCCAATGGCCGTGTACGACGTTGGTTTCGCCTTTCCCATCGGCGCCGATAGTGACCTCGTGGCGGTGATTCTGCACCAGCGTCGTGCGTCCCGTGCGCTTGCCCGACGGGCTGTTGGGAACGCTGTCCAGCGAGGCGATTTCGACTTCGTGCGAGTGAGCCAACACGCGCACCACGAAGAAATAGCTGAACAGCCCCATGATGGCCAAGAGCAGCGTGCCGATCAGCGAAAACCCGATGATTCGCCCCAGCACGATTTCGCCGGGGCGCACGGGCTTGGTCACCACCGTGTGGATCGTCTTGTTCTTGATGTCGGCCGGCAGGCTGAAAACGCTCAAGAACAGCGCCATCAGCAACACCAGATACGTGGTGGCCGTGAGCACGAAGCTGACGTAGAGCGTGGCCGGATCGTTCGTCTTGGTGTCGAGAAACCAGCCGGCGAACAGCAGAATCAGCAGAAACACGCCGAACCCGACCAGCACCCGGCGGCGCAGCGATTCCTGCACCGCCAGCCAGGCCAGCGCGTTGACGCGCCGCGGCGAGATCGAGACCAGATCGCCCAGCCCGCGCCTGAGCATGCGATACGTCACGTCGCCGCCCTCGAGCGGCCCGTACCGAAAGGCCGCGATCAGGTAGCCGCCCACCAGCGCGAGCAGTCCCAAAATGGCGGCCACCTGGAAAAAGAACAATAGCGCGGGTCCGATCCACTCGTAAAACAGGATGGGCTCGGATTCCAGGACCATGATCGATTTACGCCGCTGGCTTGGTGGATGGGGGGGTTGCCTGGCTCGAAACTGTTTGGCGCCGTGCTAAGAATCCTTTTCTTGCCTGGCTCGACGTCCCGGCCGCGCTTCGCTGTCGCGGACGATTGAAAGGAACAAGTCCTCCAACGTGGTGGTCGGATTATCCATGGTCATCAGGGAGCCTTGATGGCGCTCGATGACCGCCCGAATTTCGGCTTTCGCCGCCTCGCTCAGGCCCTTGGCGCGGATCTCGGTTTCGTCGCGCAGCTTCAGCAGGCTGTCGACGCGGCCGAGTTCCTTCAGCTCGCCCTGGTGCAGAATGGCGATGCGGTCGCAGACGTCCTGCACGTCGGCCAGCAGGTGGCTGCTCATGAGCACCGTTTTGCCCTCGCTCTTGAGCCGTAGAATCAAGTCCTTGATCTCGCGCGTGCCGATCGGGTCCAAGCCGCTGGTCGGCTCGTCGAGCAGGATTAGTTCCGGGTCGTTGATCAGCGCCTGGGCCAGCCCGATGCGGCGCGCCATCCCCTTGGAATACTCTTTCAGTTGCCGGCGCTTGTCCTGGTTCAGTCCGACCAGGGTAATCAGTTCGGCGGCCCGTTTCTTGCGCACGGAAGCGGGCATATCGAACAGCCGGCCGTAGAAATCGAGCGTTTCCTCGGCGTTGAGGAAGCGGTACAGGTACGACTCCTCGGGCAGGTAGCCGAGTCGCTCGTTTTTCGAGACGTCAGTGGCGTCGCGGCCGAAAACCAGGGCCTGCCCGCTGGTGGGAAACAAAAGCCCCAGGAGCAGCTTGATGGTCGTGGTCTTTCCCGAGCCGTTGGGCCCCAAGAGGCCGAAAATCTCGCCGCGACGAATTTCCAAGTCCAGGGCCCTCAGGGCCCGCACCTTTTGACGACCCCAAAAATCGCGATAAACCTTGGTGAGGTTTCGCGTTTCGACGATTACCTCCGATGTCATGGCGGATCCTCGAGTTCGAAGGGCGGCGAACCACCCGGGATCGACTATCCCAATCTCGTGCGGCGGACCGGTTTGCGGCAGTCCGACAGGAGCGCTCGGCCGATGGAGGCGAATGCCTCGCGTTCGCGCGCAGACTCAACGTCCAATACGTGTCGGCCCGCCAAAGAGTTCGCTGGAAGCGGCCCGGCCACCGGCCCCCGTTCCCCCGTTTGGGCCATGTGAAAACATCCACTATACACCACCGCCAAAATGGCTTGCAAGCTCTCCGAGCACGACCGTTTTCCACGGGGAACGAGGGCTCGCTCGGTGTGCCTGACCGTCTTTTTTCAACACGCAGTCAGCCGACAAGACAACCGACGGGCCATCGAGTACACTTCAGCGGCCTCATGCCGAACCGTAAGGGTCGTGGCAGCGGATTCACCCGCGGTGGATCATGCGATCGCGTCGGCAGAGGCGACTCTTTTTTCCAACGGCCAAAGAAGTGTGCGGTGCAGATGCCTGCCCAACTGGTAGACGACCTGGCGCTTCAATTCCTGGCCGGCCGCATCGACTACGAGCGCACCAGCGCGGTGCCCTACGGCAAGCTTGATTTTCGGCTCGACCGGATGCGCGATCTGTTGGCCCGCTTGGGCAATCCGGACCAGGCGCTGCGGATCGTGCACATTGCCGGCACCAAGGGCAAGGGTTCGACGGCGGCCATGATCGCGGGCATGCTTTCGGCCGCGGGATACCGAACGGGTCTGTACAGCTCGCCCCACCTGGCCCGCGTCGAAGAACGTTTAATGATCGACGGCGAGATTTGCCCCAGTGGCGAGTTCGCCGAATTGGTCTGCCGGATTCAACCCATCGTGGCCGACATGGACGCCGAAAGCCCCGGCGACGGGCTCGGATCGAACCGGCCGACTTATTTCGAAATCGTCACGGCGCTGGCGCTTGTGCGATTCGCGCGTCATGGCGTGGATGCCGCCGTGCTGGAAGTAGGAATGGGCGGGCGGCTCGATTCGACGAACGTCTGCAGCCCGCTCGTTTCGGTGATCACGAGCATCAGCTTCGACCACACCGAGCAGCTCGGCACGACGCTGGCGGCGATTGCCGGCGAAAAGGCCGGGATCATCAAGCCGGGCGTGCCGGTGGTCAGCGGCGTGCTGGCCCCCGAGCCGCGCGAAGTCATCGCCGGCGTCGCGCGCCGGCTCGATTGTCCGCTGGTGGAGTTGGGCCGGGATTTCGATTTCGATTATCGTCCGCCCCGCGATCTGGAGCGCGCGGCGAGCCCGGGCGAAATGGACTTCGTGCACCGCGCGGGCGAAACGCCGCGGAAACTCGACAATCTGCGGCTGGCCCTGATCGGCCGTCACCAGGCGGCCAATGCCGCGGTCGGCATGGCGGCCGTCTTGGAGCTTGGCCGGCAGGGCTTCGACGTTTCCGAGTCGGCCGTGCGGCAAGGTTTGGCCGAAGTTCGTTGGCCGGCCCGGGTTGAAGTCTTGCGTCGAGCGCCGGCCGTCGTGGTCGACGCGGCGCACAACGTGGCCTCGGTCGAGGCGCTGGCGCGGGTGCTGGACGAGAGCTTTGGCGCGCCGCGCCGGTTGCTGGTGTTTGCCACGACGCGCGACAAGAACGTCCACGGGATGCTGGAGGTGCTGTTGCCGCGATTCGACGAGGTCATTCTTACGCGCTACCGGACGAATCCGCGCGGCGTGCCGCCCGAGGAGCTCGACGCGACGGCCGCCGAGCTTTCACCGATCCGGCGGCACGTGTGCCCCGATTCGGCGACGGCCTGGCAACTGGCACAGAAGCTGGCCACGCGCGAGCACTTGATCTCAATCGCCGGATCGATTTTCATCGCCGCCGAAATGCGCGCCCTGATCGGTCGGACAGAATGCGCCAGTTGATCGCCGGGCAATGGTTTGGGTGCCATGCCCATGAAAAGCGTGAGCATGATGGATTAGGCCCCGGCTTTGCCGGGGGTAGCGGATAAATCACCGCCGGCGTGCTATTTACGCGGCCAGTTGCGCGGCGACCAATCGGCTTGCCAGGTTTCGCGACGATCGTCCTTTCCCAAGGGGGGCGGCAATTCGTTCATCGCGTCCGGGGCGCCAAGATCGTCCTCCAACGCACTAGCGCGGCGAAGTTTCTCGGCCAGGGCCGCAATGTACGGATCGGCCCAAGGCACCAGGTCTCGAAAGCCGCCCTCGCGCGGAAGAAACGGGTCGCTGCTCATGGCAGGTACCTCGACGACGGTGCAGTGAATGGTTCGTGCCACGTGTGCAGTCCTTTCGGGAACGACTTGTCGATATGACGCAATCGGCACGACCGGACCAGCGCGTTTTCGCGTCGGTCGTGCAAGTGAAGTGACAAGGACTACACCAAGCAATTCGTGGACCAATCGCTCGGCTATTCCCCGCGCTGCCTCTGGGAGCGTTCGACTGGATCAAGCGCCGCAATGGCTTAGGGCACAATTCGCCGGCCCACCGCCGAACGCGCGCCATGCTGGCAGCCCGAGCGCGGGTGCGGAAAGAATTGCAAACGCTTGCAATTGCCAAGCGCCCCACAGGTTTAGCCCGGACTTCGGTGAGTTCGGCTCGACTGACTTCGGCGAGCTCAGTCGAGCCGAGCTCGCCGAAGTCTCTGCAAGCCTGAGCCTCAGAGCCGAAGGCAGTCGAACCGAGCCAACGGCGACGCGCCGCGTAACGGGAATTGCGAACGCCTGCAAACCGCGGCCGTCGATTTCAGGCCGCGCCGGCCCGGGCGGCCTTTTCGCCCAGTCTTTCTTTGAGCACTTCGACGGCCCGCGTCAGTTGCGGATCGAAGTCCGCGGGCGAGCCGGCCGGCGGGGCGGGGACGGGCTCGCCCGGCGAGTAGCCCACACTGTGCACGACGTCTCGCTGGCGGCGTTGTTCCAGCAATTCGCCCGTCTGCTTGTCGTCCAGCTTCAATTCGCAGCCCGGGTCGGCCTTGACGCCCCACTCGTCCTCGTCTTGGCTCGACTCGAGCCGATGGATGTTCTTGCCGCTGGGCCGCCAGTAGCTGGCGATCGTCAGCTTCAGCAGGCTGCGTCCGCCTTCCAAGGGAATGACGTTCTGGACGGTTCCTTTGCCCCAGGTGCGCTCTCCGACGATCGCGGCACGCTTGTGATCCTGCATGCAGGCGGCCACGATTTCGGCGGCGCTGGCGCTCTTGTCGTTGACCAGCACGACCAGTGGCAGCGACTGATACTCGCCCGCGCCCGTGGCCGTCGCCTCGTCGTGTATGCGGGCGTCGCGTCCGCGCGTGGAGACAATCACGGCGCCCTCGGGCAGAAACAGGTCGCAGACCGCTTTGGCGGCTTCCAACAGCCCGCCCGGATCGTTGCGCAGGTCGAGAATCAGGCCGCGGCAGCGCCGGGCCGAGAGCCACTGGAGGGCCGCGGTGAATTCCTCGACGGTCGATTCGCCGAAGGCCGTGATCCGCACGTAGCCGATCTTGTCCTCGCCGGGCAGGAAGAAGTTCCAGGTGCCGTCCGGCTCGCGCAGATCGCCGAGAACGGAATCGACACGGATTTTCGCCCGCACCAGGTCGAACCGGAGCGGTTTCTCGTGCCCCTTGCGCACCACCTCGATGGCAACCGGATCGCCGGGCCTGCCCTTCAGCCAGCGGACGATTTCGTTCAAAGGCCGGTTTTTCGTGCTGCGGCCGTCGATGGCCACGATCGTGTCGCCGGCCCGCACGCCCGCCTTGTAGGCCGGCGTGCCCACGAACGGGCTCATCACGGTGAGCTGCTTGTCCGCTCCTTCGAGGGTCACCTCAATGCCGATTCCGCCGTATTGCTGGTCGAGGACCTGCTGAAACTGGGGAGCGTCGTTGCGCGAGAGAAAGGCCGAGTATTCGTCGAGCTTGCCGATCACCCCGTCCAGTGCGCCTTCGAACAGTTTCTGCTCGTCGACCGGCTCGACGTAATTACGGTCGATCGTGTCGAGCACCTCGGCAAACCAGCGACCGTAGGGATTGCGGTCCGCACGCTCATAGCAGGCCAGCGAAACGACGACAACCGCGAAAATCAGCCACAACGTACGGCGCGGCATGCACTCTTTCCTGTTCTCGGTTTGGGCGGGAAATCGGGACCTGCCACGGGCCGCCATGCCCTCGGGCACGTCATTGCTATTCTACTTCATCGTACCGCTTCGGCGCCGTTTGGGCAAAACGGCGGCCATTCTGATGTGCGGCAGGGAATCCTGGCACGTAGCTGAATTCGCAAGAATTCACGAGCACTCGGGCTGAAGTCTTGCGGCTTGGGCTCATCACTGCGGCGGATTCTCGCGCTCCATGACGAACGACACCAGCGACGTTTCGCCCGGATCGTCGGCCGGCTTCATGCCCAATCGCTCGGCAACGCGCATCGATGCGGCGTTAGGCCGGTCGGTGCGGGCCCAGATGCGCGGCAGGCCGAGCGCGTCGAAGCCATATTCGAGCACGGCCCGCGCGGCTTCCGTGGCCAGGCCCTTTCCCCAGAACTCCGGTGCCAGGCCGTAAAACAGCTCGACCTCGCTGGTTTGAGGAATCTCACGCAGCGCCGCGAAGCCGGCCAGCTCCGCGTGGGCGCGTGTTTCGAGCATCCACAAGTAGTATCCGCGCTCGCCGGCCGTCGCGACAAAATCGCGCACCAGCTCCTCCGCCTCCCGCCGGCTGACCTGGCGGTCGTCCCACAAGTATCGTCGCACCAGCGGCTCGCGCCACAGTGCATGCAGCGCGTCGACGTCGTCGAGCGTGCAGGGAAATAATCGCAGTCGCTCGGTCGAAAGCTGGCTGTTCATGGCGGGATTTTACTAGCCCGAAGCGCCACAGGATTATGCAAGTGACAGCGTCTGATCGCCGATGCC
>JBBDNV010000122.1:0-18000 GCA_040877415.1 Pirellulales bacterium
AACCTGCTCTTCGAAGCGGATGTCGGTAATACAAGCCATCGCCCGGCCGCCGGCCTGTTCCAGCTCGGCCACCGCGGTGTGAACGGTGCCTTCCAGTTTCGGATGCGGCTGGTCCGTTTTGGCGGCCACCACGATGTTGGCGCCGTCGCGCGCGGCGCGCAGGCCGATCGCCTTGCCGATACCCCGGCTGGCGCCCGTAATAAAAATCGTTTTCCCTTTGAGATCGGCCATGTATGGAACCTGTCCAGTGTGGTTAAGTTAGGTCGCTCGCCAGGGTGCCCGCCCGGGGTGCGTCATCCTACCGCGAGCGGACCGGCGGTCGCAAACGTCCCCCCGAGCAATGCCTGGCGGCCCAAAGCGCGCGCTAGCCCGTGCCAGTTGCAATCCGCATGGTCGTCACAGTCCGCACTTGGTCTCGCGGCAACGCGCCAAAGTTGCGGCCAAAACCCGCGTACGCCCAAAGTGTCAGCGGTCTCGTTGACCGGATTTCGTAAGCCGTTTACAGTGAATAGGTTGTCGTAGGCGTCGAGCTGCCGGTTCCCATTCTCTGGGCGCTCGGAGGACATGTGGCCAAAAAGGCTTGGGGTGGCGTTTTCCGAGAGGCGACCGATCGCCGCGTGGAGGAGTTCACCGAAAGCGTGAGCTTCGATCGCCGCCTGTATGCGCACGACATCGCCGCATCGGTCGCCCATGCGCAGATGTTGGCCCGGACCGGATTGATCACAGTCGACGAATGCCAACAGATTGAGCAAGCGCTCACCGACATTCGCCAGGAAATTGAGCAGGGCCGCTTCCCGTTCAAAGCCGAGCTGGAGGACATCCACATGCACGTCGAAAGCGCGCTGGTGGAACGGTTGGGCGACGTGGGACGGAAACTGCACACGGCCCGCAGCCGCAACGACCAGATTGCGACCGACCTGCGGCTGTGGGTGCGCGATTCGATCGACGAAATCGACGATCGGCTGGTCGGCCTGCAAAAGGCGTTTGTCGGGCGAGCCGAAGTCGACGAGGGGTGCATCCTGCCGGCCTACACCCATTTGCAGCGCGCCCAGCCGGTGTTGGCCGCCCACTATTGGCTGTGTTACTGCGAAAAGTTCGAACGCGATCGTGGCCGGATGGCCGGTTGCCGGGCGCGTACGAACGTATCGGCTTTGGGCAGCGCGGCCGTGGCCGGCACCAGTTTGCCGATTGACCGCGACGACGTGGCCCGGCGACTCGATTTCGCCGCCGTGTCGGCCAACAGCATCGACGCCGCGAGCGATCGCGATTTCGTGATCGAGTTTGCCTTCGCGCTGGCGCTGGTGGCCGAGCATCTGAGCACCTGGGCCGAAGAATGGGTGCTCTGGTCGACCGCCGAATTCGACTTCATCAAATTGCCGGAAGCGTTTTGCACCGGCTCGTCGATCATGCCGCAGAAAGTCAATCCCGACGTGTTGGAATTGATTCGCGGCCGCACGGCCCGGGTGATCGGCAATTTGACCGCGCTACTGGTTCTGGTGAAGGGGCTGCCCTTGGCCTACAACCGCGATTTGCAGGAAGACAAGGAGCAGATTTTCGATTCGTTCGACACGGTGAACGCCTGTTTGCAGATGGCCGTGCCGCTGGTGGACGGCGCCCGGTTAAATCGCTCGTCGATCGCCGAACGGCTCGATCGCGGACATCTCGACGCCACCACGCTGATGGAACACCTCGTCGCGCGCGGCGTGCCGCAGCGCACGGCCCACGGCGTGGTGGGCAAACTGGTGCGCACGGCGATGGAGCGCGGCGTGCGGCTTTCGGACCTTTCGCTCGACGACTTTCAGGCGGCCGATTCCAGCCTGGACAACGGAGTTTACGACGTGCTGGGCGCGGAGCGGGCGACCGGCGCGTTTGTCAGTTACGGCTCGACCGGACCGGCCCAGGTGGCCGAACAACTGTTCCATTGGAAACAAAAGCTGACCATCAACCCGGTCAGTTGAACGTCACGCACTCGACCGAGGCGCGCCCGCTGAACCAACACCCGAGACTTGCTGCCATGCGCACTATCTTTTCATCTGTAACGCGATTGAAGCGGCTCGTGCCGGCGGCCGGGTGCTGTGCCGCGGCGCTGATCGCGGCCGTTTCCGTTTCGCCCCTTTCGGCGCAGCCGGCCGACAAGGGGCCTGCGGACGAGAATCCATTCGACGTCGCCCAGCCCGCCGCCGACGAAGAGCCCAAGCCCGCCGCCAACGAAGAGCCCAAGCCCGACGAAAAGCCCGCGCCCGACGCCGACGAAAAGCCCGCGCCCGCCGCCAAGCCCGCGCCCGCGCCGGCCGAAGCCCAGAGCAAGCCCGAGCCGGTGCCCGACGATCCGGCCGTGCGGACCGTGCTCGAATCGCATCCTGCAACACCTTTTGAGCTCCTGCGAGCCATCCGGATTCTGGCCGACCTGGGGCACCCGAAATTGGCCAAACCGTTCATCGACGAGCTCGGCAAGCAAAAGCTCGACCTGGCCGCCAAGGCCGCGCTGGTGAACCGGTTCGATTCCGCCATGCTCATCCGCCTGGCCCGGAACCCCGATCTGGCCGAATCGCTGGGCCCCTTCATCGACGATCTGTTCCGATCAGCCGAAGCGTATCGCCGCGATCCGCAGCGCCTGGCACTCTGGGCGGGGCAATTGAGCGATCCCGACGAATCGGTGCGGGCGCGCGCCGTCGTGGCTTTGTTGCAGGCTCGCGAGGCGGCCGTGGCGCCGCTGGTGGCCATCCTGGCCGATCCGGCCCGGGCGGCGGAGCACGAAAGAGCCAGGCGAATCCTGGTGCAACTGGACGACCTGGCCATCGAGCCGCTCGTGGGCGTGCTGGAATCGCCGGATGCGGCGCTCAAAACCCAGGTGATCGAGGTGCTCGGCGCGCTCGAAGCTCACCAGGCCGCCGCGGAGCTGCTCGTGCCGCTGGTATCGCCGAGTAGCACGCCCCAGCTTCGGGCCGCCGCGGCTGGTGCCCTCAAACAAACGAGCGGGCAAGTGCCCGATATGCAAGAGGCTTTGCGGCTGCTGGAACACGCGGCTTCGCGCCGTCTCGAGCAATCGCGAGACGAAAGCGGAGACGGCCCGCCGAGCGTCGTGGTCTGGCAATGGTACGCGAAACAGAAGGCCAGCGTGCCTGTGCTCTACGACCGGACCGGCGCATCGCTGGCGTCGGCCGTGCGACTGGCCGGCGATCTGTTCGAGCTCGATCGACAGAGCGCAGCCCGCCGCAGGCTCTACTTGACGGCGCTCCTCGAGGCCGCCCAACTGCGCAACGGGCTGGGGAACGCATTGCCGAGCGGACCCGGCACGGTGTACGAGGCTGCCGCCGGTTACGGCGCGCAGGCGGTCGAAGACGTGCTCGTTCATGCCATGGACAAGGGATACATTCCGGCCGCCACGGCCGCGGCACAGATTTTGGGCGACATCGGCACGCTCGACTTACTCGCGCGCGGCGGCGCCGCGCCGGGGGCGCTAGCGCGTGCGGCCTATCACGCCGATCGGCGGCTGCGGTTTGCGGCGATCGGCGCCATCCTGAAACTCCGTCCCGGCCGGCCTTTCGCCGGGTCGAGCTACGTAACCGAAGGATTGAAGTTTCTTGCCGGTTCGTACGGCGCGCCGCGCATCTTGATTGCGCATCCGCTGAGTGACGAGGGGGGGAAACTGGCCGGACTGGCCGCGACGCTGGGCTACGAGGCCGACGTCGCCACAAACGGGCGACAAGCCTACGAGCTGGCCATCCAATCGCCCGATTATGAACTGGTGCTCATTCATTCGGCGATTGCCCGGCCGGCGGCCGACGAGCTGTTGGCCCAATTGCGGCGCGACCGCCGCACGGCGCAATTGCCCGTCGGGTTGATCGCGCCCGTGAACGACCTCGCGCGCGTCGATCGCTTCGCCCGCCGCGCCGGACGCGCCGAGGCTTTTTTGCAGCCGCAGAAGGAAGCGGAAATGAAGCTCTTCACCGGCGACGTGCTGGCTCATGCCGGCCGTTCGTACGTA
The DNA here is from genome assembly GCA_040877415.1 of Pirellulales bacterium. Taxonomy (GTDB): domain Bacteria; phylum Planctomycetota; class Planctomycetia; order Pirellulales; family PALSA-1355; genus JBBDNV01. Next base: position 3,989 of record JBBDNV010000122.1, read on the forward strand.
ACCAGCGCGGAGCGCAAAGTACAAGCGTTAGCGGCGCTCGACGCGCTTGTGGCGTTGGCCCAAAGCCCCCAGCGAGTGTTTGACACGGGCCGGCTCGAGGCGGCGATTTTGCCGCTGCTCTACGTGCCCGAAGTGGCGCCCCGCGCGGCGGAGCTGTTGGCCGAAATCGGCACGGACGAGGCTCAACGGGCCTTTCTCGAGCTGGCCGACTCGGCCGCAGGGCTCGCGATGCGGAAGGCCGCGGTGGCGGTTTTCGCGCGCAGCGTACGCAAGCACGGCATCCTGCTGACCAGCGGCGAAATCCGCCGCCAATACGATTTGTATAACACCAACGCGGGACGCGACGCCGAGACGCACGAAGTGCTGGCCGCCGTGCTGGACGTGATCGAATACAAGGGCGACCCGCCCGAGCGGCAGTAACGGCGCGCGGGCCACCGGAATTGAGCGTGAGTTGCCTATGAGCAATTCCTACCGTGCGTACGACCAGGACCCTTCGCGGCCGCCGATCCCGGGCCTGATCGGCTCGAGCCCGGCCATGCAGACGGTCTATCAATTGACCCGCCGGGTCGCGCGCTCCAACGCCTCGGTGCTGCTGCTGGGCGAAACGGGCACGGGCAAGGAGCTGGTGGCCAAGGCCATTCACCTGACCAGCCACCGCGCGAGCGGCCCGTTCGTGCGCGTCAATTGCGGGGCGCTGAGCGAGAGCCTGCTGGAAAGCGAGCTGTTCGGCCACGTGCGCGGCTCGTTTACCGGCGCGATCGCCAATCGCACCGGACGCTTCGAGGCGGCGCACACGGGCACGATCTTTCTCGACGAAATCAACTCGACGACGCCCAAGCTGCAGGTGAAACTGCTGCGCGTGCTGCAGGAGCGGGAGTTCGAGCGCGTCGGCGACACCCAGACCGTGCGCGTCGACACGCGCGTGGTGGCGGCCAGCAACCGCGACCTCGTGGCCGAAATCGAAGCCGGCGCGTTCCGCGAGGATTTGTATTACCGGCTGAACGTCGTGCCGATTCACTTGCCCCCCTTGCGCGAGCGGCCCGAAGACATCGCCGAGCTGATCGGCTATTTTTTGACCTACTACAATGAAGAAAACGACCGCTACGTGACGCACATCGAGCCGAAGGCGCTCGAGGCCCTGCAAAACTACCACTGGCCGGGCAACGTGCGCGAGCTGCAAAACTACGTCGAACGCGCCGTCGTGATGGCGGTCGGCGACGAATTGACTTGCGAGTTGTTGCCCGAGGCCGTGTTGCGCGGACCGAAAGCCCGTTCCGCCGGCCGCCCCCGCGCCGCCGATTTCGAAACGCTCACGTTCGAGCTGGTGCAACAGGGGCTGGCCGCCGCAGCAGCGCAGGAAGACAACCTGCACGCCAAGGTGGTCAACCGCGTCGAGCGCGAGCTGATCGCGCAAGTCATGACCTCCTGCGACAGCGTCCAGACCAAGGCGGCCACCAAGTTGGGCATCAACCGCAACACCCTGCACAAAAAACTGAAAGAGTACGGGCTCGACGGCGAGAAATAGGAAATCGATTGTGCGTCCGATCACGGCTGCCGGGTGCCACGGGCATCTTGCCCGTGCTCCCTGGTAAGGCACTGGCCAGACGCCAGCGGCACCCACATGGGATCGTTCATCTCCGGCATCAGCTTGACCTGTTTTGGCGCCAGCTACGGCGTGGCCTGGGCGCTGGAGCTGGGGAAGCTGTTTTTTCGCAGCGGCGTGCGGCAGCTCTTGACGCTGGTGTTCGTGCTGGCCGGGCTGTTGGCCCACACGCTGTACCTGGGCTATCGCGCGGTCGAGTATTCGGCCACGCCGCTGTCGAGCAGTTTCGACTGGTGCCTGGTGGCGGCCTGGCTGTTGGTGGCGGCCTATCTCTACTTGTCGTACTACTATCCCCGCGCAGCGCTCGGGCTGTATATGTTGCCGATGGCGCTGGCGCTTGTGGTCGCGGCGGCGTTTGCCGACCGCGAACCGATTGCCGCCGGCGAGGCTTTGCGGGCCTGGGGAGCCGTGCACGGCATTGCGCTGTTGATCGGGACGTTGGCGGTTATGGTGGGGTTCGTGGCGGGTATCATGTACCTCGTGCAGTCGTACCGGCTGAAGCACAAGCAGCCTCCCGTGCCCGGCTTTCGATTGCCCAGCCTGGAATGGCTGGAAAAAGTCAACGGCCGCGTGATCATCCTGTCGGCACTGCTGATCGGCGTCGGCTTCCTGGCGGGCATCATCTTGAACCTGCTGGAACGTGCCGAAGGGGGTGCGCTTGAGTGGTCCGACCCGGTGATCTGGAGCTCGGCCTTGATGTTTGTCTGGCTGTCGACGGCTGCCGTGTTCAACGTCGTCTACCGGCCGGCCCGCAGGGGGCGGAAAGTCGCGTATCTGACCGTTGTCAGCTTCGGATTCCTGGTCGTCGCCCTGGCCATGTTCTTGCTCGTCGACAGCGGCCACGGCGCAGCGCGCCGCCGCGAGGATGCGCGACTACAGCCAGCCGCGGCCCACGGCCTGGCGGCAAGGCTCGAACCAGCGCGCGGGGGCCGATCATGAAAGTGCAGATGATCGGCTGCAGCCACCATCACTCCTCGGTCGAAGTGCGCCAGCGCCTGGCCTTCGGTCCCGCTCAGGTGGGCGAAGCGCTCGACGGCCTGCGCGAGCGTTTTCCCCGGGCCGAAGCCGTGCTGCTGTCGACCTGCAACCGCGTGGAAATCTACACCGCGGCCGAAGATCCCGAGGCCTCGCCCAGCCACGAGCAAGTCGCGCAGTTCATGGCCGACTTTCACGGCCTGGCGATTTACGAGATTTTTGACGACCTGTTCGAGCGGACCGGCGAGGACGCCGTGCGGCACTTGTTCATGGTGGCCGCGAGCCTCGACAGCATGGTCGTGGGCGAACCGCAAATCCTCGCGCAGGTCAAGCAGGCCTACGAAACGGCCAAGGACCGCCAAAGCGCCGGGCCGCTGACGCACGGCATCTTTCAGGCGGCCGTGCGCGTCGCCAAGCGCGTGGCCAGCGAAACCACGCTGCACCAGCGCCGCGTGAGCATTCCCAGCGTCGCCATCGGCGACTTCGCCGCTCAGATCTTCGAACGGTTCGACGACAAGAACGTGCTGGTCGTCGGGGCCGGCGAAATGGCCGAAGAGACGTTACGCTATCTGCAAGATGAAGGCGCGCATCACGTCGCCGTGGCCAACCGCAGCCACGAGCGGGCCCGCGAGCTGGCAAGCCGCTGGCGGGGCCGCGCCGTGCCGTGGGAACATTTGCTCGACGAGCTCGGCCGGGCCGATCTGGTGATCGGCACCACCGGCTCCGGCGAGCCCGTGGTCACTCTGGCGGCGTTCAAACGGATCGAGCCGGCCCGGTATCAGCGGCCGCTGTTTATTCTCGACCTGGCCATTCCGCGCGATTTCGACCCCGCCATCGGCGACTGCCTGGGCGTGTATCTGTATTCGATCGACGACTTGCAAGCGGCCTGCCAGAAGAATCGCCGCGAGCGCGACCGCGATCTGCCCGCGGCGATCCACATCGTCGAAGCGGAAACGAGCCGGTTCATGGCCGATCTGCACCATCGGGCCACCGCCCCGATCATCAAGCGGCTCCGCGAGGGTTGGCAGCAACCCAAAGAGGACGAGCTAAAGCGGCTGTTCAACAAGCTCTCGGAGCTCGACGACCACGAGCGCCGGGAGATCGAGCAATCGTTCGAGCGGCTGATCAACAAGCTGTTGCACCCTCCGCTGGAGTCCTTGCGCAGCGAGTCGCAGCAGGGCCCTCCGCACGGCCTGCTCGACGCGCTCAAGCGCCTGTTTCAGTTGAAGGATTGATTCTTGTCGCGGCCGCGACCCCGCCCTTTGTCCTGCCCACCTGTTCTCCTGATCGAATGTTCGTTGCCGCCGTTGGCGCAACGTACCAGAAATCAGATTTTCGCGTATGCTGCAAACGCGTTTTCGGCCACCCGCCGGCGAGCCGCGAAGCGGCGACAGCCAATAGCCGGGGGGCGCAAGCCCCCGGTGCGTTAGCGAGCGTCATTCGGCCCAAGCCCCGACGGGGCGGCAGTGTCGCACGGGTCCGCGTCGGCGGCGCGAATTGAAATGTTTCGCACCGGCGGAGCGTGTATACTCAATCGCGCTAGCCGCCATGTCAGCGGAGGTTTCCCATGAGCCGCACGGTTTTTCGAACGTGTACGCTTTGCGAAGCGATGTGCGGGTTGAGCTTCGAAGTCGACGGGGAGCGGATCGTTTCGGTCGCCCCGGATGAGGACGACGTTTTTTCAAAGGGGTATATCTGCCCCAAGGGGGCGGCCATCGCGGCGGTGTACGACGATCCCGATCGGCTGCGCGGGCCGGTGCGGAGGACGCCCACGGGCGATTTCGAGCCGATCGGCTGGGAGGAGGCGTTTGCGCTGGCCGCCGGGCGGTTGAACGCGACTCGCAGACGGTACGGCGCCGATGCGATTGGGCTGTACATCGGCAATCCGATCGCGCATAACCACGCCGCGCTGGCGCTGCGCCAGGCGCTCATGAAGGCCGTCGGCACCCGCAATTGCACAAGCACCGGTTCGCAGGACACCAGCCCGCGGTTCGCCGTCTCCTGGTACCTGTACGGCAGCTCCTTGGCGGTTCCGGTGCCCGACGTCGATCGCACGCATTATCTTTTGTGCCTGGGGGCGAATCCGCGCGTCTCCAACGGCAGCTTTCTGACGGCTCCGGACGTCCGCAGCCGCTTGCAGGCGATTCGCCGGCGCGGGGGGCGCGTGGTGGTCGTCGATCCGCGCAAAACAGAAACGGCGCGCGAGGCCGACGAGCACCTGGCCATTCTGCCCGGCGGCGACGCGGCGCTATTGCTGGCGATGGTGCACGTGCTGGTGGCCGAAGGCCGAGTGGATCGGGCCAAGATTGCGCGGCTCGCCAGCGGCTGGGAGGCGATCGAAAGCCGCCTGGATGCGTTTGCGCCCGAGCGCGCGAGCGCCATGACGGGAATCGGCACCGAGACGATCTGCCGGCTGGCCCGCGAATTTGCCGACGCGCCGACGGCCGCCGCTTATTCGCGCGTCGGAGTCTGCAACACGCAGTATGGCACGGTCGCCTCGCTGGCCACCGATTTGTTGAACCTGGCCGCCGGCCGGCTGGGCGAAGTCGGCGGCGCGATGTTTCCGACCCCCGCCTTCGATTCCACGCCGATCGTAAAATTCACCGGCGCCGACGGCCACGCCCGTTGGCACAGCCGGGTGCGCGGGCTGCCGGAAACGTTCGGCGAGCTGCCGGCTTCGACGATGGCCGAGGAGATGGAGACGCCGGGCCCGGGACAGGTCCGCGCGATGTTCACATTTGCCGGCAATCCGGTGTTGAGCGTTCCCAACGGACGGCGGCTGGCGGCGGCGCTTGAGCGGCTGGATTTCATGGTCTCCGTCGATCTGTACATCAACGAGACGACGCGGCACGCCGACGTGATTCTGCCGCCGGCCTGGAGCCTGTGCGACGATCACGTGGATTTGATCTCGAGCATCTTCGCCGTGCGAAACGTGGCACGCTGGTCGCCGCCGGTTGTGACGCGGCCGGCGGGAGAAAAGTCCGACTGGCAGATTCTGCTGGAGTTGATCTACCGGCTCGGCGGCGGGCCGATGGGAATCCGGGGGCTCGACGCGTTCTATCGTTTCGCCAGGCGGCTCGGCTGGCGATGGCGACCCGAGGGCACGATCGACCTGCTCTTGCGGTTGGGGCCCTACGGCGATCGGTTTTTGCCCTGGTCGAAGGGCCTGAACCTGAAAAAGCTGAAGGCCGCGACGCACGGAATCGACCTCGGGCCGATGGCCGAGGGGATTGCTCATCGCCTGTTGCACCGCGACCGCCGGATGCACCTCGACGCGCCCGTGCTGCTGCGGGCGATCGACGAGCTGGCCAGCGCGCTCGACGCGCCGCCCACGGTCGAGGATGACATGCTGCTGTTGATTGGCCGGCGCGAGCTGCGCAGCAACAACTCGTGGATGCACAACGTGCCCGAGCTGGTATCCGGGCATGCGCGGTGCGTGCTGTTGGTGCATCCCACGGACGCGGCCCGGCGCGGCATTGGGGACGGCGAGACGGCCATTCTCGCCAGCCGCGTACACGCGGGCGAGGTGCCGGTGCGCGTGAGCGATGAAATGCGCCCCGGCGTGGTGTGCCTGCCGCACGGCTGGGGACATGCCCCAAGCGCACGTTGGCAGCGTACGGCCGGCGCCCATCCGGGCGTTTCGTTCAACGATTGGACCGACGATGCCGAGGTCGAATCGGTCGTCGGTCAATCCATTCTCAACGGCGTGCCGGTGCGGCTTTCAGCTCGGCCGGATGCCGGCGAGGTGCAAAGGCGCGAATCGCGCTCGGCGGAAGCAGCCCGCTCGGGCGGCTGAAAGAGGGAATTGGCCCGCGCGTCGGCTTACTGCGCCGCCTCTGCGCCGACGCCGCCCCGGGGGTCAGGTCACACTTTGCCTTCGTCGTCGTCTTCTTCCTCTTCTTCTTCGTCCCAGTCGTCTTCGTCGTCGTCCCAGTCCTCGTCTTCATCCTCCTCCTCGTCGTCGTCTTCGTCTTCGTCGTCGTCATCTACCTCTTCCCACTCATCCTCTTCGAAGTCATCGTCGTCGTCTTCTTCTTCTTCATCGTCATCGTCGTCTTCTTCATCCGGGCTGGGCCCGGCAAGCACGTCGCGGGGATACTCGAGAGGCGGTGGCGCTCGGCCTACGAGTTCTAGTAGCTCGTTGAGCTCTTCAGGCAGGGCGGTGGTGATCACGTTCGAATCCCTCCTCGTTGATACGATCAGTAGTTTGGTTCACGACTGGTCATGAATTTCGATATCGCCGCCGGATGGCGCGGCGCGAGATTGTGCGGCTGGCTGTGGGGGTTGTGTCGCGGGGCTTCGCAGCAACTCGGCCCGGGGCAGGTCTTCCAAATGCCGCAGGCCGAACACTTCGAGAAAGCGTTTCGTGGTGGCGTACAAGTAGGGGCGTCCGAGTTCCTCGGCGCGGCCCGCGGGGCGCACCAGGTTTCGGTCCATCAGTTGTCGCACGATTTCGCCGCAATCGACCCCTCGGATCGCTTCGATTTCGGCCCGCATCACCGGTTGACGATATGCCACGACGGCCAAAGTTTCCAGCGCTGGCCCCGAGAGCCGGATTTCGACCGGCCAGCGGTACAGGCGTCTGAGCCAGGCGGCGAATTTCGGGCGCGACATCAACTGAAATCCACCGGCCAACTCTTCGGCGGCAAACGCGCTTCCCGTCTCGTCATACCAGCGATTGAGTCGGCGAATTAATGTACGTGCTAGGGTGCCGTCCGCCAAGTGAGCAAGCTGGGCCAGTTTTCGAGTATTCAACGGCTCGCGTGCCAGAAACAGCACAGCCTCGAGGCGTGCGGCGTGCGGGTCGCGAGTCCACGGGTCGGCTGCGCCGGTTTGCCGCCCCTTGCGCGGGTCCAAACGGCGTCGCCACGAGCTTGCCTTGCGGCCCGATTGATCGAGCGGGCGGGGCTTGGCGCCGGGCAGGCGTTTCGGCCGGCCGGCGCCTGCAAACTGCTCGGCGGGCGTTCGTCGAGGTTTTCCAAAGCGCGCCAAAATAACGGTCCGTCCTGGCTGGTGGTTTTGTCCCAACACGGTTCACCGCTAAGGGTAAGCGTCAAGGCCCCAACTGGCAAGTGCCATCAGGTTGCGGCCGGCCGGCGGCTTTTCGGGCGAGCGAATTGAAGGCCCGGGGCGATGCAAGAAGCGCTCTCAGGGCGGCCCGGTTTCCACGGCCGCCACCCCAGGCCCAAGCGTCTGCCTCTCGACTATTGCAAGCGACCGGCGCGCCAGGCTTCGACCCGCTCGAGCACTTGTGACATGGCCTCGAGAGCATTGCGGTCGGTGGCCTCGAAATGGCGGGTCAGGTTGGGGTTGTTGCCCACCGCCATGCGGCAGTGAAAACGGTACAACTGGCCGTCGTTGCCCCACGTTTCCAACAGATAGTACGTGGCTCCGTACTCGCGCAGCTTGCGTTCCATGTCGGTGAACCGCTCGGGCTGCTCAAGCCCAGACGCCCTAGGGGCGGCCGGCGGCGGCCCTTGATAGGGCGGCGCCGAATCGGCGGCGGTTGCGGCGGACGGCTCTTGCGCGCCGGCCTGAGGGTTATTCGCGCCGCGGTGGTAGGGGCTTTCCGCCGGCGCCGGTTGGATCCGCTGGACGGGCGGATAGACGGTGCGCGAATCGGTCGGGGTCGAGAAACTGGCCGACTGGTTAAATCCGGCGGCGGCGCCCGCTCCGCCCAGCGGAACCACCGCGGAGGCCGGGGCGGCGGCGCCCGGCGCCCGCCACGATGCGACGTCCCGATCTTGAGCGTCCCAGCGGGGTGCTTGCGAGTTTCCGCGGCCATCGTGCGCGGCTAGCGCGCCGGCGCCACCAGTGACTTCTCGGAAGCCGTCTGGCGCGCCTGACGCGTGCGTCGATTCGATCGGCTTGCCCGTGCTCCACGCGACAATGCGATCGACCAGCACGCTTTTGACCACGTCGGGGAAAGCGCTGCCGAAAATGGCGGCCATCGGAACGATGATCAGGCAACTGAGCATCACGAAAATGCGAAAGGCCAAAACCGTCGAGGACTCCATGGGGGGTCGATTCCTTGCCGCGGGAGATCTCGTCGCCACGAACAGACGGCGGAGGTGCCCGAGACAAGCGTCGGGCCCAAAGCGGGCCGGATGATAACGGCGAACTCGAATCCGGAGCAATGGCAAACGGGCCGGTGTGCTAGCAGCGGGAAAAACGCTCAGCCGCAAGCGAGCCAGACGGCATTCGGCCGGCGCTCCGCTTTACTCATCGAGCATCCGCGCGAGCGCCGCAAGGGCCACGGTCCAGGCGAGGCTCGAAGCCTGATACGTTTCCCACCAGCGGAGCAATTTGTCGGCGTCGACCGCCGGGGCGTTCCAGGCCCCTAGCGCGGTCTCGAGCAAGCGGCGATCGAACGTCACCAGCTCCACTTCATCGGCGGCGGCCAATACGGCTGGCAGAACGGCCAGCGGACCGACATGGGTCATCGCGGCCCGGCCGACCTGATCGTAGTACTCGGGCAGGTCGAGATTCAACTGGGCCCACTGCCAGCCCAGCCGCGCGATCTCGGGCAGCTCGCCGATCGGGTTGGCCAGGACGGCTTCGATCGCGACCGCGTTGTACAGCGGGTGCGCGCTGCCGCCGCCGCCCAATACGGGCTGGACCAGGATCACATCGGCCCCCTCGACAACGAGATCCTGGTCGGTCAGTCGCCCCACGGTCGCCAAGAGCCCCGGCCCGCGCGCCTCCCACTGCTCGCGCAACGGGCCGCTGCGCAGTTCCAGCTCTTCCAGGGCAAGGGGGTTGGCCTGATCGATGGCGGCCCACAGGGATTGTAACCGCCGCGCGAGCCGCTGGGCCGGTGCGTCGGTGAGCCGCGGACCCAGGATCTTTCTCAGCGCGACGTCGGCCAGCTCGAGCGGCGAGTCGAACCGCACGGCCAGCGGAATCGCATGCTCGAAGAACGGCGCGGGCTCAAGACCGACGGCCGCCAGGTCGCTGGCGAGACCGTCCACTTCGGCGGCCACTTGCTGGGTGGCAAGCTTGGGATCGACCGGCGCGGCGCCGGCCAGCATCCGAGCGGCCGCGTGCAGGCCGCCGGCCGAGGTGCTCGTGATCCAGCGGGCTTCGCCTGGCATGAGAGACCCCTTGCTGAGCAAGTGCGCGCGAAACGAAAGACGGCAGCGCCGATTATCTCCGCCGGCGCGCTCGGTGGCCATCCGGAATCGCGCTGGCGGCGAGCCGCCTTGGGCCGCGCGAAATTCCGGCCGGCCGGGAGCGTTTTGGCATGGCATTGGGTCGACCTTGTGCCAATAATTTCGTACGATGAATCGTTTGTGTCGCTAGCCTCGCATCGTCCTAGGGTGTGTTCACCATGCTCGATCAAGAAGTCCGCCGCTGGACGGTCGCGGACGCCGCCGAGTTGTACGACATCGCCCGCTGGGGAAAGGGCTATTTTTCGGTCGGCGAGGAGGGCAACGTTCGGGTCCATCCGGAAAAGGACCCCGACCGCTGGCTCGACCTGAAGCAGTTGGTCGATCGGCTGCAGTTGCGCGGCATCGACCTGCCGATCCTGATCCGCTTCGCGGAAATCCTCAAACATCGCCTGTCGGACATCCAAAAGGCGTTCGCCGCCGCCATCGCGGAAAACAAGTACACAGGCTCCTATTGCTGCGTCTACCCGATCAAGGTCAATCAGCAGCGGCAGGTGGTCGAAGAAGTCGTGCGGTTCGGCCAACCCTATTGTTTCGGGCTCGAAGCCGGCAGCAAGCCGGAGCTGTTGGCCGTGGTGGCCATGGCCGACGACAACACGCCGATCATCTGCAACGGCTTCAAGGACGCGGAGTTCATCGAGATCGCCATGATAGCGCGGAAGATCGGCCGGCAAATCATTCCGGTCGTCGAAAAATACACCGAGCTCGATCTGATCCTGCGAATGGCCGAAAAGATCGGCGTGCGGCCGACCATCGGCATGCGCGTCAAGCTGGCCGCGCGCGGCAGCGGACGCTGGCAGCAGTCGGCCGGGTTCCGCTCGAAGTTCGGCCTGACGGTCACCGAAATGCTCCGCGCGCTCGGCGAGCTGAAATCGCGCGGCATGGAAGATTGCTTCAAGCTGTTGCACTTTCACCTGGGCAGCCAGATTACCAATATCCGCCACATCAAAGGCGCGCTGAACGAAGCCGTGCGCGTGTATGTCGATCTGGCGCGGCAGGGGGCGGGACTGGCCTACCTGGACGTCGGCGGCGGACTGGGCGTCGACTACGACGGCTCCCAGACCAATTTCGAATCGAGCGCCAACTACACCTTGCAGGAATACGCCAACGACGTCGTCTATCACGTGCAAAGCGTGTGCGACGAAGCCGGCGTGCCGCACCCCACCATCATCTCCGAAAGCGGCCGCGCGGTGGTGGCCTATCACAGCGCGCTGGTGTTCAGCGTGCTGGGCGTTTCCGGACAGGGCGACAACGACGTGCCGCTCGAACTGCCCGACGACGTGGAACAGCCCCTGCGCGACTTGCTCGACACGTATCAGAACGTCACCGTCCGCAACGTCCTGGAAGCCTATCACGACGCCACCGGCTCGCTCGACATGGCGATGAGCCTGTTTTCCGGCGGATACCTGCCGCTGGTCGAGCGGAGCACGGCCGAGAACCTGTTTTGGGCCATTTGCCACAAGATTCAGCGGCTCACGAAGCAATTGGAGTTCGTGCCCGAGGAGCTCGAAAACCTCGACGCGCTGCTTTCCGACACTTATTTCTGCAACTTTTCGCTGTTTCAGTCGATGCCCGATAGCTGGGCCATCAAGCAAATCTTCCCCGTGATGCCGATTCACCGCCTGGAGGAGCGGCCCACGCGGCACGCCGTCTTGGGCGACATCACCTGCGATTCGGACGGCAAGATCGAACAGTTCATCGACCGCCGCGACGTGAAGCGCACCTTGCCGCTGCACTCGTTCAACGGCGAACCGTATTACCTGGGCGCTTTTCTGCTGGGAGCCTACCAGGAAATCCTGGGCGACATGCACAACCTGTTCGGCGACACCAACGCCGTACACGTCAGCATGGACGACAGCGGCCAGGTCGTGCTGGAAACCGTGATCAAGGGCGATTCGGTGCGCGAGGTGCTCGATTACGTCGAGTTCAACGTCGAAGGACTCAGAAGCCAGTTTCGCGCCGCGGTCGAGCTGGCCGTGCGCGAATCGCGCATCGGCTACGAAGAGGCCGGCCGCTTTCTGCGCTTCTACGAAGACGGCCTGGAAGGCTACACCTACCTGGAAGAGCCGCACGAAAAGTAAGGATGAAGGCAGAAGGAAGAATCACTCCGTCTACCTTCATCCTTCTGCCTTCATCCTTCTGCCTTCTGCCTTTCCGCCATGCCTATTCGCGCTGCGATTTTTGATCTCGACGGCACCCTGGTCGACTCGGGCTTGGATTTCGACCTGATTCGCAGCGAGATGGGGCTCGTCGACCGGCGGCCGATTTTGGAAGCCATCGACGCGGTCGAGCCGAGCGAGGCCCGGCGGCTGTGGGCCATTCTGGCCGAGCATGAATCGAGGGGCGTCGCGCGCGCCACTCTCCTTCCCGGCGTCGTCGACTTTTTCGCAGAGCTCGAACGGCGCGGAATCCGGCGCGGCGTGCTGACGCGCAATAGCCGCACTTCGACGCTGGCGACCCTGGCCCGCTTCGAAATCGAAGTTCACGCCATCCACGCCCGGGAGGACGGACCGGTGAAGCCCGATCCGTCGGGAATCTGGCGGATTTGCGAAAAGTGGGGCCTTCACCCAAACCAGTGCGTGATGATCGGCGATTATCGCTTCGACATTGAAGCGGGTCGACAGGCGGGCGCTTTCACCGTGTTATTCACGGGCGGGCCTAAATACAGCGAGCTTGCGCACCACGAGCGGGCCGATTTCGAGCTGTTGAGCTTCGCCGAGCCGGCTGCGTTCTGGAAGTGGCTCGCGGACAAGGATGAAGGCTGAAGGCTGAATAAACCGGGCGATGCCTGACTTCGTCCGGGCCGGGCTCCCGGACCGATGGTCCTGGGGCTAAACGTTCATGTTTCTGCCTTCTGCCTTTCTTTTGAATCGCCCTAGGGGGTTCCGGGGGTTGATGCTAACATTCCGCCCCGTCGTGGCCGGACAAGCTGAAAGTTCGGCGCGCGCTCAAACCACCTGCCCTTGATCTCTCGATGTGGTTGGTATGCACCTGCAAGTCCGCCCTCTCGTCGCCGCTTTCGCACTCGTCGTACCCGCGGCTTTGGCCGCACAGCAAATCTCGGCGCCAGCCCGGGCCAGACAGGGCACCGCCCAGCGCGGCACTGAGCGGCAAGGCGTTCGACCCGCGACCGGCCGCCCGAGTCAAGGCGGCCCGCGCTACGAAGCCCAACAAACGGGCAGTACCGAACCGCGCGTGGCACAGCAAGGCGATCCGCGCGCCCGAGAGCCGGCGGGGCGGGCCGTGATCAGGGGCGTTGCGCCGCAGGCGCCCTTTGCGCTCGCGCCGATCCAACAGCAACTGTTGGACCAGATCCTGCGCGAGTGGGAGCGGCAAAGCGACCGGGTCAAGACGTTCAAATGCTCCTTCGGGCGGTGGGAGGTCAACGAGACGTTTGGACCCCGGGAGTTCAACTACGTGCTGACCGAGGGCCAGGGTTACATCAAGTTCAAGGCACCGGACCACGGGATCTACCGCGTCACGGAATTGAGCGAGTGGGACGACCAGAAGAGAGTTCACGTGCCGCGCACCGAGGGGCTCGATCACTGGGTGTGCACCGGCAAGTCGATTTTCGAATTCAACACGCAAAAGAAACAGCTCATCGAGCGCGAGCTGGCCCCCGAGCTGCAAGGCAAGGCGATTACCGACGGCCCCCTGCCGTTCATCTTCGGAGCCAAGGCCGATCAATTGAAGCGCCGTTATTGGATGCGCGACGTCACGCAACCGGCGGACGTCAACAGGCAGATCTGGCTGGAAGCCTGGCCCAAGTTTCAGCAGGACGCGGCCAATTTCCAGCACGCGATCGTCATTCTCAATAAGACCACCTTCCTGCCCGAGGCGCTGCGGATCATTTTGCCCGACGGCAAGAACAAGCAGGACTATGCGTTTAGCAATACGCAAGTGAACGATCCTTTGTCGATTCTCAAGGGCGATTTTCTGCCGCCGATCAAGCCGCTCGGATGGACCAGCGTGTTTGAGCCCGCCGAACGTCAAAATCGCCTGGCGCCGCCGGGCGGCGCAGGGGCCCAAGCGCAGCGCGGCGCGGCTCCCGCCCCGCGCAAGTAGTTGCCGACGACGACCGTGAAAGCTGTCACAACGAGTCGTCAAAGGGGCCCTACAGCGCGCAAATTTGACTCCGCCCCCGGCCGCGCTATAATCTGGGTGCCAAAGGGAAATCGATCGGCGATTGTGCCGGTCCATCTGTTTGCCGGCGACCCACTTATGACGCCTGCCAGCGCGGCCCGTCGTGACCATTTGCGACGCCT
>JBBDNV010000123.1:0-17956 GCA_040877415.1 Pirellulales bacterium
AGCGCGGCATGAGCGCCACCATCGTCGATTTGCTGATGAGCGCCGAGTACATCCTTTCGCGGGGCAATCCTAACGTCGTGCTGTGCGAGCGCGGCGTCAAGGGATTCGACACCGTGACGCGCAATCTGTTCGACGTGGCCGCGGTGCCCGCCTGCAAGGTCCTGTCCCATTTGCCGATCATCGTCGATCCGAGCCACGCCACCGGACGGCCCGACCTGATTCCGCCGTGCGCGTTGGCCGGCGTGGCTGCCGGCGCCGACGGCGTGCACATCGAAGTGCACGACTGTCCCGAAGAAGCGCTCTCCGACGGCCCCCAAGCGCTACTGCCCGAGCAATACGCCGAAGTCGCCGGCCAAATTCGCAAGCTGGCCGAACTGTTGGGTAAGCGTATCTCTAACCTCGCAGGAAGCACCTGATGCGGCGTCCGCTGATCGCGGGAAACTGGAAAATGAATCTCGACCGGGCCGGCGCCGTGGCGCTGGCCGCCGAGATCGCCAGGCGGGCCCGTGCGCTCGAAGGCGTCGACCTGGCCGTCTTCCCGCCGTACGTCTATCTGGAGGCGGTTCGCGACGCCGTGGCCGGTTCGCGGCTGGCTTACGGCGCCCAAAACATGTACTTCGAGCCCGCGGGCGCATTCACCGGCGAAACGAGCGCGGCCATGCTGGTCGACCTGGGATGCCGGTACGTGATCCTGGGCCACAGCGAGCGGCGGCACATCCTCGGCGAATCCGACGAGGACGTGAACAAAAAAGCACGTGCGGCGCTGGCCGCCGATCTGGTGCCCATCGTTTGCCTGGGCGAGCTTTTGGCCCAGCGCGAGGCCGGCCAGACTTCTGCTGTCATTCGCCGACAGTTCGACGGCTCGCTGGGCAACTTTTCCGAGTCCCAAATCGAGCGGGTCTTGATCGCCTACGAGCCCGTTTGGGCCATCGGCACGGGAAAAGTGGCCACGCCCCGGCAGGCCGAAGAGGTCCAGATGGACCTTCGCAAGATTTTGGCGGATCGTTACAATACACGGACTGCCGAAACCGTCCGCATTTTGTACGGCGGCAGCGTCAAAGCCGCCAATGCCCAGGAGCTTTTGGCCCAGCCCAACGTCGACGGCGCGCTGGTGGGCGGGGCCAGCCTCAAGGCCGACGAGTTTCTCGGCATTGTGGCCGGCCTCAAGCGTTAAGCCACCAACCCACGCCTGCCAATTTCCAGGAGCCGCGCGAAACATGCAAGCCGCCTTGCGAATCATCTTACCGACCTTGTTGTTGCTCTCGTCCACGTTCCTGATTTTGCTCGTGCTGGTGCAGCGCGGACGCGGCGGGGGGCTGGCCGGGGCATTCGGAGGCCTGGGCGGCCAAAGCGCTTTCGGAACCAAGGCCGGCGACCTGTTCACGCGCATCACGATCATCGTCGCCACCTTCTGGATCATCTTGTGCGCCGCGTCGGTCAAGTTGCTCAATGAGTCGGGCACGAGCCTGATTAGCCCGACTCTCGGCGCGACCGCCCCGCCGCAGCCCGGCGGGGCCGCAAAAGGTGCCAAAACCGAATCCCCGGCCGCCGACGCGGGCACGGCGGCCAAAACCAAATCGAGCGCGCCGGCCAAGGGTGCCGCGCCCGAATCGGGCAAGTAGCACGGCGCGATCGCTTCGGCACGGGCGCCCGAACGACCGGGCGGCGGCGGTGCCGGCCGCGCGACGAATCCAGGAGGACTGCTGCCTTGTTGTTGAGCATGACCGGCTTTGGCGAGGCGCATCGTAAAGATGCGACGATGGCCGTTTCGGCCGAAGTGCGCACCATCAACAGCCGCTATTTCAAGCTGGTCGTTCGCTGCGGCGACGGCTACACGGCCCTCGAGCCGCTGGTGGATAACGTCGTGCGGCGGCACATCAAGCGCGGCGCCGTCCAGGTTTCCTTGCGCATCGATCGGGCTCGAGGCAGCGACGATTACAAACTCGACGCCGCCGTGCTCGGCGGATATCGGCGGCAACTGGACGAACTCTCCAAGGCCTGGAAACTGACGCAGCCCCTCGGCGTCGAGGCGCTCTTGGCCTTGCCGGGCGTCGTCGTTCAGGACCCGGCGGCGGCGCTCGACGTCGAGCGCGACTGGCCGCTGGTGGACCAGACGTTGCAGGCGGCGATCGAGAAAATGTCCCTGATGCGGGCGGACGAAGGCCGGGCGATGGCCGCCGACCTGAAGGCCAACTTGGCGCTATTGGCCCGCGAGCTCGACGCGATCGATGCCCGAGCGCCGCTGGTGGCCGATTCGTACCGCGCCCGATTGATGGAGCGGCTCACCAAGGCGTTGGAGGAATTCCAGATCACGCTCCAGCCGGCCGATCTGATCCGCGAGCTGAGCATTTACGCCGAGCGGAGCGACATCTCCGAGGAGATCGTGCGGCTGCGCAGCCACCTCGAGCAATTCGCCGCCACGCTCGAAGTGGACGAAAGCTCGGGCCGCAAGCTGGAGTTTTTAACGCAGGAAATATCTCGCGAGACCAACACCATCGGCTCGAAAGCCAACGACGTGCAGATTTCCCGCCACGTGATCGAAATCAAGGCCGCCACCGAACGAATCCGCGAAATGATCCAGAACGTCGAGTGACCGATTTCCGTATTTCGCCGCGCACACGAACAGGGTATTGCGTCCCGCTGGCGGCTTAGCACCATTTCCCCACTCGCATGACCCCCACCAGCCCCGGCAAGCTGATCGTCATTTCCGGGCCCTCGGGTGCTGGCAAGACAACGCTCGTGAAAAGGCTGTTCGAGGAGTGTCCGCACCTGGTGAAAAGCGTTTCGGCCACGACGCGCTTCCCGCGCCCCGGGGAACGCGACGGCGTGGACTATCACTTCCTGTCCGTCGACCAGTTTGAGCGCCGGCGCCGGGCCGGAGAGTTTTTGGAGTGTTTCGAGGTTTTCGACGGGGGAACCTGGTATGGGACGCTCCAGCGCGAAGTGGCCCCTAGCCTCGAAGCCGGCAAGTCGATAGTCTTAGAGATTGACGTGCAGGGGGCGATGGCCGTCGTCAAGAGGTATCCCCAGGCGATCACCATCTTTGTTCTGCCCAGTTCCCCGGATAAGTCCCTGGACGAGTTGCAGCGGCGTCTGCGCGGGCGCGGAACCGAGAACGAAGAATCGATCCGGCGGCGGCTCGCTGCGGCGCGCCGCGAGCTGGACTGTGCCGACCGCTATCGATACCAGGTGGTCAACGACGACGTCGAAGCGGCCGTCAAGAAATTCTGCGACATCATTCGGTCCCATTGAGGTGCAGTAGTCATGCTCGAAGACCTGCGAGAAGAGGAAATCGTCAACAAGGTCGGCGGCCGCTTTAAGCTTTCGACCCTCATCCAGAAGCGGCTCGTGGCGCTGAACGCCGGCAGCCGGCCGCTGGTCAACCTGCAGACCGACAACAAGCTGGAGATCGTGATCCAGGAGATCATGCAGGACAAAATCTATCTCGACACCTCGCTGCAACTGCACGCCAAGGGCGGCGACTCCACCGGCGGCCCGCCAGAACTCGATCTGGCAAACCTATGACCGGGCGGGAAATAGTCGTCGGCTGTAGCGGCGGGATCGCGGCCTATAAGACCGCGGCGCTGGTGAGCCAATTGGTGCAGGCCGGCGCGGGCGTGTCGGTGGTCATGACCGCCGCGGCGCGCCGCTTCATCGGCCCGGCGACCTTCGCGGCTCTCTCCGGACGCCCTGTATCGGAAAACATCTTCGACGAGGCCGATCATCCGCTGGGTCCGCACATCGACCTGGCCGAGCGGGCCGAGTTGTTGTGCGTCGCGCCGGCCACCGCCAACGTCCTGGCCAAGGCGGCACACGGATTGGCCGATGATTTGCTGAGCACGCTGTTGTTGAGCTTCACGGGTCCCATTCTCATGGCACCGGCCATGAACTGCGAGATGTGGGAAAAACCCTCGGTCGAGCGCAACGTCGCGCAACTGCGTAAAGACGGCATCCACTTTGTCGATCCCGAGGAGGGCTGGCTCAGTTGCCGCCGACGCGGAGTGGGCCGCATGGCCGCCCCGGAAAAAATCGTCGCAGCAATCCGCCAACTGCTCGAGAAGCCAAAAGCAGTGTGAGTATTAGCCCCCGGCTTCGCCGGGGGATTTCCATGTCGTTCACGCAACGTTGACCGAAACGATCCCCCGGCAAAGCCGGGGGCTAGTACTTCCGTGGCGCGCATTCTCATCACCTCCGGGCCGACGCGGCAGTACATCGATCCGGTGCGCTATTTGACCAACGCCTCGAGCGGCCGGATGGGCAAAGCGCTGGCCGAGGCGGCGCTCGAGCGCGGGCATGAGGTGGTCATCGTCAGCGGGCCGGTCGATATCACGTATCCCCCGGCGGTCAAGGTCATCCCCGTCGTATCGACCGAAGACATGCTCGCAGCCGCGCGCCTGGAGTTTCCCCACTGCGACGGACTGATCGGCGTGGCCGCGCCCAGCGATTACCGCCCGGTGAAAGTGGCGGCCAACAAGATCGCCAAAACCGGCGAGCCGCTCGTGCTGCACCTCGTCGAAACCGACGACGTCGTGGCCACGCTCGGCGCGCAAAAGACGAAACAGTGGCTCGTGGGCTTTGCCCTGGAGACCGAAGACCAGCGCCTCAGGGCCCTCGCCAAGCTCGAAAAGAAGCACTGCGACCTGATCGTCTCCAACGGACCCGAAGCGATGCACTCGCTGGAAAACAACGTCGAAATCATCGACCGGGCGGGCACGGTGATCGAAACTCTTTCCGGCCCCAAAGAACACGTCGCCCGCGGCATCTTCGCCGTCATCGAGCAGCGCCTCATCAAGCGTCGCTGAACCGCCCCAAAAGCAACGCGCGACGCTTGCGGCTTTGCAATCGCCAGAAAAGGGGATAAGACTTATCCCCTTTTTACTCCGGCCGCCCCACCGGCAACGGCACGTTGCGAAACGTCAGGCGCACGTCGCGGCGGGCCCGCAAGCGCGGATAGTGCAGCTTCAGCAATTTGGGCTCGCTCTCGGCACTTTCGCCGTGGAAGGTGATGCGCAGTTGCACGCCCCGCTCGGTCAAAGCGGGCGTAAAATTCTGCACGCGAAACACCTGATCCTGGCGGTCCACGAGCTCGGCTTCGTATTCGCGAAACACGATTTCATAAGGATCGGGCATGGCCAGGTCGCGCAGCACCAGCAGCGTGACGAGGTACTTGCCGGCCGACTGTTTTTCGATCGATTCGATCCGCACCGCCACGTCGTCCTGCGAATGAACCTGGCCCGGCTCGAGCTCGGAAATCTCCAATGTGGCCGGTTCGCCGACGGCCACCAGCCCCCAGCGAATCGTAAAGACCGCCAGCGACGTGGCCGAAACCGGTATCGGATTGAGCTTCAAGGTCGCCGTCACCTGCCGCAGCCCGCGCGACGTGGCGTTCCAGCCGCTGCCCGACGGCTGCGCGGCCGAAATGATCGCCTGGTTGTCGGTAACCCCTTCGACCAGTTCCGGCTGCGTGGCATAGCCCACGATGCGAAACCGGTCTTCCCAGCTAAACTGCACGTTGACGTGGAAGCTGTGCGCGAGCTCGGACTTGTTTTCTTCATAATTCAGCTCTTCGATGAACTGTCGCTTGGCGCTGGTGATTTGCGCGCGCACCGGGCCGGCGTAAGCCAGCGGATAGTTCCCCGGCGAACCCGCGCTGACGACCACGCCCGGCGTGTGCATGTCGTAATGCGGCCGCAGGCGGTTGCCCGTCCGGCGGCAGATGTCGTCGACCGCTTCCCAGTAGCCGACGTCCGCATAATCGGCGTCGATTTTCCCTTCGGCGAACGTGCCGTACGGGTCGCCGACGTGGATGTGATTGCCCGACTGTTCGGCCAGGGCGAGAAGGATTTTGGAGGCCGTCTCGCCCGTGGCCCGAATGCTGACGCGGCTGGGGGCCCACAGCTCGTCCAGCTTCAATTGCGCGAGCAGTTGGCCGGCGCGCAGCCGGATCTCGGGGTCGGGGTCTTCGAGCGCCTTTTCAAGTTGTCCACGGCTGTGCGGGCCAAGTTTGGACAATTGTTGGTGGGCGCCTGAGCGCGTGGGAAAGTCGCGGGCTCCCAGATCTTTGATCAGCCGCGCCACGCGGACTTCGGCCCGTTCTCGCGGTTTGTCGCCCGTGGGCGGATCGGCCGCTACGAGCGGACGCCCGAGCAGTAGCAAAAACGCGGCACAGCCCGGTATGCCGGCCCAAACCCGCGGAGATATCCAATCCATGGACCGGCTCCTGCCGCAGACGCGTCGAAGTTTCGAGGCCAATCGGCTTCCTGCCTGGGCCCCCGCCGGGCATGGGCAAGGGCCCATGCCGCGTGTATCCTTGGCTGCACGGACGTGCAGCCGCAAAAAAGCGGCTCAGACGGTACGAAAATCACGCTAGCGGGTCAATCCAGATTCCCGGCCACAATACCAACCCGAAGCGCAAGCGAGAGCTCTTTTGGCCGAGATATCCACGAAGAACCCTCGCTGGCGCTTCGGGTTAGTATTTCAGCGCACGCAAACTTCGCAGTGACTTCATGGCACAGCCAGCATCCACTTCGGACATCGATTGCTTGAGCGTGGGCATCCTCGTGGCCGACCACCTTTGCGACCCGATCGAGCGCGTGCCCGGCGCGGGCGAATTGGTCCTTTGTCCGCGGCTGCCGCTCGGCATTGGCGGCTGCGCGTCGAACGTGGCCATCGATTTGGCACGCTTGGGCGTGCGCGTCGGCGTGGTGGGCTGTGTGGGAAAAGACGCCTTCGGCGGCTTCATTGTCGACACGCTCTCGGCCGCCGGCGTCGACACCCGCGACGTTCGCCAACTCCCGGACGCGGAGACTTCCGGCACCCTGATCATCAACGTGCGCGGCGAAGATCGCCGGTTCATTCATTCGGTCGGCGCCAATGGCCGGCTGCGGGCCGAGGATATTCCGCTGGCGCGCGTGCGCCAGGCCAAGGTGCTTTACGTGGGGGGCTATTTGCTGATGCCCGCCCTGGAAGCCGAACCGTTGGCCACGCTGTTTCGCGAGGCCCGGGCCGCGGGGGTCAAGACGGTGCTCGACATCGTCTTGCCCGGACCGGGCGACCATTGGGACAAGCTCGCGCGCGTGCTTGCCGAAACCGACGTTTTTTTGCCCAACCAGGACGAGGCCGAGGCGCTCACCGGCCAGCGCGATCCGCTCGCGCAGGCCCGGCGATTTGCCGCAGCCGGGGTCGGCGCCGTCGTCATCACCTGCGGTGCCCAGGGGAGCGTGATCGTCTCGGGCAACGACCGGATGCGCGCCGGTGTCTACGAAGTCGAATACCAAGGCGGCACGGGCGCGGGCGACGCTTTTGACGCGGGTTTTATCGCGGGGCTTCTTCGGGGCGAAGACCTGGCCGGCTGCGTTCGCTGGGGCAGCGCGATCGGGGCCAGTTGCGTCCGCTCGATTAGCGCCACCGACGGCGTGTTTAGCCGCCAGGAGGCCGAGCAATTCATCGAGCAGCATGCGCTTGCGGTCGAGCGAATCTGAGAGTCCGGATTTTACGGTCGTGCCGCGGTTGAGGGCCCTTTCATTCCGGCGCGCCGCAGCCCGACCGCCGCCGATCGGCAAACACGAGTCCCTCGGTGGCCTATGCTTGTGATGTGGCAAAGTGCCTGTGCTTTCTTATTCTTACGGGGGCAAATCGTGCGACTCGTCAAACGCCGAAAGCTGTTTGTCGACTCCGAAGTGCAGGGCGCCTTGCTTTTCCGTACGGTGCTCTATTGGTTCTTTTTGTTGACGGCCACGAGCTTGATCATGCTGTGCGTGTCCGCCATCCGCGAACCCGGGGACTCGCTGTTTGCTTATTACGCCAATTTTCTCGAGCAACACGGAATCTTGGCTTTTGCCACCCTGATTCTGCTGCCGATCGTGTTGTATGACGTGCTCGCGACCAGCAACCGTTTTGCCGGGCCCTTGTTCCGGATGCGCCGCGCTTTGCGCGACCTGGCGGCCGGCAAGCACGTGGAACCGATCCAATTCCGCGACAAGGACTTCTGGCGTGAAATTGCTCAAGAATTCAACGCGGTCGCGGCGTACGTCGAGGAGTTGAAAAAACAGGCGGCCGGCGGCCGCCCCGAACGCGACGAATCGCGCGATTTTCATCCGGCGGGCACAAAATAAGCCACGAAACCGAATACGGTTGGCGGTTAGCGCCGGGCCCTGTAGCCAAAAACCTCGCGCGCCGGATGCCGTCCTGCTGGGGCATCGGCACCGAGCGAATGCTCGCGGTTCTTCGGACCGTGCCGCAAGTAGCGGTCGTTCCTTCGCCTTCTGCCGACTAGTTCGGCCAAACGCCCCAAACGAGCCCGATAGCAGTCCGGATATAGTCTAGGTTTGTTTTATAACATCGGCACAGACTTCTTCCGTTTTTGCACGTCGGTCCTTTCGCCCGCAATTGCCAATTCCCCCGAGCGCTGGCCGGCTCGATCGGCTAGGCGTCATCGAAATCGAAATAACGAAATAAGGTGCAACCTTATGGAGCGATTCCTCACACGCCTGCGTCGTTTCTTCCGTTCCGACCAGGGTCCCACGGCCGTCGAATATGCGGTGATGCTGGCGCTGATCGTGTTGATTTGCCTGGCCGGAATTAACCGGCTCGGTAGGCGGACAAGAACTACGTTTCGCAATACGGCGCGGTCGCTGGCCAGTTAGCCACCCATCGGCCGGCCGGCGCCCGAGGATCGTTATTAGCGGCGTTCGACCTCCCCAATTGTTGTCGTGAGCTAGAGTTTCGATGAGCCGCCGAGTGCTGCGCAACACGGCCCGGCGGCGTCAACCAATTCGGGGGGCATTGCCGTGCGACTCACTCAGCGCAGACGACTGTTCATCGATCGACAAGTCCAAGGAACCCTGCTCTATCGAATCTTCATCTATTGGTGTTTCTCCGTGCTGGCGGTGTGCCTGGTCACGCTCTGCATTCGGGCCATTTTCGATACTCGTCCTGCCGACTCGTTTTTCGACTACTTCGCGTTTCGCGAATTCTTCGCCCAATACGCAGTCGTCGTCATGGCCTCGCTGGCCCTGGTGCCGATCATCATGCTCGACGTGCTGGTGATCAGCAACCGCTTCGCCGGGCCGTTGTACCGCATGCGCCGCTCGATGCGGGCGTTGGCGGCCGGCGAATACGTCGCGCCGATCCAATTCCGCGAAAAGGATTTCCTCCACGACCTGGCCGACGAATTCAACGCCGTCGCCGATCGTGTCGAACAATTGCGCAGCGAGCTCGAGGCGGCCAACCGGCGAGCCGGCCTGCCGCGCGATTTCCAACCGGCGGCCGACGAGTAGATCGCGGTAGTTCGCTCGCGCCCGTTTGCGGGAGGGGGCTCGGCTGGCGGGGATTGTTTGCCTGTTGACAGCCCGGATATCCGGGCCTATCCTAAAATGCTTACATTGATAAACTTCTGAGAACGTATGATGATCGCCCGGGAATGCTTCAACCTCGACGTCGACTCCGCCGCCAGTGCGGTCGGCGTGGTGATTATTATTCGGGAGGTGCGGCCGTAAGGGCGAGCCGGTTCAAAACCGCTTTCAAGCCAGCCCTGGGCCGCAAGGTCTCAGGGCTTTTTTGTTTTTCGTCCGCTGGAATGAAGTTGCGAAATCTCCCACTCGATCAATCGGGAAACAAGCCCATGCGTCGCGTTCAGATCTACGACACCACGCTGCGGGACGGCAGCCAAGGCGAAGGCGTGAATTTCTCCCTGCAGGACAAGCTGCTCGTGACCGAGCGGCTCGACAGCCTGGGCTTCGACTACATCGAAGGCGGTTTTCCCGCTTCGAACGAGAAAGACGCCCAGTATTTCGCCCGCGTCGCCGCCTTGAATCTCAAGCACGTCAAGGTGTGCGCTTTCGGCATGACGCGACGCAAAGGCATGCGGCCCGAGAACGATCCGGGCATGAAGGCCCTGCTGGCCGCGGGCACCGCTGTGGTCACGCTGGTCGGCAAGACTTCGGCCTTTCACGCCACCAAAGTCCTGCGGGCCACGCTCGAAGAGAACCTGGCCATGATCGCCGACAGCGTCCGCTACTTGCGCGAAGCGGGGCGCGAAGTGATCTATGACGCCGAGCATTTCTTCGACGGCTGGAAGCTCGATCCCGATTACGCCCTGAAAACCGCGCGCGCCGCGGCCGAAGCCGGCGCCGGTCTGGTCGTCATGTGCGACACCAACGGCGGCACCATGCCCGATGAAGTCGCCGAGATTACCCGCCAGGCCGCCGCCAGCTTGCCGGTGCCCGTCGGCATTCACACCCATAACGATTGCGAGCTGGCCGTGGCCAACTCGCTGGCGGCGGTGGACGCCGGCGCCGTGCAGGTGCAGGGCACGATTAACGGCGTGGGCGAGCGCTGCGGCAATGCCGACCTGGTGTCGGTGATCGCTAATCTGGCCGTGAAGAAGAAAGGCTACGAAGTGCTCGACGGCTCGGCGGTCGAGCATCTGACCGAGTTGTCGCGGTTCCTTTACGAAACGGCCAACATGCGGCTGCGGCCGAATCAGCCCTTCGTCGGCACTAGCGCTTTCGCGCACAAGGGCGGCATGCACGCCAGCGCCGTGGCCCGCGCCAGTGTCAGCTACGAGCACATCGCGCCGGAGCAGGTGGGCAACGAGCGGCGCTTCCTGGTCAGCGAGCTCTCGGGCCGCTCGAACATCAAGGCGGTCATGGGGCCCACGGAAGCGGCTGACGACGCGAAGCTGATGGACCAGGTGCTGGCGCGCGTCGTGGAACTGGAGAACCAGGGCTACCAGTTCGAAGCCGCGCAGGGATCGTTCGATCTGTTGGTCAAAAAGTGCGCTGGCACGTACCGCCCGCATTTCGAGCGGATCAACTTCCGCGTCAACGTGGAAGCGGAGTCGCCCGACAACGTGATCACCGAAGCCACCGTCAAGTTGCGCATCGACGGCCAGGCGCGGCACGAAGTGGCCGAAGGCGACGGTCCGGTCAACGCGCTGGACGCCGCCCTGCGCAAAGCCCTGAACGGCCATTTTCCGAACCTGGCCCACATGAAGCTGGTCGACTACAAGGTGCGCGTCATCAACTCCGAAGCCGGCACGGCCGCGGGGGTGCGCGTGGTCATCGAAAGCCGCGACGATGACGAAGTTTGGGGAACCGTGGGCGTCAGCGAGAACATCATCGAGGCAAGTTGGATTGCCTTGATCGACAGTTTTGAATACAAGCTCTACAAGGACGAAGGCCACAAATCGTCGGCCCCCAGGGCCAAGGCGGTTTCGGTCTCGAGTTAACTCCGCGGCCCGCGCGGGCCCGCGCGCCGCGGGGGCCGGGCTGAACGAATTAACGACGGAAGCAAGACCCGCGATGTCCATCGAACTGGCCGCACGCGAGCTGCCCACGCAATACGATCACGAAGGGGCCCAAAACCGCTGGTACCCGTTCTGGAAAGAACGCGGCTATTTCCATAGCGAGCCCGATCCCGATCGCCAGCCCTACACCATCGTCATTCCGCCGCCCAACGTCACCGGCGCGCTGCACCTGGGCCACGCGCTGAACAATTCGCTGCAAGACATCCTCATTCGCTGGCGGCGGATGCAAGGCTTCAACACGCTGTGGATGCCCGGCACCGATCATGCCGGCATCGCCACGCAAGCCGTCGTCGAGCGGCGCATTTTCGAGCAGGAAAAAAAGACCCGCCACCAGATCGGCCGCCAGGCGCTCGTCGAGCGCATCTGGGCCTGGAAAAACGAATACGAGGCCCGCATCCTGGGGCAGCTCGAACAATTGGGATGTAGCTGCGATTGGCAGCGCACGCGCTTCACGCTCGACGCCGTTTGCGCCCGGGCGGTGCGCCACACGTTCTTCCGCTTGTTCAAAGACGGCCTCGTCTATCGCGGCAAGCGACTGGTCAACTGGGACACGGCGTTGCAAACGGCCGTCAGCGACGACGAGGTGTTCCACGAAACCGTCTCGGGCCACTTCTGGCACTTTCGCTACTCGGTCATCGACCCCCGGCCGGGCGAGCCCGAGTTCGTCAGCATCGCCACGACGCGCCCCGAAACGATGTTGGGCGACACGGCCGTGGCCGTGCACCCCGATCCGGCCCTGGCGCTAGCGGAAGCCGAGGCCGAGCTGCGCGAAAAGCTGGCCCAAGCATCGGCCAAGGAAAAGCCGGCCCTTCAAGCGGAGCTCGAGGCCTTGGCCGAGCGGCGCCGGGCGGTCTTGCCGCTGCTCGTGCAATTGCGCGACATGGCCCGCGCGGGCCGCAAGGTTCGACTGCCGCTTTTGGATCGCGAAATTCCGCTCGTGGCCGACGAGTGGGCGAAGCCCCAACTGGGAAGCGGCTGCGTCAAGATCACGCCCGCCCACGATCCGAACGACTACCTGGTGGGCCAAAGGCAGAATCTGCCGATGATCAACATCCTGAATCCCGACGGCACGCTGAACGAAAACGCCGGTCCGTACCGCGGGCTCGCCATTCCCGAGGCACGCCAGCGCGTCGTCGAGGATCTCGAAAAGCTCGGCCTGGTCGAAAAAATCGAAGACCGCGAGATCGAGCTGGCGCATTCCGACCGTTCAAAGACGCCCATCGAGCCGTACCTGGCCGACCAGTGGTTCGTGAAGATGGACCGGCTCGCCCAAAGCGCGATGGACGCCGTGACCGACGGCCGCGTCAAAATCGTCCCGCCGCGCTACGCCCGGGGCTATCTCGATTGGCTCGGCGAAAAGCGCGATTGGCCGGTCAGCCGCCAGCTTTGGTGGGGACATCAAATCCCGATCTGGTACGCGCCCACCGCCGGCGTAGACGATCTTGCGCGCGCCTTTGCCGGGCGCGACGACGTCGTATGGCGCCGCGACGAAGAACACGATCAGTGGCTCATCTGCGCTCTGGAAGCCGAATTGAGCGAAGACGCGATTCCCGGCCACAAGCTGGCGCGCGAAGTCGACGTGCTCGACACCTGGTTCAGCTCGGGGCTTTGGCCCCACTCCACGCTGGGCTGGCCCGAACCGACGCCCGAGCTGCGCTACTACTATCCCACCAGCGTGCTCGTGACCAATCGCGACATCATCACGCTGTGGGTCGCGCGGATGGTGCTGCTGGGACTGTACAACGTGGGCGACGTGCCGTTTCGCGACGTCTACATTCATCCCAAAATCCTCGACGGCTACGGCGAGGGCATGTCGAAGTCGAAAGGCAACGGCGTCGACCCGCTCGACGTGATCGAAAAAATCGGCGCCGATTCGCTCCGCTTCAGCCTGGCCTATCTCACGACCGAAACGCAGGACGTGCGAATGCCCGTCGAGTTCGAGTGCCCCCATTGCCAGGCACTTCTCGAGCAGACGAAAAAGAACCGCATGCTGCCGCGCGTCGAGTGCAAAAAGTGCGGCCAGTCGTTTTCCACGCAATGGGCGTCGAAACCTCTCGACCTGGCCCTGCCGCGCGGAGCGGTGGTGAGCGAGCGCTTCGAGCTGGGCCGCAACTTCTGCAATAAGCTGTGGAACGCCGCGCGGTTCGCGCTGATGAATCTCGAAGGATATGTCCCGGGCCCCCTCGACGACGATGAATTGGCCGTCGAAGACCGCTGGATTTTAAGCCGTCTGGCCACCGTCACGGCGCAAACGACCGAAGCGCTCGAAGGTTATCGCTACGGTGACGCCGCCCGGGCGCTTTACGACTTTGCCTGGAACGAGTTCTGCAGCTTCTACGTCGAAATGGTCAAAGGCCGTTTGCAGGACCCGGCGGCGCGCACCACGGCGCAGCGCGTGTTGGCTCATACGCTCGATGCGCTCGTGCGGTTGCTGCACCCGATGGTTCCGTTCATCACCGAGGAAGTCTGGCAACTGCTGGGCCAGGTCGCGGGCGAGCGCGGACTCGCAAAGCCCGATCGCGCCGCCGACAGCGTGATGATTGCCGCCTGGCCCGAAGCCGACGGCAAGCGCCAGGACCCCCAGATCGAGACCCGGTTTGCCCGATTCCAGGAAGTCCTGAAAGCGTTGCGCGACATTCGCAGCCGCCAGAACATTCCGCCGAAAAAGCCGATCGAGTTCGCCGTCTGCTGCGACGAAGCGACCGCCAGGCTGCTCGGGCCGATGGAGCCCTATTTCGCGTCCATGGCCGGAGCCAAGGCCACCGGTTGGGGGCCGCAAGTGAAACCGCCGCCCTCGAGCATCAGCAGTCGGGCGGGCTCGACCGAGGTTTTCGTCGACATGGCCGGCCTCGTCGACGTGGACGCCGAAAAGGCCCGGCAAACGAAGGAGCTCAAGCGGCTCGCCGGCGCCATCGCGGCCAAGGAGCGGCAATTGGCCAATGAGAATTTCGTGAAGCGGGCCCCCGCCGAAGTGATTGAAAAGGAACGGACGGCGCTTGCGCAACTCAAACAGTCGCGGGCTTCGGCCGAGGCCGCCCTGGCGAAACTGCAAACGGCACGAGAATAGCACGCGTAACAAACACTTGATTCGCCCGGTGCCACGGGCGGCTTGTCCGCCCGTGTTGATGTCAGCGACCGCGCGTTGTGCCAGGCGTTCTGCCGATCAGATCGTCTGGCGTGGTCGGCACGGGTGGACGAGCCACCCGTGGCACCAAGTGGCACCGGCATTCTTTTTCCCCGCCTCTAGCCGCCCCGTGCCGGCGCCATCTATAATCGATGACTGCCAGTCCAATTCGCTTGTCTCGGTTCACACGAAGGGTGCCGCACATGCCGGTCCACATGGAGCTTTCGCGGATCATCATCAGCGAAATCAACGATCAGCAGGTCATCTATCTGAAGGAAGTCGACGGGGAGCGCACGTTTCCCATCTTGATCGGCATTTTCGAGGCCACGAGCATCGACCGCCGAGTGAAGCAATATCATTCGCCCAGGCCGCTGACGCACGATCTTTTGGTCAACGTGGTGGAAAACCTGGGGGCCGAGCTGCAGGACGTCGTGATCAGCGAGCTCAAGGAGCACACCTACTACGCCAAGCTCCGCGTGCGGCACGAGGGCGAATTGGTTGAGATCGACGCGCGCCCGTCCGACGCCATCGCCGTGGCCGTCACCTGCGACCCGCAACTGCCGATCTACGTCGCCGAAGACGTGCTGAACGACGTGCTGGGGGAGTCATAAACCCGCCCTTGCGCGTGGTAGCCGGATCGTGCCGGCCACGATGTCGGCGACGCCGGTCGCGGGCGCGATTCTCCCGGCCGAAGGGTTCGGGTTCAAGGGTTCAAGGATTGCCCTTTGATTCCTCCGCGGTATGTTTTCCCACCTTTCGGTATGCTAGAATCAAAAACCCGCGTGCACGTCGGATCTTGAAGAGGCCCGGTGCGCTTCGGAATCGATTCCGAACGTTTCCATTCCGCCCGCTCCCAGTGACTCACTGGCGAGAGGAGCTACGGGCGAACATCGCAGGTACTTCGAGCGGTAGCTGCGAGTCGAATACGTCAGGGCATTCTCATTCTTCATCTCGGGAAGCCATGCGATGTTTGGCGCGCGTCAATGGACTGCGCGAGCATGGGACGCCGCGCTCGGTTTTCACACCCGGAAAAGTCGACGGCAAGTTACGAACAAGCACCTTGGATGCAGGAGACCGTCAGATGTCGCTTTCATTTCCGAGCTACCGGCGCTGGCACCGATCCAACTCACTTCCTCGCCCGGCGCGTCGCGCTAGGTCGCGTGCGTACCGTCGAGGACAAATGGAATCCCGGTTGCGCATGGAGCCGCTCGAAGACCGCACGCTGCTGACGATCGATTTTCTCGCCGGGGTCTATACGACGCCAACGAATCGTCTCGACGTGGGGTTGGGGACCATTAGCGGGTTCGCGCCGGTCGAACCGACCATCGTGGTCAACCCGGCCGACCCGGGGAACCTTGCCGTTTCATCGCACACTCGGCTGCGTCTGTCGACCAATGCGGGCGGCAGCTTTACCGGCACGTTTGCTTTTACGAACCCTCCGGGCACGACGGATACCGGAGGTGACACGGACACGATCTTCGATTCGCAGGGGCGTCTGTTCTGGTCGAACCTGGCGGGAATCGGCGCAGGCGGCGTTTCGGTGAACGAAGTCAACCCCGTGACCGGCGCCAACATCTCCACGGTAAACGTGAGGAGTAACGGCGACGACAAGGAATTCATTACGGCCGATCAGAATCCCCTCAGCCCCTTCCAGGACAACCTTTACATGGTGTGGACGGGCAATTTTGGAATTTCGACCACGGAAGTCTATTTCTCCCGTTCCACGAACCAAAGCGTCAACTGGTCCGCGCCGGTGCAATTGTCGAACCATAACGCGGAAGGTTTCCCGTGGCCGTCCGACGTGGGCGTAGCGCCCAACGGCGACGTCTATGTCGCCTATCACGCGGGAGGCTCGTCGGGTGCCATCGGTGATACGTGGGTGCTGCGCTCGACCGACGGAGGCGTGACGTTTCCGCAAAAGAACCAGGCGTTTCTGCCCGGTCAGAGCGATATTACGTTTAACGTGCAAACGGATCCGGGTACCATTCCACAAACTCAGTTCTGGATGCAAGGCGCGGCGCAGCCTTGGGTCCTGGCTGACCCCGTGCGGCCGGGCAATATCTACATCATCAACAGCGACGATCCCAACAACGCGCATGGCAGCGCGGTCGACGACGTCAACATTGTCATCGCACGGTCGACCAATAACGGACTCAACTGGGCGACGGCGACCGTCCCGGTCGATGCCGGTCCCGGCTCGCACCAGTTCTACCCGACCGCCGCGATCGACGAGTTCGGCAACATCGTCGTCGCCTGGTACGACAATCGTAACCTGGCGACCAACGCGAGCGGTCGATGGCTGCTCGACGTGTTTGCCACGTACAGCACCGACGGCGGGCTGACCTGGGCCGCGCCGTTCCAGGTGAACGACGTCACCAATCCGTTCGACCCCGACATCGGAGCCGTCAATCGGTTTAACGGTCCGCCCCCGACCACGCGCATCGGCGAGTACTTCGGCCTTGACCTGTTTGGCGGCACCGCCTATGTCGCGTGGAACGGGTCAAATCCAGTCGGCGGCCCTCAGGTCGGCCATCAGGTCGTGTTCAGCGCCTTCGCCATTAACGGCACGTTGATGGTCGATGGCGATCTTGCGTCCGATACCGTCGAGATCCGAAATATCGCCGGCAACACCGACTTCATCGAGGTGCTGGTCAATGGCGATCGCCAATACGCCGGCCTGCGCGAGGCACTCAGCGGCGGCATCATGGTCGAAACACTGGGCGGCGCCGACAACCTGATCGTTGATTTCAGCTTCGGCAACCCGATCCCAACGGGCGGCCTCGCGTACGACGGTGGGACGAGCGACAACCAGGTCTCCGTGATCGGCGACGCGGATTACGTGTTGACAGGCTCCAGTTTGACCAGAAGCGCCGGCGGGATAATCGATCTTGTCAACGTGCAAATCGCCAGTTTGACCGGCGGCGCCAGCGGCAACACGTTCGACGTGAGCGGCTGGACGGGCACCGGCGCCATCAACGGCCTGGGCAACAACGACGTCGTCCAAGCGACCAAGGACGCGAATATGACGCTCGGCGCCATTTCGCTGGCGGCAAGCGACGGCATGAGCATGGCATTGGCCTCGATCGAGCTGGCGAACCTCACGGGCGGCGCGAGCGACAATTCGTTCAGCGTCCTCAGTTGGAACGGTCCGTCGGTCAACCTGGCCGGCCTGGGCGGCAGCGACAGCTACGGCATTGGCAACGGCGATCTCGATACAATCGCCGCCGCCGTCAACGTGGCCGACACCGCGGGCGCCGCCGATGGCATCGCCATGAACGACGGCGGAAACGCCACGCCGGCCGACTACACCGTCGACGGCACCAGCGTCACCACCCAAATCACCGGCGGCGGCGCGCGTGCCTTCCTCGGGCTCACCTACAACGCCGACACGATCGAAATGCTCTCGCTCACCGGCACCACCGTGGCCAACAACTTCTACGTAACCCCCCACGAACTGACCGAATTCAATATCCACGGCAACAACCCGACCTTTGCCGGACCGGGCGTCGACTACCTCGAAGTCG
>JBBDNV010000124.1:0-17868 GCA_040877415.1 Pirellulales bacterium
CAATCCCAACCTTGTAACCAATTTCAGAAACCCTGCAAACCGCAGGCTGCACCCCGCCCGACCAACACACTGTTATTCCGATTGCCATGTCGGGCGCGAGCGGGTATCCTTGACCGGCTCGGGGCGAATGGGGGCCGGTTTGGCCGGTGAGAGGGCTTGGGGCCTTCGAGTTCGTCTCTTTCCGCCAAGACACGCGAGAAAAAAGTCCTCTCATGAGAACCCGCCCGCGTAGCAAGTTCGTAAAGGAGCTGAAGGCCCGGCGCTGTCCGAAATGTGGGGCGAACGTCAATCCACAGCGGAAACGCTGCCGGCGTTGCAGCTCAGAGCTCCTGAACCGGCCAAAGAAATAGTCTCTTCCCGGTGTCCGCCCCCGGTCGGCATTCGGGCCTTTGCACGGGCCGAGCGGAATCATCGTAACTCGTTTTAAGACCACCGCTTGCGCAAGAGAGGGTGAGTCTCAAGCCGCATTGCCCGCTCGGCCCTGAATCCTTATACTTCCCCGAGCTTGCGCTGTCTTCGAAATCACGCACGTCCGGTTCGTCGATCGTTCGACCAAGCGACCCGCCATGGCCCACTCCCGGCAGTTGATTCCGCTGGCCCAGGCGCGGGCGCCCTTTTTTGTCGGCGTGGACGTGGGCGGGACCAACATCAAGATTGGCACCGTCGACGACCAAGGCCGTCCGCTGAGCTGGACCAGCATCGAGACGGACCAAGAAAAAGGACCCAAGGACGCCATGGCCCGGGTCAATCTGGCGTTAAAAGGGGTCATCGCCGAGGCGGGGCTCGAGCGGGGCGCCATCGCCCGGGTCGGGCTGGGCACGCCCGGGACGATGGACGTCGCCCGCGGTATCCTGCTCGAGCCGGGGAACCTGCCCGAGTGGTGGCATTTTCCGATTCGGGACGAGCTCGATCGGGCCTGTGGAATGCCGGTCACGTTTGCCAACGACGCCCGCAGCGCCGCTTACGGCGAATACTGGGTCGGCAGCGGCCGGGTGTTGCACAGTATGATCCTGTTGACGCTCGGCACAGGCGTGGGAGGGGGAATCGTGATCGGAGACCTTTTGGTGGAAGGCGAACACAGTGCGGGATCGGAGCTCGGGCACTTGATTATCGACTATCATGACGATGCCCGGCTCTGTTCGTGCGGACGTCGCGGGCACATTGAGGCGTATTGCAGCGCGACGTCGGTCGTCAAACGGACCCAGGAGGCCCTGGAAACCGGCCGTGCCAGCTCGCTCGGCGGGCGGATCGCCGCGGGCGAAGAGCTGACGTCGCTCATGATCGACCAGGAAGCCGAGAAAGGCGACGCGCTCGCGCTTGCGA
The DNA here is from genome assembly GCA_040877415.1 of Pirellulales bacterium. Classification (GTDB taxonomy): domain Bacteria; phylum Planctomycetota; class Planctomycetia; order Pirellulales; family PALSA-1355; genus JBBDNV01. The sequence continues at coordinate 1,324 of JBBDNV010000124.1, forward strand.
TCATCCTGGATACGGCCCGCTACCTGGGCATCGGCATCGCTTCGGCGATGCACGCCGTCGATCCGAGCGGCGTGGTGATCGGCGGGGCGATGACCTTCGGCGAGCACGAGACGGCCACGGGCCGCAAGTTTCTGGCGCGCGTCAAGCAGGAAGTCGCGGCCCGCGCGCTGCCGGCGCTGGCCGAACAAACGACGATCGATTTCGCCACCTTGGGAGGCGACGCCGGGTTTATCGGCGCGGCTGGACTGGCGCGGCGCGATTATTTGCGGAAACGGAATAAGGGTCAAAAGAGCACTGCTTGACAAGCGAGCAGTGGCACGCTGAAACAGCACGGGTGGACGAGCCACCCGTTGACGAACGACAAACGAAAACGCTTCATGTCCCACATCGACTGCCAACATATTCGCAACTTTTCCATCGTGGCCCACATCGACCACGGCAAAAGCACGCTGGCCGACCGGATGCTGGAAAAGACGGGCACGCTGGACAAGCGCGAGATGCGCGAACAGACGCTCGACGACATGGAGCTGGAGCGCCAGCGCGGCATCACGATCAAGGCCCGGGCCGTAGCCATGCGCTATCAGCACAAGGGACAGACCTTTGAGCTGAACCTGATCGACACGCCCGGACACGTCGATTTTCAATATGAGGTGTCGCGCAGCCTGGCCTGCTGCGAAGGGGCGGTGCTGTTGGTCGACGCGTTCCAGGGGGTAGAAGCCCAGACCGTGGCGAACGCCTACGCGGCCATGGACCATAACCTGGTGATCGTGCCGGTCTTGAACAAGATCGATCTGAAGCACGCCCGGCCCGACGAGGTGATCGCCGAAATGGAATCGGCGCTGGCGGTGGAACCCGGCGAAGTGCTGCGCGCAAGCGGCAAAACGGGCGAAGGAGTCGACGAGCTTTTGGCGGCGATCGTCGAGCGCGTGCCGCCGCCGCGGGGCGACCCGGCGGCTCCGCTGCAGGCCATGGTCTTCGACAGCCACTACGACGAATTTCGCGGCGCGATCACCTACGTGCGAATCATGAACGGCACGGTGCGTAAAGGACAAAAGATACGCTTCATCAAAGCCGGCACGACGCACGACGTGATCGAGCTGGGGCAGTTCGTGCCCACGCGGCGGGCCTGCAACGAGCTTTCGGCCGGACAAGTGGGCTATCTGATCTGCAACATCAAGGCGCTCGGCCAGGTGCACGTCGGCGATACCGTGACCACGGCCGCCGAAACCGGCGCCCAGCCTTTGCCCGGATATCGCCCGCCGCAGCGCATGGTGTATTGCGGTCTGTATCCGTCCGACGGGCAGGATTTCGAGGAGCTGCGCGACGCGCTGACGAAGCTTTCGATCAACGACCCCAGCTTCGAGTTCGAGCCGGAAACCAGCGACGCCTTGGGGTTCGGGTTCCGCTGCGGATTTCTGGGCTTGTTGCACATGGAAATCATCCAACAACGGCTCGAAGGGGAAGCCGATCTCGACCTGGTGCAAACCGCGCCGAACGTCACTTACGAGATTCTCACCAAGGACGGCGAGACGCTCTACATCCACAATCCGCAAAAGGTGCCCGACGCCGGCGAGATCGAAGAGTTCCGCCAGCCGGTGGTGAAAGTGAATTTCGTGCTGCCGGTCGAGTCGATCGGGCCGGTGATGCAACTGTGCACCGACCGGCGCGGCGAGTACGTGCGCACCGAATACCTTTCGCCCTCGCGCGCCATGCTCTCGTTCAACCTGCCGCTGGCCGACGTGATTTACGACCTGCACGACAAGCTCAAGAGCGTCACGCGCGGATACGGCACCATGGACTACGAGCTGGTGGGCTATTTTCCCGCCGACCTGGTGCGGCTCGACATCCTGGTGGGGGCCAAGCGGGTCGACGCGCTGTCGATCATTTGCGACCGCCGCGACGCCGATCGGCGCGGCCGGGCCATCGTCAAGAAGCTGCGCGGCGAGATCGACCGCCACATGTTCGAAATCGCCTTGCAAGCCGCCATCGGCAGCCGCGTGATCGCGCGGGAAACCATTTCGCCATTGCGCAAAAACGTCACCGCCAAATGCTACGGCGGCGACATCACGCGCAAGCGAAAACTGTGGGCCAAGCAAAAGGAAGGCAAAAAACGGATGAAGTCGATCGGCAGCGTCGACATTCCCCAAAAGGCTTTTTTGGCCGTGCTCGATACCGGCGCGGAAAAGTAACCAAGAACCGGACGCGAACAGAGCATGCCGCCGAACGCAACCCATTCGTCGCCGAGTCAAGCGAGCGCCAAGCGCGCCGCGCGCAGTCTGGTCGGGGCCTTGGTGGGCTTGGCGCTAGCGGCCACGCTGGTCAACACGTGGGTCGTCGAAGGCCTGTTCGTTCCGCTGGTGGTCAGCGGCGGTTCCATGGCCCCCGCCCTGTTGGGGGCGCATCGCCGTTGGCGGTGTGACGAGTGCGGACGAACCTTTGCGTGCAACCTGGAGTCGCTGCCGGCCGACGGTGCTGCCGCCACTTGTCCCCACTGCGGCGCACCGAACGATCAGAACCGCGGCGTCGACGCGCCGGGCGACCGCGTCCTGGTCGATCGCTCGGCGTTTTGCTGGCGGCCGCCGCGGCGGTGGGAAACCGTCGTCGTGCGCTCGCCGGAAAATCCCGACGTGCTGTGCGTCAAGCGCGTGGTCGGCCTGCCGGGCGAGTTGATCGACGTCGACGAGGGCGACGTTCTAGTGGACGGCGCCGTTGCCCGCAAAGATCTCGCCGCGCTGCGCGCGATGGCCGTCTCCGTTTCCGGCCCCAACGCGACCGAGCGCTGGCGGGGGGACGCCCAGACGTGGCGCCTGGAGGACGGATGGTTTGTGCACGACGGCCGCGGGGGCGAATCGATCGATTGGCTCTCGTACCGTCACGCGGAGCATTCGGTGCGCCGCGCGCGCGGCGCAGGGCAATCGATCCTCGACGCCAGCGCCTATGACCAGAACGAGTCTCGGCTGCTCAACGAAGTGGACGACGTCATGCTGCGCTGCGACATTCAGGCGGCGGGAGCCGGCTTCGTTCACGTGCGCGCAAGGTGCCGCGGCGACGATTTTCAATTCAAGCTCGACACGGCTTCCGGCGAGCTCGAACTCGCTCACAACGGCCGGATGGCACGCAGGTTTGCCGCGGACGATTTGCTGAACCCAGAGCGAAGGCCGTCGCGACTGGAATTCGTCGTGGCCGACCGCCGCGTGCAATTCGCGCTGGCCGGGCGAGTGGTGGCGCAGTACGATTACGAGCCGGCGAATGTTTCGCCCTGCGTCGGCAAGCGCGTGCTGGCCGTCGGCGCGCGAGGCGCCAGGGTCCGCGTGCGGAAGCTGGAGGTGTCGCGCGACGTGTACTATACGGCCGATCCCGCGGGCCACGCGGCCCAATATCGGCTCGGCGAACGAGAATACTTTCTGTTGGGCGACAACAGCCCTCACTCGCTGGACAGCCGCGTCTGGTTGCCGCGCGGCCGCGTATCGGCGAGCTTGTTGTTGGGCCCGGCGCTGGCGTGGTAATCTCCAAGGGCGAAGGCCGGCGCGCAGCGCGTGGCGAAGGAAATCAATTCAACTCAACTGCCATGGCCAAGAGAAAATCGACCGCCACGAAATCGGAAAAGCCGCCCAGGAAGCAAGCCGAGCTAGCTGCGGCCCCTTCGCGCCGGTGGTTTTCGGCCAAGGCGATTCGAGAGGCGGTCGAAGCGGTCGTGGTGGCGTTCATTCTGGCCTTCCTGTTTCGCACCTTTGAGGCCGAAGCTTTCGTGATTCCCACCGGCTCGATGGCCCCGACCTTAATGGGCGCGCACAAGGACCTGTACTGCGCCGAATGCGGATATCAGTACCGGGCCGGCGCCAGCAGCGAGGAGGACCAGCTCGCCGAGCAGCGGGGGCGCCAAGCCGCCGGAGTGCCGGTGGTGAGCGTCACCTGCCCGATGTGCCGCTACATGGCCAACGTGGGTCCCGGGCACGATCATCCGACGTACGGCGGAGACCGCATTCTGGTCAGCAAGCTCGCCTACGAATTCGGCGAGCCCAAGCGCTGGGACATCATCGTGTTCAAATTCCCGGCCGAGGCCCAGACGAACTACATCAAGCGCTGCGTCGGGCTGCCGAGCGAGACGCTGCGCATCTGGCACGGCGACCTGCACGTCAAGCCTCCCGGAGGGGACGCGTTTGCGCTCACGCGCCGCGAGCCGCGGGAGCTGCGCGCGATGGCGCAAATCGTGTACGACAACGACTACGTGGTCGACGCGATGACCAAGGCCGGCTGGCCGCTGCGCTGGCAGGCCTGGCCGTCGGGTGCTCCGGGCGCCCTTAATTGGACTTCCAGCGACGGAGGCCGGTCGTTTTCGATCGCCAGGCAAGCGCCGGGCATTCAATGGCTGCGGTACCGGCACTTCGCGCCGTCGCTCTACGATTGGCAAGCCCTGAAGCGGGGTCGCGCTGCGCGCGACGGGGCGAAGCCCCTTTTGATCACCGATTTCTACGCCTACGACACCAGCATCGATCGCAACAAGCCGCCGGATCAGGCCCGCGTGCTCGGGCTGCACTGGGTCGGCGACTTGCTGGTGGAATGCGAATTGGAATCCGCCGACGGCAAGGGAACGGCCCTTTTAGACCTGGTCAAAGGGGGCCGGCACTTCCGCTGCGAATTGAATCTTGAAACGGGCCAGTCGCGGCTGGCGATCGACGGATTGCCGAACTATCGGCCAAAGGCACAAACGGGCGCGCGCGGTGCCGGCGGCCATCACGTGGCGTTTGCCAACATCGACCGGCAGTTGGTGTTGTGGGTCGACGGCTCGCCCGTGGCATTCGACGGCCCGACGGACTACGAACCGTTGGACAACGAAAATCCCCGGTCGACGCCGGACGATCCTTTGGACCTGGCGCCGGCGGGGATCGGCTCGCAATCGGCGGCCCTTTCGGTCAGCCATATTCGATTGTGGCGCGACATCTATTACATCGCGGCGCGCAGCGACCCGGCGCGACGCGACCAGAATCTTCCGTCGGACTACACGGGACAAGCGCGGCAAATCGCCGACATGAACTACCGCCAACTGCTGCGCTTTCTATCGACGCCCGAGCTGTGGGAGCCGCCGGGCCGGGAAAGCCCGTTCGACGAGCGGCGCGACGCGGTGTTTACGCTCAAGGCCGATCAGTTTTTCATGCTGGGGGACAACAGCCCCATGAGCCTGGACGCCCGGCTCTGGACCGACGAGAAATTCGTCTCGCGCGAGTTGTTGATCGGCCGGGCGCTCGTGATCTTTTGGCCGCACTCGTTTGACCGAATTCCGGGCACGAGCATTCCGTTTCCGTTCTTTCCGAACTTCGCCAGAATGGGCTTCATCAGGTAAAATCGAACGTATGACGCCATCCGCACTCCCACCGACGCAGCCGTATTCGACCGAGAGCAATGCTGCCGCCGGGCCCGCCGCTGCGGCCGGCCATTCGTCCTCCGCGTCGCGCGGCATGCGCGAGACGGTCGAATCGATTGCCATCGCCTTGGCGCTGGCGTTTCTGTTCAAGACGTTTGAAGCCGAGGCTTTCATGATCCCCACCGGCTCGATGGCCCCGACCCTGATGGGCCGCCACAAGGACGTCGTGTGCGAGAAGTGCGGGTATCGCTATTCGGCCAGTTGCAGCGACGAGGCCGATCACAACGGGTACATACGGACCGATCCGGCGTACCACGTGGTGGCCTGTACGTGCCCGCTGTGCCGTTACACGATGTCGGTCGATCCGTTTGGCGAGGGGAAGCAGGGCCGCGGCGCCAACCCCAGCTATAGCGGCGATCGGATTTGGGTCAGCAAAGTTCATTATCAGCTCACCGAACCGCGCCGATTCGACGTGATCGTGTTCCGCTATCCCTTCGAGGCGGAAACGTACTACATCAAGCGCCTGGTGGGGCTGCCGGGCGAGACGTTGAAAATCTTTCACGGCGATCTGTTCGTCAAGCGGCCGGGCGATGATCAATTCTCGATCGTCCGCAAGCCGCCCGACAAGCTGCTGGCGATGGCCCAAACGGTGCACGACAGCGACTACGTCAGCCAGGAGCTGGTGAAACGCGACTGGCCGTCCCGCTGGCAGCCGTGGCCGCGGCACGACGGGGCCGGCGCGTGGCAGGCGTCCAAGGACACGAAAACCTACCGCACCGACGGGACAGCCAAGGGGGAGGTATGGATTCGATACGAGCACACGGTGCCGTCGGAGGCCAACTGGAAATACGATCATTGGCCGCCCGAATACGCGCCGCGGCCGCAGTTGATCACCGATTTCTATGCCTTTAACACTCGGGAGCTGCGAAAGGATCCCTGGCCCACGCCCCACATGTTCGGGATGCATTGGGTCGGCGATTTGATTCTCGAATGCGAGTTGGACGTAAACAGCGACGCGGGAAGCGCGCTGGTGGACATCGTCAAGGGCGGGCGCCATTTCGGATGCGCGATCGACGTGGCGAACGGCCGGGCGCGGCTTTCGATCGAAGGTCGGAGTGACTGGCAGCCGGCGGCCCAAACCGCGATTCGCGGGGCCGGCACGCATCGGGTGACGTTCGCCAACGCCGATCGGGAACTGCGATTGTGGATCGACGGCAAGTTGGTCGCGTTCGACCAGCCGACGACTTACGACGAATCGGACAACGAGCGGCCGCAAGCCAGCCTGCGCGATTCTGGCGATCTGGCCCCGCTGGGCGTCGGATCGAAGGGGGCGGCGTTGACGGTCAACCATCTGCGCGTACTGCGCGACATTTACTACATTGCCGACACCGCGGTCGGCCCGGGCGATCGGGTCCACGATTATGGCGACTCGAGCGTCGTGCCGAACTTGAACCACGCGGAGCTGGCCGAGTTCTTCGCGTCGCCCGAGCGGTGGCTAAGCCCGGACGGCGGCAGCGTTTTCGACGGCCGGCAGGCGGTGACGTTTACGCTGGCGACCGACCAGTTTTTCGTGCTGGGCGACAACAGTCCGGCCAGCTCCGACGCCCGGCTGTGGCCGGGTCAACAATTCGTGGATCGCGAGCTGTTGGTGGGCAAGGCGCTGTTCGTCTATTGGCCGCATCCGCTGCGGCTGTTCATTCCGTTTAGCGACGTGTCGCTCGGCATCATCCCCAACATTGGCGAAATGGGATTCATACGTTAAAAGTTGGCCGCCCCGCCGGCGATCGATCCGGCGGCGCGGGGCGCGAGGTCAGGGAGGACCGCAGCATGGTCGTGCTCGAAGCGTTGGGATTGGTGAAGACCTACGGCCGGCGGCGCGTCGTCGACGGCGTCGACTTTCAGGTCGACGAGGGCGAGATCGTCGGACTCTTGGGACCCAACGGGGCCGGCAAGACGACCAGCTTCCGCATGACCTGCGGGCTCACCGAACCCGACGCCGGCCGGGTGATGCTCAACGAAGCGGACGTCACCAATCTGCCCATGTACCAGCGGGCCCAACAGGGCATGGGCTATCTGGCGCAAGAGTCGAGCGTGTTTCGCAAGCTCTCGGTCGAAAACAACCTGCTGGGCGTGATGGAAATGCTCGGCATGGACCGCCGACAAAGGCGCAATCGCTGCGGCCAACTGCTCGACCAGTTTGACATCGCGCGGCTGCGAAAGTCCCGGGCCGATTCTCTATCGGGAGGCGAGCGCCGCCGGCTGGAGATCGCCCGCTCGCTGGTTTCCAACCCCAGGATCATCCTGCTCGACGAGCCGTTCACGGGCATCGATCCGGTGACGATCAACAGCATCCAGCGAATCATTCGCGACCTGAGCGAGCGGGGCATCTCGATCCTCATCACGGATCACCAGGTCCGTGAAACGCTGCAAATCACCGACCGCAGCTACGTGATCCGGGCCGGCGCCGTGTTGTGCCACGGGCGCCCCGACGAAGTGCTTGCCAACGCGGAAGCTCGCAAGTATTACTTCGGAGAAGGGATGGAGATTTAGCGCGCTGCCGCGTCGGCCCGCTCTGTTACAATCAAAGGATGGTCGCCGCAACGGGTCGACAGGCGCTGCTCCTGTCCTATCTCACCGTCGGGTACAACATTCTCGAGGGAGTCGCGTCGCTGGTATGTGCGGGGCTGGCCGGCAGCGCGGCATTGCTCGGTTTCGGGATCGACAGTTTCGTCGAGTCCCTGTCCGGGCTGATCATGGTGTGGCGATTCAGCAGGCCCGGCGAGGATCGCGAACGGACGGCCATTCGCCTCGTGGGATCGGCGCTGGTGATTCTCGCGGCCTACGTCGCCTACGAGTCGGCGGCACAACTCTATCTTCGGCAAGCACCCGAGCCAAGCCCCTTGGGCATTGTGATTGCCCTGATCTCGCTCGTGGCCATGCCGGGGCTCTATTTCGCCAAGCGCAGCGTCGGCCAGGGCATCCGCAGTCGAAGTCTTCTGGCGGACGCGAAACAGACGCTCGGCTGTATTCTGCTTTCGGTCGCGCTCGTCGTGGGATTGGGGTTAAACTATTCGCTCGGTTGGTGGCAGGCCGATCCGATTGCAGGCCTTGTTATTTCCATTTTCCTGACCCGGGAAGGCTATCGGGCATTGACGGCCGGCGAAGCCTGCCAATGCCAGGAGGAAAACGCGTGAATCGCGGATCGTGTGGCCGCTCGATAGTTGCGCGCCAGGGCGGCGCCTGCATCGCATTGATATCGGTCGCCGCCATTGCCTTGGCGCGCGACGATTCGGCCGCCTGGCAGCCGTGCGAGACGGCCACGATCGAGCACGGTGAACTCCGGGTGCTGTTTCGCGACAACAGCCAGTCGCCGCGCGTGCTGAGCGGCGTCGACGCTCTGGTGAACGTCGGCCGCGCGCCGGGATTCGACAAACTGAATTTGTGGAGCTACGATTGGCCGCGGTACACCAGGCCGTTTTACTTCGGCCGCGCGGCGCGCGGCATGGCGCTGGTCATGATGTTCGACAAGGCCTACGCCGAGGGGGACGAGATTCGCATGAGCCTCTTCAAGTTCAAGGTTCGGAAATTCCCCCGGCCGGCCTTCGACTGGCAATACGTCATTCACCAGGTGGAGCCCGGACGGGAATACGGATTTCGGGCCCGGCTGGCGTGGAAGCCGTTTGTCGATGCCGACGATTGCCGGCGGGAATATGATCGCTGGATCGCCGAGCTGGCCGGCGCCAAGCGCGGCGATTGAACCCGTTCGTCCGGCGTTTTTCGGCAAGTCCGGGCGGTCATGGCCCGCTCGTTCGCCTTGCTCCGATCCGGCCGGTCGCCTATGATAGCTGCCGGGTGATGGTGGCTCATGACGCAATCTGGACCCTGGCCCAATACGCTCGACCTGATCGCGACGGTCACGTTTTTGGCGCTCGTTCTTCTCTTGCCCGCGCTGGGCTACGTGTTCATGGTGCTGGATATCCGGGCGTACCTGCGCTCGCTCGAGCGCAGGCTGATCCTGGCGGCGCAATCGTTGCGCGGCATTCCGGCCTGGGCCCGTTACCACACGCCGCGCTCGGTTGCGGCGCTTGGCCTGTTGATGCCCTGCACCGAAGAGGAGTTGAAGCGGGCCTACCGGCAGCGGGTCATGCAATTGCACCCCGATCGCGGCGGCGACCAGCGCCGATTTCTGCTGTTGCAGGCCCACTTTGAAGAGGCCCTGGCGATCGTCACCGGCCGCTCGGGCGCGGACGCATCCTCGTGTGCGGGCCGCAGTGCCGCCTAACAGGCCGTTGAAAAATGGGACTGGCTCCGAGCACGTCCCGGCAAGACCCGCGAAAAACGGCGGTCGCGAGGTGCCTGTCCCAGTTTTTCAACCGCTGCTAAGAGAACATTTCGCGGGCGATTGTTCTCTCCCTTCTGTCTTTTCTTTCACTTGGCCAGCAGGGCTTCGATCATCCAGTCGCCGCCGACGTCGGCTGCGCGCGATTCCATCCCCGGCAAGCCGGCGCGCGAGTGCGATCCGTCGGTGCTGTCGTCGACGCTCACGTAAACGCCCTTGGTCCGTTCGGCCCGAAAATCGAGGCAGATCCAAAATTCCTTGGGCACTTCGATCGGCTTGGGAAACTTGATTTCGATCCAACCCTCCGACCCGCGCTTGAATCGGGCGTACGGCCCCGTTTTCGTGGCCAGGGTGTCCGTCATGTCGGAATTGAGGAAGTAGATCATGAAATCTTCCTTGGGCGGCTGGGGCAGTCCGTAGCGCGAGCCGTGAATGCGGATGCCCGCCACCTTGGCGTCTTCGTCGGGCAGAGTAAATGAAATCATCTCGCCCGATCCGCCGAGGCTGCGTTTGCCCTCGGCCTTGCCGTCGTTATAGCTCAAGCGGTCCGGGCGGGGCTTGTTGGTCGTTTTGGTCTGCGCCGCGGCCGAAGCGATCGGCCCTTCGACGAGCGAAGCCGCCGCGGCCACCAACAGGATGGCCATCGACACGGCGGCGAGATTCCACCAGCGCGGACTGGTGTGTTCCAGCGGTAAGCGACGCGCAACGAGCATGACCACTCTCCTGTGCAGATCGGAAATCCGGCCACCAAAACCGAGGCCCGCGGCCAACATGGGCCGCGGCGCGCGGATGGCCGAAAGGGTTAAAAACTCGGCGTAATCTTCCGCCGCCTCGCCGCGGCTGGGCGCGGCCGCGTCCGCCAAATAGTCCTGGCAGACGTACAATTGACGGCGCAAGTACCAGTACAGCGGCTGCCAGTAGTAGAGCCAGCACAACAAGCTGCCGGCCGTCCAGCTCGCCAGATCGCCGCGCTCGACGTGCGACCACTCGTGGGCCAGGGCCCAACGCAACTGCTGCAGGTCGGCAGCGGCGCAAAAGTCGGTCGGCAGCACGATCGTGACCCGCCACCAACCGAAGGCGTTCGGCTGGCTCACAAGCGGCGAGGCGACCAGCCGCACGCGGTCGCCGGCCGTTCCGGCCACGCCGCGAAATACGCTTTTGCATCGCGCGTCGGCCGAACACGAGGCGCGCAACACGCGCCGCACCGCAATCCGTCCCAGCACCAACCAGGCCTCCACGGCGGCGGCGCCCAAGAGATAGGCACCGACAACCCACCTGCGATAGTCGCCCGAGCGGGCCGAAACGCGGCCGGGCGTCGCGACCGCCGCTTGCGGCGCGGCGCTTGGCCGATTCGCCGCCAGCGGCGGTTGTCGGTTCGCGCGAGCCTGTCGCGCAGGCCCGGCCGACGGCGCATCTCGCACGACCTCCGACGGCCGCCAGTCGACGGCACTTACGACGGACCACCGAGGATAGCCGGGCACCAGACTCACGAGCGGCAACGCGGCCAGCCCCCCAAGCGCCAGCTCGATCACCCGGATTCGCCGCGCGGGCTGGCGCATCGCAATCACTGCGGCCGAGGCGACCAGCAGCACGAGCGAACTGGCGGCCGCCAGCGAAACGAGGACGTCAAACAGCCACCCGGTCGACGGCATGGTGCACCTCCACGGCTCGCTCCCCCCGGGCGTGTTGTCGCGAAACGAGCACGGGGCCCGGGGGTCCCCATTCACCTAACAACTTAGGTCAATCTACCAAACGGCGGTCGCCTGTCAAGACGGTTCGCCTAAAGTTTTAGGTGGACCATTTCGCCGCGCACGCGGGCCGCGGCCAGGATCGAGAACGCGATCAGCATCTGGCCGGGGCCGTACGTGAGCCAGACGCATTCGGTGTCGTGGGCGAACGAGCCGCGAAACAGCTCGAAGGCCAGAATCAGATCGCTCGCCAGAAACAGCGCGGCGCCCAGTGCCAGCGGCAATAATCGCCGCTCTTGAAACGCCATGCCGGCCGCCACGCCCGCCGTGCCCGCCAATAAAAGCGAGTAGGCGAGCGCGGGCCAAACGAGCGGCCGGCGCTCGGTCCCCTGCATCACCACAAAATACCAGGTCACCAGTCCGATCAATTGCCAGACGATGACCGAGATGATCATGGCTCGCCGATTCGTCAAGCCGGCCGCCCGCGCAAACCACAGGCAGCCGGCGATATACGCGACGTGCCCCAGCCCGAAGGCGACGATCCCGCCCAGCGTCGCATCGGGAAGCGGCACGAAGCGGAGCAAGCCGGCGTTAAAGAAATCGCCGATCGCCCCGAGCGTCATGCCGATGGCAATGGCCAGGGCGAACGTGCCGACGGCCACCGCGCGCCAATTTACAGAAGCCCACCAGGCTGTAACGACCAGCACGACGGACGAACCCATCCGCAAGGCCGTAGGCCCGGACCCGCCGTGCCCCTTGAAATTGCCCACGAGCAGGGCGGCCGCCAACAGTCCGGCCCACACGAGCCACAGCAAAGTGAAACTCGCCAGTGGGGCCGCGCGCGCCGCGCTTGAGTCGCTCGCATTGACGTTGGCCATCGCTGGTCCGCCTGTTTTCATCCCCTGTTTATCGCGCCGTCAATCCTTGGGGACTGCCTGCTTGACGCGCGGGGCCGGTGCGCCTTCGGCGGGAAAGTATTGTATCTCCTCGGGTACGGTCAGGCCGAACGACACCAAGGCCTGAATCGCTTCTTCCAGGCTCCAGTCGAGCTCGGTCACTTCGTCTTCGGGCACCAACAGCACGTAGCCCGACATGGGCATGGGCGCCGTGGGGACGTATACGCAGAGGATCGTTTTGCCGGTGGTCTGGTCGCGGCAGGTGGCAGTGACGAACGCGGGCACGCGCATTCCCAGGTGCGGGAACGAGACGAGCACGACGCGTTTGAAGCGCGACATGTCGCCCGAGCTGCCCAACGACTGGAACACGCGGCTGGCGGCGCTATAGATCGAAGTGACGAACGGCACGCGCAACAGGAAGTGATCGACCAGGTTGGCCACGCGGCTGCGGGCCACGAAGCCCAGGAAGTACAAGAGGATGCCGACTAGCGCCAGGCCGACCAGGGGAGCGGCGTACTCGAGCACGGCGTCGACGCGGCTGCCGGTGGTCAGCCGCATGACCAGCCGCGACATGGGCGAGATGAGGTACAGGTCGAGCGTGGTGTAGAGCCAGTACACGATCCAGAAGGTGACGACGAACGGCAAGACCAAGAGCAGGCCGGCGATCATCCGTCCGCGCAGATGGGCCAGCGCGGCCGCGAGGCCTTGTTTGGTGGGTGGGGCCGGCAGCCCGACGAGCGGGTTGGCGGTTTCTTTGCGTGTCACTTCGCGTTCCATCGGACGGTCACACCCCGAACACGGAGCTCCTCGCAATATCCAGCCATCCGAAATGCCACGTGAACCGCCCCCGCAGCGCCGGCACCCGCCACCGGTTCATTGTGTCCGCCGACCGAGCGTCCGTAAAGTTCCGTCGCGCGCGGCGGCTGGATGATGGCAACGCCGCCGGCAGCCGGCGTTTTGAGCACGTGGCGGACTGCGAGAAGAATCCCCCGGCAAAGCCGGGGGCTGAGGGTGGGCTACGGGTTATCGGGCCTTCCCGGCTATCACGCCCCGGTCGAGTGGACTTCGATCACGAGGTAGAGTCCCGCGCGGCCGCCCGGAAGATCGGATTTTTCAGCCGGCGGCCCATCCTCGGTCCGGCTTCCATCGCCCGGGAAGCTGATCCCGCCGACCAGCACCGGCTTATCGAGCGGCATCCGCAAGCTGGTGGAGAGCTGCTGGGCCGTCACGTTGATCCGATCGACCTCGATTGTGACGTCGCTGTCGGGCGTCGTGCCGATGTGGGCGGCTTTGGCCGACTTCTCCCAGCGCGTCACGGAACTGTGCAGATCGACCAGCACGCCGTCGCCGTCCGGCAATGCCGAGGGAGTTATTTGCAGCAGTATGCCCAGATGGGGCGAGAGCATGACGGGCTGGTAACCCACTTGCGTGCCGCCGACGACCGGGATCGCTCCGCCGACGACGCTCTCTATTCGTCCCGAGACGATGTGCACCATCTGCCCATTAAAGCAGGTGATTTGGCCGGCGTAGCGCTCCGCGTCGGTGGGCAGCGCGGCCAGTGCTTTTGCGTCGAGGGTCTGGCCCGTGGAGGGAGGCTGTTTGGCGTCGGGTTTTTCCGCCAGCCCGGCACGTTGTTCGTCGTCGAGCAAGAACCACCGGGCACGGATCGTGATCATGCGCAGGGCGCCGCTTTCGCGCTTCAGCGCGTCGAGAAACTCCTGCACTTTGGATTGGATGGCGGGCGTTTGGCGGATGGCGAGCGCTCCGCCGATCTGGGAAATGGACCCCGGGCCGCCAACGTCGTCCCAGGACTCAGGTTCGACGACGGTTTTGATGGCGTCGATCAACTGGTCCATGCTGATGGCCGTCTCTTGGGAGGGCCCGGGCCGGTTTTGTGCCGGCCTCTCTCCGCCACCGCCGCCGCCGACCACGGCTCCGGGGCCGACTTGCGCCAAGCGATCGGGAACTTGAAACATGCCGCCGCCCATGCCACCACCCATGACGCCCATGCCGCTCGTGACGGGGCTTGACGACTTGTTGGCCCCTTGCATCTGCGGCAAATAGGTTCCTTCGTACGGATAGTTCGGCACGGGCGACACGAGATCGACTACTCGGTAGACTTTGACGACCCACTCTTCGCCGGCGGGTTTTGCTTTTTGCTGAGCCTTGACCAGCGCGGGCCCGAGAGGCACGAGGGCCAACAACAAAACCAATCGACTTGAAATGCGATTCATGGCAGATTACCCCCCCTCGGGATTTGTAAAGAATGAAGTTGTTGTTCGGCGGCCTGCACCGACGCGACCAGGTAGAGATTGCCCCGGGCCTCGTTCAGGCAGCCGGTGGCTTTTTCGCTGCGGCTCAACAGCAGGGCGATGAGCGCCTCTTGCCGGCCGATGCCCCAGACCGACTCGCACAGCCGCTCGACAACGGCCGGATCGGAAACGCGCGATAGCGCCAGGGCCGCCGACAGCCGCAGCGTATGCTGCGGACTCTCTAGGTAGGCCAAGAGCGCGTCGGCCGGCGGATTCTTGACCTCGGCCAGGACGGCCAGCGCGTCGGACCGCGAGCGCGGTTCGTTCACGAAACCCAGGAACAGTCCGACCGCTTCGGGCGATTGCCGCGCCAGCAGCGTTTCGAGCAACTGGCGGCGGAGTCGCACGTCGGGTTCGACGGCCGCGAGCCGTGCCAGGTTGGCGTCGCCGGCCAGGCGGCCGAGTCCCACGACCGCGGCTTCGTGGGTCGCGGGGTCGCTGGCGAGCTCGGTCAAGAGCGGCAGCGATCGCGGCGTGCCGATCCGCGCCAGCAGCCGCGCGGCGCCCAGGCGACGCTCCGCGCTCCCCGCTCGCACCATTTTCCACAACAGGCGCTCGCAGCGCGAAAGATCGCCCGGCAAGCGGGCCAATCGATCGTCGACGTCGGCGTGCGCGTCTGCGGCCAGCGCGTCGATGAGCTCATCGACCAGCGCGTCTCGATTGGCAGCCTTCGCCGCCGCGTAGTCGCGAGCAGGTTTGGGGGCTGTCTTGAGCAAGATCACCCGCTCGTAGAGATTCGGATCGCGTGACGCAACGGCCCCATCGGCCGGCGGCTGGGAGCGCGGGGTTTCCGGGTGCGCAGCCGGCGGACTTGGATAGGGAGCGGGTCGCGGCTGGGGCCGGCTGTCGTTGGTACGCGACACTTTTGGCTCGCTCAACGTGCCCAGACCGGGCCACGCCAGAATTCCCGCCACCAACAGCACGCTGGCCGCCATGGCCAGGCCGCCGTAAACGAATCGCGAGCGGCGGCGCGCGACGCGGATCCGCCGCCAAAAGTCGCCGAGCCGCGCGGCCTGGTCGCCGCGCGTCTTGGGCCAACGGGCCTGGCGGAGCAGGCGATCCACTTCGTCGTCGCCGGTATCACGGTTAGAGGACATGACTTACTTTTCGACGGACCTGAAATACGGAGCCAATCGCGCCTTGAGTCGAGACCGCGCCGCCGACAACGTCGAATGCACGTTGGCTTCGCTGATGCCGACGACGCCGGCCACCTCGCGCGTCGAGAGCCCCTCGTACACCATCAAGACCAGCACCTCGCGCTGTCGCGGCGGCAGGCGCGCGACTTCCTCGGCGACGAGCCGTTCGAGCTCGGCCGCCATGGCCGCCGCCGGCGGTTCGGCGCCGGGCGCGCAGGCAGGCTCGAGCGGGTTTTCATCGATCGGCAACTCGGCGTCCGACTTACGCAGCCGGTCGCGAAAGACGTTGATCACAATCCGAAAAAACCAGGTCCGAAACGCCGCCTCGCCGCGAAAGCTCGGCCAAAAGCGCAGCACGCGCACGAGCGCCTCTTGCACGAGCTCCTCGGCCCGATCCGGATCGCCGGCCAGGCGAGTCGCGAACCCAAGCGCCGCCGGCAGATGTTCGACCACCAGTCGATCGAGGGATGAGTCGCGCACGAGTCGCCCCTGGTGCCGTTCCGTTTCCGCGGCGCCACTCATCCTCTTAGACGCCCGCGGGCCTTGTGCCTCAAAGACAAAGTCGAGCATATCCGAAAACACCGGAAGATGCCCGGCGTGGGCCGCGTCAAAGGAGTTTGCCGCTCAGAGTTGCCGGCGCCCTCCACACCAGCCCGACGGGCCAGCGAGGGGAAAAAGCGACACCCGTCTCCATCGCCCCTGGCTGCCGCCCGGAACAAAAAAGGGGACGCAGCGCTTTTCCCCGAAAATGAGCTGCGTCCCAATCCTGTTCGGCACGGGATTTGCGCTGTGCAAAACATTGACAGCTTACC
>JBBDNV010000125.1:0-17802 GCA_040877415.1 Pirellulales bacterium
CGGCGCTTGCGCCGCCCCGACGTCTCAGGGATTCTCAGCGGTGCCACGGGTGGCTTGTCCACCCGTGCCGCCTGGACACTCGCTTGACAAGCAACGAGTGGCACCCGGCAAATTTTGCGTGACACTGCACTCGTGTGTCGATTCGGCGCCTGGGCCTGTCCCGATGTTACTTTTTCTGGCCGAGTTGCTGGCTGCCAGGTGGCCCGGTCTTTGCGATTGGCAAGGACTCGAGCGGATCACGCCCCGCGCGGCCATGGCGGCGGTGGCCACGTTCACTTTGACGCTGGCCGGCGGACCCGCGCTGATCGCCTGGCTCACAACCCACTTTCGCGAACCGATCAAATCCGACTCCGCCGAGATCGCGCGACTGCACCGGGCCAAACATGCCACGCCCACGATGGGCGGCATCTTCATTGTCGCCGGCCTCGCGGCCAGCGCCTGCGCGCTTTGCGATTGGCACAATCCCTATCTGCCGATTGCCGTGGCCATGTCGGTGGCCCTTTGCGGCTTGGGCGCGTGCGACGACTGGATCAAGCTCGCCACCAGCCGCCGCGGGCTTTCGGCCCGTGCCAAGCTGCTGGCTCAAACGGCGATCGCGCTGGTGGCGGCCGCGCTGGTCTATCGGTTGCACGTGCCGCAGGATCGCGGGCTGGAACTCTCGTTGCCGCTTTTCGGTCACTTCGAGCTGGGCTGGATGTTTGTTCCGCTGGCCACGCTGGTCATCGTCGCATCATCGAACTCCGTCAACCTGGCTGACGGCCTGGATGGCCTGGCCGGCGGCTGCCTGGTATGCGCCACGGGCGCCCTTGCGGTTGTCGCGTATGCAAGCGGTCATGCCGGTTGGGCGGCCCATCTGGGCATTCCGCACATCGCAGGCGCGGGCGAAATGGTGGTCGTCGCCGCGGCGCTGGTTGGCGGCCTTTTGGCGTTCTTGTGGTTCAACTGTCATCCGGCTTCGGTGTTCATGGGTGACGCCGGCTCGCTTCCGCTGGGCGGATTGTTGGGGCTGTTCGCCGTCATCGCGCGGCAGGAGCTGCTGCTTGTGGCCATCGGCGGCGTGTTTGTCGCCGAAGCCGCAAGCGTGATCGTGCAGGTCGCCTCATATCGCTGGCGGGGTCGGCGCGTGTTCTTGTGCGCGCCGTTGCACCATCATTTTCAGCTCAAGGGTTGGCCCGAGGACAAGATCGTGGTCCGCTTCTGGATCGCGGCCGCGCTGTGCGCCCTGGTGGGACTCGCCGGGCTGAAGCTGCAATCTCGCCAGTTTGCCCCGGCGTCGCAAAGCGCGAGCAGCCAACAGCTTGCGCGGCCCAATCCGCCGATCCAAGAAACTCCGATCTTCGCCGAACTCATTGAAGGGGACGCGTGTCCTACCAGCACCCGGCCCGCGCCACCCGGTGTACGACGTTCGTACGCCCGCTCGCGCGGCTACTAAACCCTGACGTCGCGCTGAGCGGCGAAGACAACCCTGGGACGAACGACTTGTGGCATGAGAAACGCTACCGACCACATTTTGTTCGCCGGCGGAGGCACCGCCGGGCATCTGTTTCCCGGTCTGGCTGTGGCCGAGGAACTGCGCCGCGATGCGCGGCAGTTGCGGATCACGTTTGCCGGCACGGGCAAACCGTTCGAAGTGGATCGTGTCAGCGATGCGGGGTTCAACTATTTTGCCCTGTCTTGCCGGCCGTTTCCACGCAAGGCCACCGAAGCGCTGCGCTTCCTGACCGCCAATTTCTCGGGCTACTACGCCGCGCGCCGCTTTCTGCGCCACGAGCACGTGACGCTGGTCGTGGGTTTGGGCGGCTACGCCAGCGTTCCGGCCGCGCGGGCCGCCGCGGCTGCGCGCATTCCCTACGTTTTGTTGGAACAAAACGCCGTTCCGGGGCGCGCCACGCGATGGTTGGCGCCGGCCGCGGCGATGGTCTGTTCGGCGTTCGAGGGAATTCGTCCTCACCTGAAAACGGGCTGCCGCGTGCGCGTCACGGGCAACCCGCTCAGGCGCGAATTCGTCGATCGGGGCGCGCCGGTGCGCAACCTGCCCGATCGCCTCGGCGGCCGGCGCACGCTGTTGGTATTGGGCGGCAGCGGCGGCGCGCAAACACTCAACGAGCAAGTGCCCCGCGCGCTGTACAAAGCCGGCGCCGTGTTGCACGGCTGGCAGATCGTGCACCAGGCGGGTGAACGGCAAGTGGCGCGCACGGCCCAGTTGTATCGCAAGCTGGGCATCGTGGCCACCGTGTCGCCCTTCATCGACGAGCTGCCCGGACTGCTGCGCGCAAGCCATCTGGCGATCAGCCGCGCCGGCGGCACGACGCTGGCCGAGCTGGCCGCCAGCGCGCTGCCCGCCATTGTGCTGCCGTATCCCGCGGCCACCGACGACCACCAGCGCAAAAACGCCGACGTGTTCGCGGCGGCCGGCGCCTGCCGGACGATCGACCAGCGCGATCTCGCGGGCCGGCTCGACGATCACCTGGCCCGGGCGGTGATCGAACTGGCCAGCGACCATCCGCAACGGATTCGCATGGCGCAGGCGTTAAGCGGACTGGCTCGCCCGCAGGCCACGCGGCACGTATCCCGCTCGATCGCCGCTTTGCTCGCAGCCCGCCCCATCACGGCGGCCTGAAATCCCCGGCCATGCTAGCGGCAATTGCATTGACAGGTTTCGGCCGCCGCGCGTATGATCCCGCCCTGATTTGCTCGACACTCTCCGCCACCCAATCGCCATGACGCTGTTCGGCGCTGCAAGTCTGGAAGGGCAAGGTGACGCCGCCGTACCGGTCGCCACGCTCGCGCGCGCCCATCTGGTGGGCATCGGCGGCGCCGGCATGCGCTCGCTGGCCGACGTGCTCGACGAAGCCGGCTGGCAAGTCAGCGGTTCCGATCTTGTGCCGTCGTCGCTCGACGGCGCGCCGTTCCAGGTGCGCCAGGGTCACGATGCCGCCGAGATCGACCAGTCGATCGACCTGGTGGTTTACAGCAACGCCGTGCCGCCGGCCAATCCCGAATTGCGCCGCGCGCGGCAGTTGGGCATCCCCACGCTCAGCTATCCGGAAATGCTCGGCCGGCTCATGCAATCGCGCGGCGGCGTGGCCATCGCCGGCACGCACGGCAAGAGCACGACCACCGCCATGGCCGCAGAAATCCTCACGGCTGCCGGCCTCGACCCCACCGTGGTCGTGGGAGCCGCGCCGATCGGCGGAAACTCGGGCGGTCGTTTTGGCCACGGTCGCTTGCTGCTCGTCGAAGCGTGCGAATATCGCGCGGGCTTTCACCATCTCAAGCCCGAGATGGCGGCGATCCTCAACATCGAGCCCGATCACTTCGATTGCTTCCTCTCGCGCGCCGAATTGGAGCACGCCTTCGCCCGGTTTGTCCAAGCGGTGCCCCCGGGCGGGCTCGTGTTGGCGCGGGCCGACTGCGCGGCCACGCTGCGCGCCTGCGCCGAGCTGGCCTGCACGTGCGAAACTTTTGGAATGACGCCGGCCGCCACGTGGCAGGCCGCCGACGTCGGCGAGCGCCGCGGATACTACTCGTTCCAGATTCGTTGCCAGGCCAGCGCGGTGTGCGAGGTGAAGCTGCCCGTCCCGGGACGCCACAACGTGCTGAACGCCCTGGCGGCCGCCGCGGTGGCCAGCCATTGCGGAGCAACCGGCGCAGCCATTCGCGAGGGCTTGGAGCGTTTCGTCGGTCTACGCCGCCGGCTGCAATTGCTGGGCGAGGTGCGCGACGTCGCCTTGGTGGACGATTACGCGCACCATCCCACGGAAGTCGCCGCCACGCTCGCCACGCTGAGGCAAATGTACGCCGGTCGCCGCTTGTGGTGCGTTTTCGAGCCCCACCAGGTCTCGCGGCTGGCGCGCTTGCTGGACGAATTCGCCCGCAGCCTGCAAAATGCGGACAAGGTGGTCGTGGCCGACGTGTTCCGGGCCCGCGAGCTTGTGCCCGACCGCGAAGCAGTCACGGCCGAACATCTGTGCCGTCGCGTCGCGGATCTCGGCGGCGACGCGGTGCAACTGGCGTCGGCGGCCGAAATACAGGATCATTTACGACAATCGCTCCGCCCGGGCGACGTGCTGGTGACCATGGGGGCCGGGGATATCGGAAGGGTCGCGCATGAGCTTGGCAAAGGGCTTCGAACATTTCGTAAAGCGGACTGAACCGCTCGCGCCGCACACGTGGTTCCACCTGGGCGGTCCGGCCGAGTATTTCGCCGAGCCCCAAAGCGTGGAAGACCTGCAAGCGCTCGTGCGCCGCTCGCGTGACCTAGGCGCCGCCATTCGACTCCTCGGCGGCGGATCGAACATCCTGGTGCGCGACGAAGGCGTTTCGGGCCTCGTGGTGCGGCTCTCGGCCCCGGCTTTCACCGAAATCGCCGTCGGGGAAAAAACCATCACCGCGGGCGGCGGCGCCAAGCTCGGGCACACCATCTCGACTTCGGTGCGCGAAGGGCTGGCCGGCCTGGAAACGTTGGTCGGAATCCCCGGCACGATCGGTGGGGCGCTGCACGGAAACGCCGGCAGCCGCGGCGGCGACATCGGACAATGGACTTGCCAGGCCACCGTGATGACCCGCGCCGGCGAAATCCTGACGCGGCCGCGCGAAGATCTCGTCTTCGCTTACCGCGAAAGCTCGCTGGACGAGCTGGTCATCCTGGGCGCCAAATTCGAGTTGGACCAGGAGGATCCCGAGGAGCTGACCAAGCGCATGCAGAAGCAGTGGATCATCCAGAAAGCCGGCCAGCCGCTGGGACATCAAAGCGCCGGTTGCATCTTCAAGAATCCCCGCGGCATGAGCGCCGGCATGCTGATCGAACAGGCCGGACTGAAAAACACGCGCGTCGGCGGGGCCGAAGTCAGCCAGCGCCACGCCAACTTCATCGTGGCCGAAGAAGGGGCCACCAGCCAGGACGTCTTGAAGCTGATCGACCTGGTGCGCCAGAACGTCCTCGAGCGATTGGGCATCGAGCTGCAAACCGAAATCGAAATCTGGTGATGCCCCCTAATCAACTCGTGCACGAAAATAGACCCCCACGTCCGCTTGCGGCTTAGCACCGCCGATGCATGGCCGCCGCAGGTGCCTTGTGAACACAAAGAAACGATCCTCCGACGAAGGCGGCGTGGCCGTCATGAGCCGCCGGGCCCCTTCCAGGCGCTCGCGGCGCTTGATGATCGCCGGCGCGATTGTCGCCGCGCTCGTGGCCGGCGCATGCTTTTTCGTCTGGCAGCACGTGCGTGATCGCGTTCTGGCCGCCAGTCAATACCAGGTACTCGCCCAACACATCAGCGTCACCGCGCCGCCGGATTGGGTTCGCGCCGACGTCAAGGCCGAGGTGCTCCGCGACCTGAACCGCTCCGGGCCGCTCTCGCTCTTGGACGAGGACCTGACGGTGCGTCTGGCCGGCGGGTTTTCCGGCCATCCTTGGGTCGCCCGGGTCGATCGCGTGAGCAAACATTTTCCCTCGGGCGTGGACGTCATCGTGGCCTACCGCGTGCCAGTGGCCATGGTTGAATTACACGACGGCACCGGCGTCTTGCCGGTCGACGAGCAAGGCGTCGTGCTCCCCACGCGCGGCCGTGCCGGCGAGCCGAATTTCACCGCCGACGAAGCCGAGCGCTACCCGCGCATCGGCGAAATCCACACGCTGCCGGCCGGCCCGGTGGGCACGCGCTGGGGTGACGCCGGCGTGTTGGGCGGCGCACAGATCGCCGCGGCCCTTTCGGGCGATTGGACGGCCCTCGACCTGGCCCGCATCGTTCCCTGGGAACGCAAGCGGGCGCGTTCCGGAGTGGAGTACGAGTATACGTTCGCCCTGGTGACGCATTCGGGCACGACGGTACTTTGGGGTCGAGCGCCGGGCACCGAGGAAAATGGCGAAGTGCCGGCCGGCGAAAAAATCGCCCAGCTCAAGCGCTACGCCCTCCAGAACGGCGGCACGCTCGACGGCCCCGACGGTCCGCACAAAATCAAGATCGACGGCCGCGGGGCCCTATTGCAGATAGCCCGCCCCGTCGTCGAGCCGCTCCCCCGGAAAGACGAATAGCCAGCGGCAGCAGTTCGAGTGGCATTCCCGTTTAGCCAGCGAGGCATCGCCGAGCGGCCTCTGCCGGCGTCGAAACTGCTTCTACGCGCTGCCGGCATACACCGCCGTGGCCGCGGCGATCGACGCGCCGTGATCGAAGCGGTGTTTCTGCTCGGCCAGCAATTCCTCCAGCGCCGAAAGCAGCAAGTACACATTATTGGCGCGCGAGCCATAGCCCATCAGGCCGATGCGCCACACCTGGCCTTTGAAATCGCCCAGTCCGCCGCCGATTTCGATGCCGAAACGGTCGAGCAACGCGCGTCGAATCGCGGCGTCGTCGACCCCCTCGGGAATGCCCACGGCGTTGAGCATTGGCAATCGATGTCCGGCCGCGGCCGTGTAGCGAATTCCCAATGCGGCCAGCCCGGCCGCGAGCGCTTCGTGATTCTTCTTGTGCCGCTCGAAGCACGACTCCAACCCCTCTTCGTGAATCAACCGCAGCGCCTCGTACAGACCGTACGTCATGTTGATCGGCGCCGTATGGTGATAAACGCGCTCGGAGCCCCAGTACCTGGCCAGCATCGTCAGGTCGAGGTACCAGCTCTGCACTTTAGTTTTGCGCGCAAGCACGACGTCCATCGCCCGAGTATTGAACGAAACCGGCGCGAGCCCCGGCGGGCAACTGAGACATTTCTGCGTGCCCGAATAGATCACGTCGATATTCCACGCGTCGACTTCCACCGGCACGCCGCCCAATGCGGTCACGGCGTCGACCAGCAGCATTGCGCCGGCGTCGTGTACGACGTCGGAAATCTCTTCGATCGGCTGCCAGGCGCCCGTCGAGGTTTCGGCCATCACGATTCCCACGACTTTGGGCTTCGCCCCAGCGAGCGCCACTTTCAGATCGCCGGGCGAAAAAACCTCGCCCCACGGCTTTTCGATCCTGGTGACGTTGGCGCCGGCCCGCTCGGCCACGTCGACCATCCGGCTGCCGAACACCCCGTTCACGCAGACGATCATCGAATCGCCCGGCTCGATCACGTTGACCACGGTCGCTTCCATGCCGGCCGATCCGGTGCCGCTGATGGCCAGCGTCATCGGGTTCGCGGTGCGAAACAGCCCGCGCAGCATCTGCTGCATGTCGTTCATCAGTTCCAGGTAGTACGGATCCAGATGCCCGATCGTCTGCTTGCCGAGCGCTTCGAGCACGCGGGGATGAATGTCGCTGGGGCCCGGGCCCATCAAGATCCGCACGGGTGGCACCAGCGGGGGCGCGGGGGCGATTGGGTTCGTCATTGCTTAGCCCGATGGGGGCGCTCGGGCGCGGTCAATCTTCCGGTGGGCTTTCGCGCACCAGCGCGCTGATCTTTTTGAACGTGGGAGTGCCGGACACCTGGCACCACTCAAACAGGGCCGACTCGGTAGTGGTCAACGTCGCTCCGGCCGATTCCATCCGCTTCAAACCGGTGTCGTAGTCGATTTTGTATCGAGACCCCACGGCGTCGACCGGCACGTACACGTGATATCCCCCCGCGAGCAGGTCCAACACGGTCTGCTGCACGCAAACGTGGGCCTCAATCCCCGCGACCATCACCTTGCTCGCGCCCGACTCTTGCAGCCGCGCCGCAAACGGCTCGCAGCCGGCGCAGCTAAAGACGGTCTTGCTCGGAATCTCGCCGAGCCGGCCGGCCAACTCGCTCACGGTTGGCCCCAGCCCCTGGGGATACTGTTCGGTGGCCAGCGTTTTGAGCCCCATAGCCAGGGCGCCGTCGATCAGCCGGCGCAGGTTCCAGATAATCCGCCGCCCGCCGGCGATGAACGGCATCAATTTTTCCTGCACGTCGACCACCACCAGCACCGTGTCCTGGGGGGTCATCAACTCGGGGCTGCGCGTGTACGCCTGCTGCTCATCCATCATGGCGCTTGAGCATAGCGGAAAGAGGGGTGGGGTTCTATTGACGGTTTACTTGGCCCCGCGCTCGCTCGCCTTCCACGCCGCTTGCGGCTTAGCATCGCACCTCCGTCCCCCCCAAACGATGCATCAACGCATCAACACCCGTTGACAATTCTGCTTGCAAGTTGGCATGGTACTTGGGATAATCGCGCCGGCGATCGGTCCCTCCCCCCGCAATCATCCCGCCGCTTGAAAAACCGGAGAACTGCATCATGACGAGTCGGACTGCTCGGCTTGCTGCCATCGTTCTATCCCTTTGGTGCGGATCGCTTTTGGCCACGGCCGCGCGTGCCGACAACGCCCCGGCGACACCGCCCGCTCCCGGCCTGCCGGATCCCGGACAACTGGCGGAAGTGACCGTCGACAGCGGCCGCACCTTGGAGGGTGGTTTTACCCTCGACGGCCAGGACGCGCGCCAGCAGCTCGTGGTCACGGGCAAATACTCGACCGGCCAACTGCGCGATCTGACCTCCAAGGCCGCCTACGAAGCCGCCCCCCAGGGCATTGTCGAGATTAAGCCGTCCGGCTATGTGATCCCCAAGGCCGACGGATCGGCTACGATTACGGCCAAAACCCCCCAAGGCCCCGCGGGCTCGATTCGGGTTTCGGTCGTTCACTTCGCCCACGATCCGCTGGTGAATTTCCCCAACCAGGTCGTGCCGATCTTCACCAAGCTCGGTTGCAACAGCGGCGGCTGCCACGGCAAGGCGAGCGGCCAGAACGGCTTCAAGCTATCACTTTTGGGCTTTGAGCCGTCCGAAGACTACGAGCACCTGGTCAAAGAGGGCCGCGGCCGGCGTCTGTTTCCCGCTTCGCCCGAAAAGAGCCTGCTGCTTGTGAAGCCGACCGGCGAAGTGCCGCACGGGGGGGGATCCCGTCTGGAGGTCGACTCGCATTCCTACCGTTTGATGCGTCGCTGGATCGCGCAAGGCATGCCCTACGGCAGCGACAGCGACCCGAAGGTTGCTCGCATCGAGGTCATTCCTGCGGAGCGCACCATGCCGCGCGCCGGCGAGCAGCAACTGCTCGTGATCGCGCACTACACCGACGGCGCCACCGAGGATGTCACGGGCACGGTCAAGTTCGAGCCGAACAACCCGGAAACGGCCGAAGTTAGCGTCACGGGGCTGGTGAAGACGCTCGACCTGACCGGCGACTTGGCCGTGATGGCCCGCTATCAGGGCCAGGTGGGCGTGTTCCGCGCCAGCGTCCCGTTGGGAGTTCCTGTGGAAAGCACGCCGGAGCCAAAAAACTTCGTCGACGAGCTGGTTTTTAAGAAACTCAAGACGCTCGGCGTCCCGCCGTCCGCCGTTTGCGACGACGCCACGTTTATTCGCCGCGCCGCGGTCGACATTGCCGGCCGGCTGCCCACGCCCGACGAATCGGAAAAATTCCTGGCCGACGCCGATCCGGCCAAGCGCGAGCGGTGGATCGACACGCTGTTGGCCAGCACCGACTATGCCGACTTCTTCGCCAACAAGTGGAGCTCGATCCTGCGCAACAAGCGCCGCGACCAGACCTTCGCCCGCGGCACCCGGATCTTTCACGATTGGATCCGCGACAGCCTGCACGCCAATGTGCCGTACGATCAGTTCGTGCGGCAGTTGCTCACCGCCAGCGGCGAGATCGGCCGCAATCCGCCGGTGGCCTGGTATCGCGAGGTGGACGACATCAACGAGCAGGTGGAAGACTCGGCCCAACTGTTCCTGGGCCTGCGCATCCAGTGCGCCCGCTGCCATCACCATCCGTTTGAGAAGTGGAGCCAGCAGGACTACTACGGTTTGGCGGCGTTCTTCTCGCGCGTGCAGCGCAAGCCAGGCGCGCAATTCGGCGAGCAGCGGGTCGTCTACAATCGCGGCGCGCCCTCGGCCACCCATCCCAAGACCGGGCAGTCGGTTCCGCCCGCGGGCCTGGGCGCCAAGCCGGCCACGATTTCGACCGAGGACGACCCGCGGCAGGCGCTGGTGGACTGGATGGTCCAGAAGGACAACCCGTTTTTCGCGCGGGCCCTGGCGAACCGCTACTGGAAGCACTTTTTCAGCCGCGGCCTGGTCGACCCGGAAGACGACATGCGCGTGACCAATCCGGCCACCAACCAGGAGCTGCTCGACGCGCTCTCCGCGGCTTTCATCGACGGCAGCTTCGACATCAAGCAACTCGTGCGCACGATTTGCAACTCGCGGACGTACCAGCTTTCGTCGCTGCCGAACGAATACAACGTCAACGACAAGCAGAACTTTTCGCGCTACTATCCCAAGCGGCTACAGGCCGAAGTGCTGTTGGACGCGATCGACGCGGTCACCGAATCGAAGACCCCTTTCGGCGGCGTCCCGGCCGGAGTCCGCGCCGTGCAACTGCCCGACAGCGGATTCAGCTCGTACTTTTTGACCGTGTTCGGCAAGCCCGAAAACTCAAGCGCCTGCGAGTGTGAACGATCGAGCGAAGCCAACCTGGCCCAAAGCCTGCACCTCTTGAACAGTTCGGAAGTGCAGGGCAAGCTTTCAGACGGCGGCGGCCGGGCCGCGCTGTTGGCGGCACAAAAGGAACGATCGCGCGAGGACAAGATCCGCGAGGTTTACCTGCGCGTCTATTCCCGCGCGCCCGAAACCGACGAAATGGCCGTGGCCCTTGGACACCTGTCCAAATCCAAGGACGAAAAGCTCGCCTTCGAGGACATTCTTTGGGCCCTGGTGAACACCAAGGAGTTTTTGTTCAATCACTAAGCGTCTAGCCCGGAGCCGACGGCGACGGGCTGTCCCACCTTTTTCGTTCACCCCTACCCCTGCTCGAACTATCATAAGAACCATACGCGTCGGCCGACCCGGCTTTCGTCCGACCTGACCGAGCACGTCGACGCAGTTCGCCCGCGCGCCCAGGACGCTCGCCGGCGCCACACCGACATCGATCCCGCCCGAGTGACCAACCGTGAAGCTCCTACGTCCCGCGATCGCAGGCGCGCTGTGCTTGTGGCCCGTTCTTGTCCCCGCGGCCAAAGCCGACGAGGCGCCGATCCCCATTGCCGCGATCCAGCGCGACACGCCGGTCGACTTCGAGAAAGAGATCCTGCCGATCCTGACCAAGAGCTGCCTGGCCTGTCACAACGCGAAGACCGCCGAGAACGCGCTGGTGCTGGAAACGCCGCAAACGATCGCCAAGGGGGGCGACTCCGGTCCGGTCGTCGTGCCCGGAAAAAGCGCCGAAAGCCGCCTGCTCGTCGTCGCCTCGCACGCCGACGAGCCGATGATGCCCCCGGCCGGCAACGAGGCCGGCGCCCTGGCGCTCACCAGCGACCAATTGGGGCTCGTCAAGCAGTGGATCGACGAGGGGGCCAAGGGCGAAGTCACACGGCGGGCGGAAATCAAATGGCAGCAGCTCCCGCCCGGCGTCAATCCAATCTACGCCGTGGCCCTTTCGCCCGACGCACAGTACGCCGCCTGCGGTCGCGCCAACCAGATCTTCGTCTACCATGTCGCCTCCGGCCAGTTGGTGACGCGGCTTACCGATCCGGCGCTCATCAGCTCGGGCATGTACGAGAAACTGGGTGTGGCGCACCTCGATCTCGCGCAGTCGTTGGCGTTCAGTCCCGACGGCGAGCTGCTGGCTTCCGGCGGATTCCGCGAAGTGAAGCTGTGGCGCCGGCCGCACGACGTGCGCCGCGCCGACCTGGCCGGCAGCACCGCGGCGGTCGAGTCGCTGGCCACGAGCTCCGACGGCAAGTGGGCCGCCACCGGCGAAGCCACGGGCGCGATCAAGCTGTGGGATTTGAGCACGCTTAAGGACCCCAGGACGCTTTCCGGCCACTCGGGCCCCGTGACCGCGCTGGGCTTCACGCCCGACAGCACGAAGCTGGTCTCCACGTCGGCAGACAAAACGATCCGGCTGTGGAACGTCGCCGACGCCGCGGCGGCCGGCCAGGTGGAAACGCCGGCACCGATCAACGCTTTGGCCGTTTTGGCCGACGGCGCGCAGTTGGCCACGGGACACGGGGACAACGCGATTCGGCTGTGGACCTTGCCGGCCCAGGCCGGCGGCCCATTCACGCCCGCCGCCGAAATCACCGGGCACTCAGGCCCGATCACCGCTCTGGCAGTTTCGCCGAGCGACAAGCAGCAACTCGTTTCGGCCGGCGCCGACGGCTCGATTCGCCAGTGGAACCTGGCCGACGGCAACAAGCAGATTCGCGAGATCAAGCAGGGCGCGGCGGTGACGGCGCTGGCCGTGCGCCCCGACGGCAAGCAGATTGCCTCGGCCGGCGCCGACAACCTGGTGAAGCTGTGGAACGCCGCCGACGGCCAGCCCTGGGCTTCCCCGGACAAGCAGCCGATCGCGGAGATGAAGGGCGACTTTCGGGCCCAGTTCCGCGTGGCCCAGTTGGATCGGGCCGTGGCGGCCCTGAATGCCAAGGTGGCCGACGACAAGAAAGCGGTGGCCGACGCCGAAGCCAAGATCATCGCCACGTCCAAGGCAGTCACCGAGACGCAAACGGCCAAGGACGCGGCCGCCAAGGCGTTG
This sequence comes from Pirellulales bacterium, assembly GCA_040877415.1. Lineage (GTDB taxonomy): Bacteria > Planctomycetota > Planctomycetia > Pirellulales > PALSA-1355 > JBBDNV01. Next base: position 12,483 of record JBBDNV010000125.1, read on the forward strand.
GCCGAGAAGCAAGCGGCGGTTAAAGCGCCGACCGACGCCAAGACCGCCGCCGACAAGGAGCTGGCCGCCGCCACCGAGGCTTCCAAAGCCGCCGCCGAAAAAGCCGCGCAGGCGAAGGCCGTGGCCGAAAAAGACGCCCAAAACGCCGACCTGGCCAAAGCCAACGAAGAAGCCAAGAAGGCCGCCGAAGCAGCCGACGCGAAAGTCAAGGAGCTGGAAAAGAAGGTTCAGGAAGCCGCCGCCGCGCTCGCCAAAGCCATGCAGGAAGCCATGTCCGCCGAGGCCGCCAACATGGCCGCCGAACAAGCCGCCGCCGCCGCCGTGGCCGCGGTCAAAAAGTCCGTCGCCGACGTCCCGCTCAGCGAGCAGGCGCTGAAGGATTCCGAAGCCGCCCTTGCGCAAACGCAGGCTGAGAGCGAAGCCGCCAAGAAAACCGCCGCCGCCGCCGACCAACCGGTCCGCGCACTTGCCTACTCTCCCGACGGCTCGCTGCTCGCAAGCGCCGGCGACAATAACCTGGTGCGCACCTGGATGAGCGACACCGCAGCGCCGGTCGAAACTTTCGCCGGCCACAAGGCCCCCGTGCACGCGGCCGCGTTTGGGGCCGACGGCGCAATTCTGTCGGCCGGCGCCGACTCGGCCGTGATCCTCTGGAATCACTCGCCGGCCTGGACGCTTGCGCGCACGATCGGCAACGTGGCCGATCCCGCAACGTTTGTCGGCCGCGTCACGGCGCTGGCGTTCAGTCGCGACGGCAAATTGCTGGCCACCGGTGGCGGCGAGCCTTCACGCTCTGGCGAGCTCAAGATCTGGAGCGTCGCCGACGGCTCGCTGGTGCGCTCGCTTCCCGACGCGCACAGCGACACGGTTTTTGGCTTGGAATTCTCGCCCGATGGCGTCTTCCTGGCCTCTTCGGCCGCCGACCGGTTCGTCAAGGTATTCAAGGTCGCCGACGGCGCGCTCGCCCGAAGCTACGAAGGCCACACGCACCACGTGCTCGACGTGAGCTGGAAATCAGACGGCAAGGTGCTGGCCAGCTCCGGCGCCGACAACGTGATCAAAGTCTGGGACTTTCTTACCGGCGACCAGCGCCGCACCACGTCGGCCTTCGGCAAGGAGGTCACCTCGCTGGCCTTTGTCGGCGTCATGGACAAGGTGGTGGCCAGCTCCGGCGACAAGACGGTGCGGCTGGTGAACACCGAGAATGGCCAGATGGAGCGCACCTACTCGGGCTCGAACGACTTCATGTACTCGACGGCCACCAGTGCCGACGGCCGCATCGCCATCTCCGGCGGTCAGGACAGCACGCTGTTCGTCTGGCTCGTCGACGGCGGCCAACTCCTGAAATCCTTCGCCGCCCCCAAGCCGGAAGAAAGCCAGCCGGTCGCCCAAGCGGCCGCGAACTAGCGGCAGCGAGCGCGCGTGAAGCCGGTTCCGCTTCATTCAGCTACACCTCCCCCAGCAGCGTCAGCCGCAAGAGATTCAATGCGCTCTTGCCCGCCCGCGGGATCCAGATCGACGGATGGCCGACGAGCGACGAGGCTTTGACGGTCACGCAAACGACCGCGAATTGAAGCAACAATCCAAACAGAAGCCGTTCAAACATCGCTACTCAAGGGAGGGGAACGACTCGCAATCTTCCCTCTTGCGCAACGCTGAAGTGCCGCTCCCAGGGAACCGTTTTCGAAAGCACAGCCGTGAGAAACTGGGCGACGTACTCAGGCGACCGCAATCGGGGACGCAATAGCACGATGCCGCACGACTTCTTCCCGCCCGAGCGGAGCGCCAGTGCCCCAAAACCCTTGTCGAAGGTGATCAAAACTCGACCTTCGGCCAGCGAGCGTGCGAGCACTTGTTCGTCTTCCGCGCCGGGGGAATCCTCGCCGATCCAAGCAACATCGTGTCCCAAGTTTCGCGCCGTGTCGACAGCGTAACGCGGCACGTTTTCGTTGGCCAAGAACTTCACCATGGGCTAGACCGCCAACGGATACACGCGTTCCTGCTTGATCGCCTCGGCGGCGTAGTGCAGAGCCGCCTGAATGTCGTCTGCCGTCAATTGGGGATAGTTCTGCAGGATTTGCTGGTGCGTCCAGCCTTCGGCCAACAGCTCCATCAAAAACTCCACGGCAATTCGCGTGCCGCGAATGAGGGGCTTGCCTACGAGAATCTTTGGATCGACAACGATTCGCTCTTGCCATTGCACGGTCATTTCCTTTGTCGAAGGTCGCAATTGAACTTCACGTATTCTACCGTTCCCTGAACTTCGGGCACAGTACGGCCAAGTTCGATGTCCTTTCCGCGCCGGCTACACCTCCCCCAGCAGCGTCAGCCGCAGGAGATTCAATGCACTTTTGCCCGCCCGCGGGATCCAGATCGACGGATGGCCGACGAGCGACGAGGCTTTGACGGTCACTTTCCGGGGCGTGGCCAGGCTGAAGTAGTAAGGGATTTCCGGATGGTTCGCTCCCTCGGGCGGAAAGGGGCCGACGGCCAGCGTGTAATCGGCCCCGGTTTGTTCGCGATACGTCGCGGCCATCGCTTCGGCGACTTCGCGCGACGCGGCGCCGTTTTTGGTCACCAACTCTCCCGAATCGCCCAGCGCCCGCGCGAGCATCGCGGTGCTGCGGATCACCTGCCCGCCCAGATAGTAGGGCTCGGTGCCGGCGGCGCGGCTGAGCCACTCGGCCAGCGCTCCGGCCGTGCCGTATTCGATCGTCGAAAGGGTTTTGCCGGTTTGTTCGAGCAGCCGCGCGACGGCGTCTTCCAGTTCGTCGTCTTCCTCGCCGAACACGAGCGAGCCCAGGCACTCGCGAATCACGGCCGCGGTCGGCGCCGTTGCCGCCATGCATTCCTCGACTGTGGCGCCGTCGGAGGTGATCCGCAGCGTGATCGTGGCGGCCGAAACCGTGATCCCCACCGACGGCGTGCGCCCGCGGCGGATCAGATCGGGCAGCATCTGTTCGACGTGGCTCTCGCCGGCGCCGAAACACTTGATCCGCCGGTGACGAATCATCCGGGGCGCGTCGCTGTAGGCGAGCACGGCCGGCGCCACGTCGCCCTTGAACATCTCGAACATTTCGGCCGGCACGCCGGGAAGCGCGAAGATGTGACATGTTCCGCCCTCCGGGCGCGGCACGTCGAGCCCTATGCCCGGCGCCGTCCCGTTGGCGTTGGGGAGGATGCGGCTGCCGGCGGGGAACATGGCCTGCGCGCGGTTGCGCTCGGGCATGTCGCGCTTGAAGCGGGCAAACAGATGGCGAATGTGCTGGAGCGTCGCCTCGTCGAGCACCAGCTCGCGACCGGACACCTGCGCCAGCACGTCGCGCGTCAAGTCGTCGGCCGTCGGGCCCAAGCCCCCCGTCGCCACGACGACGTCGCTGCGGTTGAGCGCTGTTCGAAACACCGAGACGCCGGCCGCCAGGTCGTCGGCCACCGTCGCGTGATAAACGACCCGCACCCCCAGTTCGCCCAGCCGCTCGCTGAGCCATTGGCTGTTGGTGTCCAACCGCTGGCCGCTGGCCAGCTCGTCGCCAATCGAGATCACTTCGGCAATCATGAAACCTCCCCGCAGCGCAATGACGATCCGCGATGACCATTGTGCCATCCGATCGGCAAGCGGCCAATCGGGTAGACAAAGAGTAACTTGAGGCGCCAAGCGGCAAGCGGACGCCCAAGACGATCGCGAAAACATTTCTTGCCGGTCGTGAAAAAAAATGTGAAACTGTACTTGCACATTTCAGCGCAAGCCGTAACATGGTTTTTTAACCAAACGAATTGGTTTGGTCACATGACGCATCGCCCGCTTCGGTCTAGCCGTCCCCAGCTCGGCGACCTTGCGCGGCGAACGTCGAGACTCAAAGTTAGGAGGACGAACGGTGGCCAAGAAAAGGAAAGCTAAGAAAAAGGGTGGCAAGAAGACCGCCAAGAAAAAGAAGAAGTAGCGCGGTCGAAAGCTTGTAGGCCCCACGCGGGCAATGAATACCGACGAGAAAGGGGCACCCGGCGTCTTGGGTGCCCCTATTTTTTTCGCGCCCGGTGAATCCAAAGCGACTGAATCCAAAGCGACGTCCCGGCCCGCAGGGCCGGTCAATCCGACGGAAACGGCACCGCCTCGCCGTTCAATTCGGCCAGCGCATTGCGGGCTGCGCGCTGTTCGGCTTCTTTCTTGTTGGGGCCCCAGGCCGCTTGGTACTGCGTGCGGCCGATCTGCGCCGCGACCTTGAAGCACTTGCTGTGGTCCGGGCCCTTTTCGTCGAGAAGCTGATAGATGGGCGTCGAGCCGTTCTCGCGCTGGGCAATCTGCTGCAAGAGCGACTTATAATTGCCCCCCAGCTCGCCGGCCGCGGCCAGCTCGATCTCCGGGCCCATGTACCTTTGGATGAATTCGCGGGCCGCCGCGTCGCCGCCGTCCAGATAGATGGCCGCGGCCAGCGACTCAAAGACGTCGGCCAGTAGCGAAGGCGGCACACTGGGATGGGCGCTCATCCCTTTGCCGAGGATGAGAAACTCCTGTAACCCTAAGGCTTCGCTGATTTTAGCGCAAGTCTGGCGACTCACGACGACACTCTTGATCTTGGTCAGATCCCCTTCCAGATAGTCAGGATACTGGACGTACAAGATCTCGCAAACCACGGCCCCCAGAATCGCGTCCCCTAGGAACTCCAGCCGCTCGTTGCTGGCCAGCCGGTGCTGGGCCCCCGAGGCATGCGTCAGCGCCGCGATCAGCAAACTCTTGTCACGAAAGACATATCCGATGCGGCGTTCGCATCGCTCCAAGTCGGAAACCAGCGTGTCGCCGGGGGCGGTGTGGAGCGGATGAGCCATGACGAATCAGTCTTTACCTATGTCAGAAAAAAGTGCTAGAGTTTGATACGTAACCCTAGCTGACATATCAGCTTTTGTCAATCCGAACCGGTTTTTGCCCGCTTGCGACGCGCGGCCCCGTCCGAACCTCCTTGCGGCCGTGAATCGTTGAAGAAATCAATCCCTTTCCAAGACCCCCGGCGCCCGAGCGAACAGTCGGCAGCGAACCTGCCGCCAACCGCCTGCGTAGGGAAGGGGGAACAGTTTTCGGTCTTTTCGGTTTATGCCCTCCATCGGTCTTCGATCCTTATTCAAGGAGGACCTCCATGTCCAAAAGTAAGTTTCATGGCTATCGTGTGTGGGCCCTGTTGGCCCTTGTCACCGCCATCGGGCTCGGGTTCGTGCTGGATCGCAGCGGTGCGATCGGCGATGAGCCCCGCGCCACGGAAGTCAATCCCACGACGCTCCGCTACGCCGAGCAGCTTTCCGAGGCGTTTCATAACGCCTCCGACATCGC